>NZ_BAAGFN010000002.1:0-342447 GCF_059728535.1 Sporofaciens sp. St.21A7 | reverse complement strand
TATCGCAGCAATGCTTTCAATCAGTTGTCCGGCAGCTTCTGCAATCTCTTTGGAGGGCAGGAATTTATGGGTATTACAAAGCATACCACTATCAAACAAGACATTTATAAAAAGCAAAATTGCCCCTTACCCTGACGGTTCATGCTATTGGCTATATGTTGTCTGTCGCTGGTGTTTTGATACGGTTCCAGTTTAATGCCATTTGGTCATTCACACTTTTGGCTGTACCGGCATGTTATTCGGTATTTACTGCGGTACAAGGAACTTATATAAACTGCTGTTTTCCCAGATTTGATTGGGATAATGAGATGGTAGTGGTAAAGCAAAGCATATCTGTTATTTTATCTGGCGTAATTGGAATGATATGTATTGCTGTACCAGTATTACTTCATTGGTTTTTAGGGCTTCGAATGTGGGAGTGTTGTGGGGGATGGCGGCTATTCTTATAGTTTCTGTCGGTTATTCTCTATTTTAAAGCATGTGGTAAAAAAATTATTTAATGTACGAGGAGGGTGTTGCTTATGAAAAAAATATCTTGAAGGATGTGATCGTGTTTTTGGTTATGCTGGCAGTAGTAGCGATTGTATGCTGCTTTCTTCCAGACAGTAATTCCAATCCATTTCAATGCGCAGGGAGAAGCAAATTTGTTCGTGAATAATGGTTTCTTCTTCTGGGAACGGTGATACTTACTCAGTTTATTTTCAGTTTTTGCGCCATGGCGGAAAGGGGGGATAAATGAGCGGAAAATATCCATACCATAAGCTTGCCAAGAAGTTGAAATACCGTATATTGAGAGTTTATTTATAAGCCAGGAACACTTCTGCCGGTCATCCGTACTCTGGCAGAACAAGAGGGATATAATCCGGCTACGGTTCGGCGGTCACTTGAAATGTTGAAGCAAGAAGGTTTGGTAGTTTGTAAAGATACGTTAGGTTTTTCAAAGCAGGAAATTTTAGTAATGCTCCAAAAGTATATGAATGGATGAAAAGGTTTGCAAAAATTGCCTCTCATTCTGCAAAAATGGAAAGGCCTGTTGTTTTGGGCAAATGTAAGTGATAGAATGAAAAACTGAGGTGGCAATCATGCAGATAGAATTATTTTCAGATAAATATAAAGTTCATACACTTACCAACAAGAACATAGATGAAATATATAATCTGCAAAGCCAGAATGTCCTGTTCTATGAATATTGCCCGCCTTTTGTTACGCGGCAGGCCATTCAGGAGGATATGAGGATATTGCCACCTGGCAAAGTGATTGAGGATAAATATTATATCGGGTTCTATCAGGATGGGAAGCTGATTGCGATCATGGATCTGATTGATGGTTATCCGGAAAAGAGAATCGCATATATCGGATTTTTCATGACAGATACTTCGGTGCAGAATCAGGGAATAGGAACGGAGATTATTGATTATCTGTGCAGACATCTTTGCTCCCTGGGATATGAGTCGGTTCGGCTGGTCTGGATAAAGGGAAACCCGCAGTCGGAACATTTCTGGCTGAAAAATGGTTTTACGCCATTGATGGAAACAACGAACAATGCTGCATATGAAGTCATCCTGGCCGAAAGGAGATTAATACGTGAGTAAGGCAATAAACGAGAAATTAGTGGTTTGGATTGAAGAAAAAGTAAAACGTGAATATGCAGAGGATATCAGTCTGGTATTGCTGTATGGGTCATTCATAAATGGAACTGCAAATCCTAAATCAGATATAGACTGTTATTTTAGTCCCAGGACGGAGCGGGGGTATGAGCTGGCAAAGACTTTTATCCTTGCGGGCGTAGGGTATGATATCTTCCTGATGGACTGGGAACGTGCCGGGAACATTGCGGAGCTGGAAGAATGTCTGATTCCGCTTGTCGGAGATGTGAAGATCATTTATTCTTCTTCAGCAGAAGAACTAAAGCGGTTTCAGCGGCTGCAGGCCAAAATGAAACACAATCTGGCAGACAGGCAGGTCTCGCAGGCCGCTGCACGAAAAAGAGCCGAAGCTGCTTATAAGCTGTATCAGGATATATGTAAGCCGAATCCGCTTGCGGAGATCCGGAAACTGGCCGGACATATCATTATGCAGTTAGCTGATGCCGTAGCAATTTACAACCATGACTACTTTCACCGCGGCCTGAAAATGCAGTTCAGGATTTACTGAAGCTGCAGAAAGAAAAGGACATACCGCTCCGGATCTGTGAGGAATACTTACATACTATTCAGGCAAAAACGGCAGAGGAATCTATCCGGCACAGCTATGGGATGCTTTGTACGGTGGGAGAGTATATTGGAGTAGGCTTTTCGGAGGAACTGGCAAGGGATGACGGGGAATCAGGAGAAACAGCCGAAAATAAACCTGGCAGTTAAGGCTGCAGAGGATGATTTGCTCGGAACTGGGCGAACCATTTTGGCTGAAGCTGGCAGATGGCCTTGCCGGATATGGAAACCGAGGCTGACTGCAAGTGCCGCAACATGTATTCATTTATAAGCCGGTTAGAAACGATGGCAGATGAGAAAACTGTAAGGAGAATTCTTTACAGAGTGCGGCATGGATTAAGGCGTTCCTTGACAGTGAGCTTGAGGGCAGAGTGGTACGATCTGTGCTGAACGGAGATTTGACCTGCGAGTATGAAATTATGATTCCAGAGGAAATTATGAAGACAGAGAATGAATAAGATCTGCTAAGAGATATGGGGTGTTTGGATGGTGGAGGAGTATAAAATGTTGTTAGAGTTTATAGTATTATCGGTAATTGGTATTGTTTTTTTTATAATCGGCTGGCTTATTTGGAAATGGGAGAAGATAAATCTCATACATAACTACCATTATAAGAATGTAGCAGAAGCGGATAAAAAAGCATATATAGCACTCATGGGAAAAGGTGCGATCACAATTGGAATAGGAATCATTCTTACAGGAATTATTGATTTTATTACACAGACTGGATGGGGGGATTGCATTTGGAGGTTGTTTTATCGGTGGATTGGGGCTCATGATTTATGCAGGGATGAAATATAATTAGTGGAGATGATGAATATGAATATAAAAACAAAGCAATTTCAGATATTAACCGATATTAATCTTGTATGGAATTTTATGACAGATATATACGATCCTTATTTCGCTAATGGAGCGGCAGCTCCTTTTTTCGAGTATGCGCTTACATCTAAATGGATGGATAAAGAATATCTCCATTTGAACAGGCTCTGGATGGCTGGAGATATAGTAGTGGGGTTTGTATTTACGGAAGCTGTTGTCACGAGTGTCTTTTTTAATTTACGCCCTGGATACGAAGGACTAGCTGATGAAATGGTTGAGTATGCACAGAACAGCTTCCCGGATTTGGGCGGAGAAAGAGAATTAGTGATTTTTTCAGGCCAGGAAGCGCTGATACGGGCGGCAGAGAAGGAGGGATATAAGGTATCATATGAAAATGCGGACTTTCTCTTTGATTTCAGGAAATCGGGATTAAGTTATGATCTCCCGGAGGGATTTCATTTTGTTGACCCGTTTAAGTGTGATTTGCTGAAACTTGCCAAATGTACATGGAATGGTTTCAACGCCGAGGAACTTGGACCTTTTAAAAACTGGAATATTCCGGATTCCGAAATACCTTGGAATCCGCATAAAGCATATACTGGTGTGGTGAATTGTGCGGTCGCGCCGCCGCCACACGCAACCCATGAGTATAATGTCATTATTGCCGATGAAAATGAAGATTACGTGTGTTTTTCAGGAATGTGGTGGGTTCCGGAGAATAAGCTTGCCTATATGGAACCGTTGTGTACGGTGCCGGAATATCGGAGAAGAGGATTGGCAGCGGCAGCGCTGACACAGCATTATAGACGTTTAAAAGTATTAGGGGCAGAATACATGACTGGCGGCGGTGATGATTTCTACAGAAAGGTAGGTTATGGAGAAGGTATACACTGGCTCCATTGGAAAAAGCGGAGAGGACATAATTGGCTAATGGAGGTGTGTTAATGAAATACGAAATAGCAAAAAAAGAGAACATTGAACAAATTTATCAATTGGTACAGAACACGATTAACGCTATTTATCCTTTATATTATCCTCAAGGAGTAGTTGAATTTTTCCGTGGGCTTCATTCAAAGGAAAGCATTGCTGCAGATATAGAAAATGGCTTTGTTAGAGTTTTGTTATCGGGTGATTGTTTAGTAGGAACAGGAAGCTGCAAGGAAAATCATATATCAAGACTGTTTGTTTTTTCCGATTTTCAGAAAAAAGGATATGGCAGTTATATTATGCAATGTCTTGAAAAAGAAATATCTCTTAATAACACCAGTATTTACTTAGATGCTTCGCTTGCGGCAGCCTGTTTTTATGAGCATAGGGGATATCAAACTTTAAAGCATGAAGAATTATTTATCAATGGAAATGTAAGGTTAGCTTATGAAGTAATGGAGAAACATATAGCAGTTCCTAATACAGATATTTTTTATGATGGAAAATGTTTTATACCAGAGATGAATACTGAAAATGGTGAAGTGGATAATCAAACGCTTTTTTTATATCATCAAAATGAGAATATTTTATGGGCGGATTACTATGGCGGAGAAATAAAAAAAGGAAATATAGTTGGAACGGTTGCTTTGAATGGAGAAATAGATTTTTATTATCAGCATATTAATTTGAGCGACCAGATAAGAATTGGGAAATGTCACAGTGTACCACAGATTTTAAGTGATGGTAGAATAGAACTGTCAGAACAATGGCAGTGGCTGAATGGCGATAAATCAAAAGGTTCATCAATCGTTGTAGAAAAACCCAAAAATATCTATTAGGCTATCTTGGTAAGGATAAGATAACCTTGCTTGGTTATTCTTGGGGAACATATTTCGGATGTAACCTTGTTCTTGAATATCCCGACGGATTATAACATAATTGCAGCAGTTGTATTTAATCCATATTACTCACTTGGAGATATTTACAATAACATCACTTCGGATTACAGCGTGTATTTGGAGTTTTTAGGCTCAAAGGAATTTGAAAAATTTTCATTACTTGGCAAAACTGACTATAAAGTGCCATTTTATAATATAAACGGAGATAGGGATTATCAGACGAACTTTAGCCTTGCACAGAAATATTTTGACGAAATAAACGCTCCGTACAAGCAGATGTTTATTATGAAAGACACTACACATGGATTGCTTGAATCAAAATCGGAAGAATTTTCAGATATATTACTACGGCTATTAAAAATCGACATTTTTAATAGCCGTACTTTTCAATGTATTTTAGCTTTTGATGCCGAAAATAGCAGGATACTTTATCTTCGCATTTCTGTAATCTATGTATAAATCTTCTGCTTTATTACGAATTTGCTCCCTTGTATGCGGAATTATTCCGCTGTGTATGTTCTGTTTTAAACTGTGGTTTAAGCATTTCATCAGGGTTTATTTCCGGTGAGTAGGGGTGATGTGAAGAACAGCTCAAAAGGTATTTGATAAGAACAGCGTTTATCTTCCCACCAAGAAAATCGGCAAAAACAATCCCAAAGCCGCCGAGATTGAACCAGACAACACCGCAAGGCAGAATCCTGCAAAATTGTAGGATTATTGCAATACTACAGTAGGATTTGCGTGCTATGATTTTCGTACATGGAAAGTGAACTTCCGGATTCATTTTCGATGTACGAATTTTTATATGAAGAAAGAGGTGTTGTATCTGTGAATTTATTGGAAGTAAAATCAATTTCTAAAGTCTATGGAGAGGGCGATACCGCTGTACATGCCCTGAAGAAAGTTAGTTTTTCGGTGCCGAAAGGAGAATTTGTGGCAGTCGTCGGGGAGTCCGGTTCCGGAAAGAGTACCCTTCTTAATATGGTCGGCGCGTTAGATACGCCTTCCTTTGGCAAAATATATATCGGCAGTAAGGATATCTTCGCGATGAAGGAGAAAAGCCTTACCGTCTTTCGGCGCAGGAATATCGGGTTTATTTTCCAGAGTTTTAATCTGATTCCGGAGCTGACGGTGGAACAGAATATCATCTTTCCGGTACTGCTCGACTACCAGAAGCCAAACCAGAGATACCTGGAGGAGTTGCTGGCAGTATTGAATCTTACGGAACGCCGGCATCACCTGCCGAGCCAGCTCTCAGGCGGTCAGCAGCAGAGAGTGGCAATCGGACGGGCGCTGATTACCCGTCCCGCTCTCATCCTGGCGGACGAACCAACCGGGAACCTGGATACGCAGAACAGCAGGGAGGTTATCGGACTCTTAAAAGAAGCTTCAAAAAAATATGAACAGACGATCATCATGATCACCCACAGCAAGGGCATAGCACAGACAGCGGATCGTATTTTACAGGTATCGGACGGAGAAATGACAGATTTTGGGAGGGTGCAAGACGTCCGGGGGACGTCTGTTATGCACGGACCGGAATGGAAAGGAGACAGGGAATGAAAAGTTATCTCAGCCTGATTCCGATCTCTGCACGTGTACACAGGCGGCAGAATCGTATGACACTTCTGTGTATTATCATCTCAGTGTTTCTTGTTACGGCTATTTTCAGTGTGGCTGATATGTTTGTCCGGACAAACAGCGAATCCCTGCAGGAGAAACACGGAAACTGGCATATCCGGGTCAACGGTATTTCACAGGAGACTGCAGAAAAAATCGCGCAGCGTTCAGATGTCGCGGCCATCGGTTGGTGTGATTTCTTTAATGTGGATGCGGATCAGCCCTATTATATCGGCGAAAAGAAAGCCGCCTTGTACGGCGTGGACGACACCTATATCACTCAGCTTGTCAATACGCTTGAAGAGGGAAGTGTTCCGCAGAACGATAATGAAGTGATGTTAAGCAGCAATGCAAAGCTTGCTTTGGACGTACAGGCCGGCGACCAGGTGACGGTGCATACGCCTGCCGGGGATACGGTTTTTACGGTATCTGGCTTTGGCTCCGATGATAAAGAATATTATAGGGGGCAGACGTATCTGGCTGCCGTGTACATGACAAGAGAGGCGTATCATGCAATCATGGAGGCAAATACAGTGGGAGAACATCCATCCTGCTATGTGCAGTTTCAGAAGGCGTCTTCCGATACTGCCGCAGATATCAGGGAGCAATATGGACTGGCAGATGAGGATATTTCTGACAATACTGCTACGATGGGACTGTCAGGGCAAAGCAAGAATAAATCTATACAAAATATATATGGAATCGCAGCAGTGTTGTTTGTCATGGTATTATTGGCAGGAGTATTGATGATATCCGGAAGCCTGAATAGTAATATATCTCAGCGGACAAAATTCTTTGGCATGATGCGCTGTGTTGGAGCAAGCCGCCGGCAGATCATTCAGTTTGTGCGGCTGGAAGCCCTGAACTGGTGCAAGACGGCTGTACCTGCGGGAGTCATCTCAGGCACACTGGTCAGTTGGGGGATATGCGCGTACCTGCGCTATGGTATCGGAGGAGAATTTGCCGCCATGCAGGTATTTGCCATAAGTCCTGTCGGATTGCTGAGCGGCGTATTGGTCGGTGTTGTTACTGTTTTGTTAGCGGCGCAGTCACCTGCAAAGAGAGCGGCTAAGGTTTCCCCTGTTGCAGCGGTTTCCGGTAATTCAGAAACCGTCCCGGCGAGGCGGCGTGCGATCAAACGGGAAGTTGGAAGAGTAGAAAGGACGCTGGGTATTCATCATGCAACCGCTTCTAAAAAGAACTGGTTTCTGATGACGGCATCTTTTGCACTTACGATTATTCTGATTCTATGTTTCTCGATTGGTATGGATTTTGCAAAGGGGCTGATGCCGACGCTGAAATCCTGGCAGCCGGATATTACCCTGAACGGTTATGCCAATGCGCTGGTACTTGAACAGGATGTAAAAGAGAAGGCGCTGGGGATTCCCGGTGTTAAGAGCGCCTTCGGAACCGCCTATCTGGACAATGTTCCGGCTGTTTCTTCGCGGCAGGGAATCGACCATATTAATCTGGAGTCCTACGATGAGTTTTTATTTGAAAGCGTAAAAGATGAGGTGGTGGAAGGAAATTTGTCTGATATTTATGGAGACAGCGATATGGTTATGACCGTTTATAATAAAGATAATCCTCTGAAGGTAGGAGATACGGTTCAGATTGAAGGAAAAGAGGTTACGATCACCTGTTCTGTCACGGGAGCCCTGTTTCCAAGTGAACTGCTTGTCATCTGTTCTCAGGAAACTTTTGAAAGACTGACCGGAGAGCAGGGACTTACAATGGTCGGCGTGCAGCTTGGCGGCGATGCGGATGACGAGACAGTACGGCAGATCAGTAAGCTTGCCGATAGCGATGTGATGTTTTTAGATGGAAGAGAAAGCAATAAGGGAAGTAATACCACTTATCTTACTGTAAAGGTGGGCGTCTATGGATTTCTGGCAATTATAGGAATGGTTACCTTGTTCTATATCATTAACAGCATTTCTATCAGTGTGGCGGCGAGGACGAAACAATATGGCGCCATGCGGGCAGTGGGCATGGACAGCGATCAGCTTACCAGGATGATAACGGCGGAAGCATTTACCTATGCCGTATCCGGTCTCGTGGCTGGCTGCGGAATCGGACTTCCACTCAGCTATTTCCTGCATACTCTGCTGATCACACGGTATTTCGGAATGGTATGGCATCCGCCGGTGACAATGCTGTGTGTTATTGCTGTGTTTGTGGTGACCTGTGCGGCCGTGGCAGTATACGCTCCTACAAAACGGATTCGAAATATGGCGATTACGGATACGATTAATGAACTATAGGGGGAACAAAATCGTAGGAATAAGAAAGATGGCTGCCCGCAGACTGGAGAGGGATATATGTTCTTTTCGATTAAAGAGCTGTAAAGAAATAAGGGGGGCAGACCGTCCGAAAACCCAGTCTAATCTGATATAACTATCATGGTAGAGATATCTGTCATAAAGGCAGATGACTTATATAGAAGAATGCGTACCTTGCTACGAAAATAAAACTCGTAGCCAAGAACTGAACCTTGACAACAAATGTTTTCAACAATCATGGAAGTATCACGATAAAGCAGTCATATAAATGGCTGCCGTCAGTGAAATATTGGTATTACAAAAAATCAGGCTTGCGCTTCCACATGGTAGCCATGCTTCTCTAATTCACGTATGTATCGGGAAAGCTGTTTTTGTTCGCTGCTTTTACGTCTGGCTTCAAAACAGGATTCATCGAAAAGAGTGCCTTGCTTTAGCATGGTGTAAATAATTACAAGAAGTTTTCGTGCAAGGGCAATAATAGCTTTTTTAGCCCCTTTCTTCTGTTTGATTCTCCAATACCAGGCGGACAGATAGGTATTTCGTTTTCCCGCGATTACCCAGGCAATTTCACAAAGCATACTTTTTATGTAAGGATTGCCTTTCGTGACAGATGTGCTTTTCCGTTTCCCGGCGCTTTCATTATTGCCGGGGCACAGGCCTGCCCATGAACAGATATGCTCCGCGGTTTTGAACGGTTTCATATCAATGCCGATTTCAGCAATGATTGCGCAGGAAGCCGTTGTGCTGATTCCATAAATGCTGCTTAACTGCTCCACCTGCAAAGCAAATGGGGCCATGTCCGCCTCAAGACTCTTTTCGATTTCAACAAGATGTTCTTTTAAGGAGTCATAATGGTCCATAAGAATCTTCAGGAAGGCTTTTTGATGTTCTGACAGGGTTCCATTTACGGACATGAGGATTTCATCTATACGGTTTCTTGTCTTTGTTTTTAAGCAGGAATCCAAAGCAGACCGATCAATCTGTCCATGCTCAGTGAGATGCCGGATGATGTTCCTGCCGGAAGCGCCAAAAATATCAGAAATAAAAGAGGAAAGGCGAAAGCCAGAGCTTTGCAGGAACTTCTCAACTCTGTTTTTCTGGGATGTGATATCACGGATGACACTTTTACGGTAACGATTTAAGTCACGGAACTCCCGGATTCTTTTTTCGGGAATAAAGCTGCCATTCAAAAGCCCGGCACGTAACAGGGTGGAAATCCATTCAGAATCCCGCATGTCTGTTTTCTTGCCAGGGACATTCTTCATATGGCGTGCGTTTACAACCAGCAAGGTAATATCACCGCCAAATGCTTCTTCCAGTATTTCGTAAATAGGCATCCAGTAAATACCTGTGCTTTCCATAGCGACATGATGGCAGTTTTGAGAAACGATCCAGTCCCGTAAAGCAATCATATCCGGGATTAATGTGGTAAACTCCCGGATTTCAGAGTTTGTCGGCTTACCCAAAGGACCAGTCAGGATACAGGCAACAATTTTATCTTTGTGGACATCCAGCCCGCAGGAAATTTCCAGAAGGTCTTTCATACAGAGCATCTCCTTTGCAATAGAATGGGCAGGAGATTTGCCCGAGGTGATACGGACTTTGCTACTCGTGCTAACCATAAAAGGCGCGACAATATGCTGTGCTCAAGGGCAAAACATTTACGTTGACAAACAGGGTGCAGATCCTCCAAGGTGCGTCCAAACTTAATCCTGCCTAAAACTATTATAAATCAAAACAGGAAGCTAAAACAGTAGTGGAGCCAGCCCCCTCCTATTTTCATTATAGGCTGTGATAACCCTTCATGATTCGTTGACAACTGAATAAAGTGTATAAAATTCTGGCTGCATACCAACAGACGTAGTATAATACAAGTGTTGGGAATACTACATTTTGAGGTGATATTGATGGATTATGTACGGGGATTTGACAGAGACCAAATGATGGTGACTACATGGGATTCCATGGTTGATCCGGATAGTACGGCAAGGCTTATAGATGCATTTGTGGATAGTCTTAACCTTTCAGATTTTGGTGTGAAGGAGATGTCCCGGGAAGGTAGGCCGCCGTATGACCCGAAGGGCCTTTTCAAGCTTTACATTTATGGAAGCGATAATGGGATCAAATCCTCCAGAAAACTGGCGAGGAGCTGTAAAGTAAATGTAGAGGTCAGGTGGATGCTTGGCGGAGTCGAACCTGATTTCCGGACCATATCTGACTTCCGGAAGGATAACATAGACAGCCTCAAAAAGATTTTTCACGAGTTTAACAAGCGGCTTTCCGGAGCAGTAGAGTGGGGGTTTACCTCCATTGATGGGAGCAAGTTCAATGCCTGCAATTCCAAGAATAATAACTTTACAAAAAACAAGCTGGATGACAGGATCAAGTGGCTTAATGGCCACATTGAAGAGTACCTCCGTATCCTTGATGATGCAGATAAGGAGGAAGGGTTTGAAGAAGATCCCGATAAACTTACAAAAGAGCTGGTAGAAGAAAAGGTGAAAGAAGCCCGAGAGCGCCTTGCAAAATATGAGGGCTATCAAAAGCTCATGGAAGAAAGCGGCCAGTCGCAGATGTCACTTACGGATGCAGATGCAAAACTGATGAAGAGTAAGAATGGTTTTGCGGTAGCGTATAACCCACAGACAGCAGTTGATTCTGAAACACATTTAATCCGTGATTTCCAAATGACAAACCAGGTGACAGACCACGGGCTTATGGATTCTACGCTTAAAGAAGTAAGGGAAGAATCGGAAGGCGTCATCGAGGCAGTTGCCGACAGGGGATATGAAAGTGAAGAGGACATGATAAAGTGCCTTGAAGACGGGATTATCCCGCATGTTATAACCAATGATGGGAAAGACGGGTATCAACTTGAGATACCGTACGAAGGAGCAGCTGATGCAGATACAGAAAGCACAGACCCGGAAGGGTTAAAAAAGGCGTTGCATGCCGGCGTAATTCCTGAAGCTTACAAGGATGTCATAACAGATATAGAAGTTATTGAAGTAAGAAGGAAAGTCAGTGACGAGCCAGAGACAGAGGGAGTTTCAGAGTCAATTTACGGGACACCCGAAGAAATGATGAAGAGGGCAAAGGAAGGATACTTTGTCAGGGACCCGGAGAGGAATCTCGTGTATTGCCCGAATGGAGAAATCCTCCGCCAGAAATGTATAAAGAAAAACGGGAACATCAGATACGCAAATAAGAACGCATGCCGGCATTGCCCAAACAGGAATAAATGTTACAAGGGCAAAAATGAGTGGAAAGAAATAGACTTCACGAAAGACTGTCTGGAGAAGCCGTGCAAAGATTGGCTGGAAGCCGAGGGAAGTATGCCAGGTAAGCAGGGCGTCAAAAACGGGAAATATCACTTTGAGAAACAGAAAGTGGTGAGGTTCTTCCTAAAACCTGACAGAAAGAAAACGGCAGAGCGAATGTGTTTGTCAGAGCATCCGTTTGGGACAATAAAAAGAGCGATGGGATTCAGTTACTTTCTTCTGAGAGGCCTGAGGAAAGTGACCGGGGAGTTTGCGCTCATGTGCCTGGGATACAATATAAAACGAGCGAAAAACCTATTAGGATTTGAAAAGATGATGGAGTTAATGGCGGCAGGATGCTGCTGGTATAACCCAATATACACTTTATTCAGTTGTCAAGGTCAGATATTTATTTCGAGAGAAATATATCTGGCATTTTTGATGCTAAAAATGGCTACAAACCGCAGAAAATAAGGGTTTTCGGACAATCTGGGGGGGGGGGGGGAGATACGGACAATGGATATGGGACTGGTCTTAAAATATCTTGATGATTTAAGTGAAAATAATAACCGGGAATGATATCATGCACATAAAGTGGAAAGTGAAGCGGCCTGCACACAGTTTGAGGAACTGGTGCGGACGCCCATTTTCCGTATCGGGGAATTTGACAGTGCTATTCTGCATAATCAGGCGGAAGACTGTATTTTCAAGCTGGTTCGGTATCCCCGGTTTGGCCCTGATAAGTCACCGTTTAACCCATCCTTTCGTGCGCATATTTCTGTTCAGGGAAAGCGGCCTGTTCCAGTGGGATATTACCTCATGATCAGGCCGGGCGGACAGTCTTTTCTAAGGGGCGGATTGTCTACGAATATGTTCAGGGATGCGACTGTTATGATCCGGGATTATATTGCAGAACATGGAGACGAGTTTGGAGAAATCATTCATTCTCCTGAGTTCCTAAAATATTTTGCGGTACAGGGTACGGCGCTGAAAAATGTTCCTGCCGGGTATGATAAGGAGCATCCGCAGGCAGAATACCTGAAGTTTAAAAGCTGGTATCTGAAGTATCCGGTGGCAGATGAGGCACTGAATGATTCCGAGGTTTTTATAGAGGAAACGGTGAGGTTGTTCCGTATTATGAAGCCGTTTAATGATTATCTGAACAAAGCGCTTGACGGATTTCAGATGCCTGCAAGATAGAAACAATTATAGCTCGGATTAATTTTCCTAATTTTGTTTTAGGGCATATGCAAAAACCGCCCCTCAGTCTGCAAAAGAGGGACTACTCCTTGTAAAGAGCGATTACACTTGATAAGATAAATCAATCCAGTGGCAATCCAGAAAGGGGTATATTATGATTCGGAGACTATTAAAAAGCATTCTTGGTGAAAACTTTACGGAAAACAATGCAAAACTGGCTGCTGTAAATTTTGGTATCATTCTGCTGATGTTTGTATTATCCGGCATTATGCTGTTTTTCCTGCCGGAGCAGATTTCCATCCTGCATTCGGGTACAACCTATTATCCG
This sequence comes from Sporofaciens sp. St.21A7, assembly GCF_059728535.1. Classification (NCBI taxonomy): domain Bacteria; kingdom Bacillati; phylum Bacillota; class Clostridia; order Lachnospirales; family Lachnospiraceae; genus Sporofaciens; species Sporofaciens sp. St.21A7. The sequence continues at coordinate 328,899 of NZ_BAAGFN010000002.1, read as the reverse complement.
GTTCCCAGTGTTCTGGGAGTATGGCTGTTCCCGGTGATTGCATTGATTGTAAACCTGCTGTTTATCCGGCAGAACCGCCTGTCTAAGATGAACAGCGCCATCTTTGTGATCCTTCTGGCAGCTATGATGGTTTCCTATATAAATATGATGTGAAGGCTGTATTCGGAAAGGCTGTCCTATGAAACGTATCTTATGCAAAATTTTATTTTATAATAAGGCGAATCCGGTGGTCGTTGCTTCGCTATGTTTCATAGGTGCTTATATAGGATATTTAGTCTGGTACATACTGAACCATTATCTTCCGGCTTCGGCAGCAGATAACAGCTATGTGCTGGTATCGCTGCTGTCGGCCTGGTTCTGTGCATTTTTGGGAATCTATCAGCTACCGGACCAGTTGTGCATGAACCGCCGGATTCAAACGATTCTTTGTTATCCAGTGGAGGTACGGACGATACTAAGTGTCGTGGGAATGAGGGTTTTCCTGCTGCAATCGGGTATCTGTGCCACATTCCTTTACCCGTTTTTCCTCTTTGAAGCACATCACCGGAAAGAGGCGGCTTTGGCAATGCTATTCTGCTGTATCCTGACAGTCGCTTTAGATATTGCAGTTATCCTGTTCTCGATCCTGATCAGCAGATTTTGTGCCAGTGATATCGTGGGATATGCTTTTGTTGTATTTCAATACGGTTCTTTTCTAATACTTGCCTGGCTTGCGGGAAATACAGTTTTTTCATGTTTTCATAAACCTGGATTTTTATCTGACAGTGCCGGAGTTCTGAAGCGATACATTACCGGACAAAGTCCAGCCGCCATGCAGGGATATGAATTACGGAGTATCCTTTGGATCTGGGGCGCAGCATTGACAGGCATGACCGTCTTAATGGCGGTTCTTAAGCTTGCCGCTAAGCATTGGTATGTGCGGGGATATCTGAATGTACAGAGCTTCCGCCATAGAGAAACAGAGAAACAACCATCAGTATCTCATATTAAACACCCGTATTTTCTGCTGGAGTGGAAACGCGTTACCAGAAACAAGGAGCTGATTTTCTTCTCCAATATCAAGAACATTATAACAGTGGTAATCCTGTCCAGACTCCTGTTACACAATTTCAGCCAGTTTGGCCTTAAAGGAACCTGTGTTGAAGAACTGTTTCTGCTGATGTCCTGTTGTTCGGTCAACACCATCTCCAGTACGGCCTATTCCAGTGATGACAATAAATCCTGCTATGCGTTTCTTCCTATTTCCGGGCGAAGGCTGTTTTTATGGAAAACAATACAGGGATTTCTGTGGGGAGAGATTACCGTACTTTTATTTTGGTTTATCCTGATCGGTTTTGAAAGGCCGCCGGTTATGAACACCTTCCTGCTCCTGTTTTATGGCACTTCGATGAATTATGTATGTGTGTGGCTGGGAGTCTGTATTGATTTGAAAATGCCCAGGATCGTAAACAGTACGAACGAACTGCTCCATGGGAACATAAGTAAAGTGATTGTATTGATTACGGCAGCAAGTTTAACAGTCGTGGAAATCATTCTGGTCGGCGGGAAATGGGTTCCTATTCCGCTTCTTCCATTCGCCTGTCTGGCAGGCGCCGGAGTGGCGGCGGGGGAGTACGGTTACTGGAAATTCTGCAAAGGAGATTTTTATGATACAGATTCATGAATTGTCTAAAAGCTACGGCAGCCGGAAGATTTTTGACAGGGTATCCTGCCAGATGGAAAGCGGCCGTATCTATGCCCTTGTGGGGATGAACGGGATTGGGAAAACAACGCTGCTTCGGGCGATTACACAGCCAGAATGCATGGATTCAGGGCAGGTTTTGATTGATCATATTGAGAGCAGCATATTTGAATCAAAATACCGTCTCTTCTATGTCCCGGACAGCAAGGAGATGTTTCTGAATCTTACCGGAAGGGAGTATTTGAGATTTATAATCCAACTGTACCGGCAGAAACCGGAGAAAGCGGAGATTCTGCAAAGAGGATTGATGGGGGCTTTTAAGCTCGATGGGGCGCTGGATGCATATATTGCGAACTATTCTTTGGGGATGAAGCAGAAAATATACATGGCCGCCGCTCTGTTGTCCGGGGCAGGGAATTTTATTTTGGACGAACCGTTTAACGGGCTTGATCCGGAGAGTATCTCGACATTAAAGGGAATATTGGCAGAGCGGCGTGACGAGGGAGCTATGGTTTTGTTCTCGGTTCATAATCTGGAGCTGGCGCGTGGTTTTTGCGATGAGGTAATCCAAATTGATGGGGAGCATAATATTAAGTCTGCTAAAGAATTAAATGATTATAGGTGGGTTTCAGGGGAGACGAAGGCAACAATATAGAGTAAATCAAGTTCAGTGTAACACTGGTGTTGCAGGGTAACAGTTCTGACGAAGGCTGAACTGTTACGTTACAGGAAAGGAGACAGGTATGAGTATTACTAATTTAAGCAGCATAGGGATGAACCCATATGACTACGCATGCAGCAGAAAGAAAGCGGCAGGTACGAAAAATTTTGCCCAGAAGGCGCTGGGGGCTTCGGAAAAAAAGAATGCGGCTCAAAAAAACGGTTCATCTTCATGGGCGGGGGATATGGTAGTCTCCCAACCGCCGAATTATTCTGGTTTTACATATGACAACAGCGTATCTAAGAAATCCAAAGAAGAAATGACCATGGACGAATACAAACAGTGGTTCATGAATGAAATGTCGCAAATGCCCGTCAGCGGATGGTATCGCTCTACCTGCGTGGGAGGAACACTGACAATTACGGAAGAATGTTTTGAGAGAATGAAAAATGATCCGGAGTGGGAGAAAACAGTATTGGGTATGGTAAGGAACATGTATTCCAGTACCGGTCTCATGGGTTCTAAGATGATTGGGAACCAGGTCATCGGAGCAACGCCGGAACAGTGCTACGGGGAAGGGATACCTGTTAAAGATGATTCGCCGCTTAACACAGACAATGAAAAATCATGGTGGGAGAAACGCCATGAAAGGATGGAAAAGCTGATGGAAGAACAGGAAAAAGAAGCATTGAAAAGGGTACATGCCAGGAAAGCTGCGGTACAGGAGGATTATTTGGCAGATCTGGTGGTGAGCGAATAGTGAGGAGAAGGGGGGTGAAGACGATTATCCGAATGGCAGCATCTACTTGTTGTGCCTGCCTGGTTGCGCTGACGGGATTCGGGGTTTGGCGTAGCGGAATGTTGACCGCACTGCCTGAACAGACCGAAGCAGGCGCATTAAATCTGGGTGTAAAAGAGACCTCTGTTGAAAGCAAGGGCGAATCCCCTGGCAATATGGCCGCCAACAACAAAATCATTGTTCATCAGATCGACTGGAGCCCGTCCGACGAAATCAAATTTGATGTTCATGAGGATGATTTTGTGGTTATGAGCAAGGCGGAAATAAACAAGTATTATGGAATCAATATTTTTCCGACCGTTCCCGATGACCTTAAGGAATGGGAGGACGAAGAATTTGGTGTTTACAAACGGAACGGCGGTACAGGAGAGATTTATTTTGACTTTAATATATTGAATTATTCCAACGAAACGTTCTCAAAAGGAATAAATATTGAAATTCAAAAGGGCTCTCTGCCCACGAGTGACTGTGTTTTTCTGGATGAATATGACGAAAAATCCATAATCAACAATGTCGAGGTGGCAATCGGACAGGATACGAATAACGAATATTATTTTGCTGAGTTCCTGCTTCATAATGTCGGTTTCCGATTCATAGTGGAAGGCTTGACACAAGATGAGTTTGTAGCTGTTATTTCCTCGTTGATCCAATAATTCGTATGAAGAGGCGTTTATTACAGACAGAGTGGGAAACCTATTTTCAAATGGGCTTTTCGCTCTGTTTGCTTTTGTGCGAAAAGGGACTATTATAACTTCTAATTGCTTATTCGCCAACCATGAACTTTCAGACATCCCCTTGACAAAACTGCTATTTCTGATTATACTGTACTTGTTATATAAAGTACAGTATAGTAAAGGGATGATGAATTGCACATCGTGATATCAAACAGTTCTGACTTGCCGATTTATGCGCAAATTAAAGATCAGGTAAAGGAGCAGATATTGTCCGGCGAGTTGATCGAAGATGAAATGTTACCCTCACTTCGGCAGTTGGCAAAAGATTTGAAAATAAGTGTGCTGACGACTACAAGGGCATATAACGAATTGGAACAAGAAGGATTTATAACAAGCCGACAGGGTAAAGGTTTTTTTGTTATGTCAAGCGGCTCAGATTTAATACGCGAACAGCTTATCCGTGATGTGGAGCTAAACCTCACGAGAGCGATACAATCAGCAGGGCGAGCTGCAATGACTAATGATGAAATTATCAGCCTGTTGCGGCTTTTGTTGGAGGTAGAAAATGATTGATAATTATTTGGAGTTAATGGGTGTAAGCAAGAGCTTTTCTGGATTCAAGCTTGATAATATCAGCCTTTCCTTGCCCAAAGGGTATATCATGGGGCTTGTCGGCCCGAATGGAGCAGGAAAGACAACAACGATACAGCTTATTCTCAATATGCTGGAAAAGGACGCTGGAGAGATTTTGGTTTTCGGAAATGATAATGTAAAAAGCGAAAACGCCATCAAGCAGGATATTGGTGTTGTGTTTGATAGCATGTTTTATGTGGATAGCTGGACGGTAAAGGACACAGAAAAAGCAGTATCTATTTTTTATGAAGGTTGGAAACATGATGTTTTCAACGAAATGGTAAATCGTTTTGAATTGCCGCAAAGTAAAAAGCTGGGAGAGTTTTCAAGAGGTATGCAAATGAAGCTAATGCTTGCTTGCGCTTTCTCGCATAATGCAAAATTACTGATACTTGACGAGCCGACAAGTGGCCTCGACCCTGTGACCAGAAGTGAGTTTTTAGAAATCCTGCAAGAATATATAAAGGATGGCGAAAGAAGCATCTTGTTTTCCACTCACATCACAACAGATTTAGAACGCGTTGCCGACTACATTACACTTGTGAATAGTGGGAAATTGATTTTTACTGGCAGCATGGAGGATTTATTGAGCAGTTACCGGTTTATTAAGGGCAGACCGCGAGATTTAACAGCCGAACTTGAAAAAAGCATCATCGGTTTGCGTAAAACCGATATAGGCTTTGAGGGGCTTATCAGCGCAAAAGAAGCGGCAGGATATAAGAATTGCGTCCTTGATACCGCAACGATTGACGATATTGTTATCAGCATTAGTAAAGGGGGTGCGAGAAAATGACAGGTTTTTTGAGGATTACAAAACTGGATTTATTTACAATGAAATCACAACTTGTCATGTATTTATCATTGGCGCTAGTCGTGATGATGTTTGGCCTCATGGGGTCATCTGTTACAATATTGTGTATTACTGGTGCATGGTTTGTGGCTCTTATGTCATCTAACATTTTTGCCATACAAGAAAAGAACAACCTTGACCGCCTATATGGTTCGGTTTCCGTTAGTTTGAAAGACATAGTGCTGGGACGATATGTTTTTTCCTTTCTAAACTATTTCATATCCTTCCTCGCAGTGATTATTTTGCATTTTGGCTTTGCAACTTTTCAAGACAGAACAATAGAGTTATCTGAAATTGTGCTTGGATTTAGTGCGTCATTTTTAGTTTTCTCTACTATTACGGGAATACAAATGCCTATATATTTCAAAATGGGCTATACAAAAGCAAAGGTTTGGTCTATGGTTCCGTTTGTTGCAGTGATGGCTTTGGTGGCGATACCAGCTTTCGTTCCAGCGTTATCCGGCATTATTGAGTTTATACAAACTCATAGAAGTATTTTGATTGTGGTTGGTATAGTAGTAAGCTGTATTATCCAATTTCTTTCATATAAGATTTCCATTATTGCTTATCGTAACAGGAAAAGAGGTTGATTATATGAAATGCAAATCTTGTAAAATGCGTATGTCTGATTTCTTTATAACCTTTGATTATGAAAACAACGGTATAACGAAAAAGGCTATGAATGTTCCTGCTTATAAATGTCCAAGTTGTAACAAAGTTATCGTTCCCGATTTGATATTAGGAAAACTGGAAGCCTTTGCAGAATGGGAAAAAAGTAATATTATCGACTATACAAAATGTGAGCAAATGGAAGCTGAAATATTTACGGTTGTGCACAACATATTAGGGATTTAAGCTTGTAGTGGGGAGTGAAAATATCAGTTATCAATGAATATGCCGCCCTTGTGTGCTGTACAGGTATTAGGCAGCTTGAATTTATAAAAATAAAAGCCGCCGTTTTGGTATAAGAAATAATAAAAACTTATAAACTGCTATCGGGTTCCTCGCTGTTTTGTATTTGCTGTAAATCATTTATTTTGACAGCAAATTCCTGAACCGCAGGGGAATCCTCCGTATAACCATTTTCAAGCAGGAGCCAGATGGTGTGAGAATAGCTGGTAATGGCAGTCTCATAGTTTCCCAGTGTGGTCATGAGATTGGCGAGGGTACAGTATGGATAAATGAGCTGGTGCGCATTTTCCGGAAGCATTTTCTGATATATGTCAAATGCTTCATTTAGATGTTCCATTGTCTTGTCCCCGCTTCCCTCCAATAAATAAGCGCCTGCAAGATCTGCGTGAGTAAGGGCAAAATCCAGATTGAGTTTGTCAGGATATGCCGTTTTATAGATTTTTAAGGCATGCTCATGTTCCGGAATAGCCTTTTCAGGATGTTCTGTTTCTGAATATGCCGCGCCGATGTTATTATAAATATATGCTGTTGAGGGATGGTCTTCGCCATAAACAGATATGTTGATCTGTATGGCTTTTCTGTAATTCCTGACAGCCTCTGCAGGCTGTCCCATGTAATAAAAGCAGAGTCCGATATTGTTGTGGATGGTTCCTACCTGTGGGTCATCTGGTCCGTATGCCTTTATGAATAATTCCAGCAGATGCTGAAGGTCAGACAGGACTTCCGGGTAATTGTCCTTTGTCGTAAGTTCAAGAGAACAGATAGAATTCAGGACATCCAGGGTATCCGGGTGGGTAGGGGAAAGGATATTCCATAAAATATCTTTCGCTTCCATCAGGAAAGGCATTGCTTTATCAGGGGCATAGTCCGAGTATATATTCCCGATATGATGAGCAACGGAGGCGCGCAGCAACAGTGTGTCATAATCATCCGTATCTTCTTTGTTTTGATTATATATTTCTTCATATATATTTTCTGCTTCCAGCAAGTGGCCGGTATCCTCTAAAAACATTGCCTTATGTGCAAGGGCGTTTTGTGTAAGCTGGCTTTCCCTGCCTTCTTCCAAAAGCAGCACGTCATAGGCACGGTCAAAGAACGTACCTGCCTTGTGATAATCGGTCTTTAAATATGTTTTTCCAATATTCAGGTCAAGTTTTGCAAGTTCTATTTTTGCCAAGGAAGAAACTGCTTCAGGGGTAATATGTTCATCTATAATATCACGGCTTTTTTGATAAAAATCCAGTGCTGCATCAAAATGGGACAGGTTATATGCAATCATCCCTTTGCTGTTGAAGACGGAACCAAGCTGGATACAGTCATCTCCGTACAACTCTGTATAAAGCTTAAAAAGCAGATCCAGCAGGGGAACGGCACGTTTATAATAACCAATATCCCGATAGATTTCAGCCAAAGCCCACAGAAAGCCGCAGTCGTTTTCTGAATGGAACTGCCCCTGGAAAATATCATTCAGTGACCAGCTGAACTGAATCAATTCCTTTTTAGCCGCGTCATTCTGGGAGCGGATTTCCTTCATTTCCAATGTAATTTCATAAATGAAGCTCTGACATGCCTGATAAAGCTTCTCTGTAAATTGGGCGCGGATTGCGGATGCTATAACAGAGTGCATGTAATAGAGATAATGCTGCCGGCCATTGTCATAAAGCGGTTCTTTTTTTATCCAGCCTTTTTTGGCTAACTGATTCAGCGGGGTACGGTTTTTTAAGTCAAACCACTTTTTCGCTTTTTCAAATCCGAACTGGATATTGGGGATGGTCGAAATCTGAATCAGTAAATGCTGTGCTTCAGGGCTGCAGCCATACACGGCAAAGAGTTTTTTCAACTGTTCGATTATCCGGCCTTCGGAATGCATCTTTTCATGAGCCGTAGTCACCTCTTCGGCACTGATGTGGAAGCCGCATTGAACCAGAGAATCGTAGAATTCATATAAGAGAACTTCCTCCGAATCTGCAATTTTTGCAAGAAGCTCAATGGTAACGGTATGGCGGTCTGCAAGCTGTATAATTTTCTTAAGCATGATATCGTCTTTTTGGCCAAAGTAATAGGAATAGAATAAAGTCATGCAATCGTTCTCAGAGAGCGCCGGGACAGGTATTTTGGTAAAAGACGGGAATCCCTCGCAGCGGATCGTAATCAGAAAACGGCAGTTAAGGTATCCGCAGAGTCCAAGCAGGTGCTCATCATCAGCATTTTCTACGTTATCTATAATAAGCAACAGATTTTCATGGTATTGGTTTATGATGGAAACGGCCTTCTGGAATGCCTGTTCCATGTTATTGATTGTCCCATCCAGATTCAGGGCGCGCACGAGAGAAAGGGCGAAATCTCCATCTGTGTAATTCACCCATACAATGTGGGTAAAACCATAACTGGAAGAGGTCATACTTAGAATCTGTTTCAGAACTGATTTTGCAATTTCGGTTTTACCAATACCGCCTATCCCATGCAAGTAACAGGAATGTCCGGAAAGTAACTGCTCCATCAGGAAAGAGGTTGTATTTTGGCGGCCAAAAAAGTTGGAAGCCTGCTGGCAGGGGGCAGGGGTCAGCAGTTTTGGATATGTGGGAGCAGGCATATTTTCGGCAGAATGGATTTCTGTCATATAGTTATTTAGGGAATCAGCAATCTTTTCTGACGGCAGTAACTCGGTCCCTTCTATCGTTCCCAGAACCACATCAAGACAGGAAAGCAGATGGGAGCGGCTGGTACTGTTGTCTGTTGTATAATTATTTTCCCAGACGGATAGATTGATATGAAAATATTTTTCTGCAAGGGAAATAAAGGCATTTGCCGCTTCAACTGCCTGTGGCTCCTGAAATTTTCCTTTACGGTTATCGGGAGAAAAAACATTTTCAAAAAGGCGTTTCAGCCTCTGGCGTGTGAGGGTATTTACCGGAACTGGGCGCTTGAGCCGGTCATTAAAATAGCCTCTGTCAAAGGAGGGCTGGGGGAAATCCCATTGTTCCCATTCAATCATAACAGTGCCAATGCATTTCATTAATAAGGTACGAAGGAAAGCGGAAGTGGTGATGATATCTGCCATGAGATTTTCTCCTTTCGTCAGGTTTAGAAATCCAACCATAATCTGACTGGAATCCAACTTCTCAAATATATTACAGTATATGCGTAAGCAAAGGTTATAGCTGTACAGACATTATACCATTGTTGGAAACAGAACGGTAGAGAAAGGAGAGGCTTGTGTATGAGTATTTTGGAGGTTGTATCAATTATTTCATGTATCTTTGTAATTCTTACTTATGTTGACCGTAGGAATAAGAAAGATGATTAGAGGAAGAAGCGGCTGCTCTATGCCTGGGTGGCTGCTTTTTGAGTACAAAAACCGCCCCTTAATCTGCAAAACTGGCCTGGTATATTGTAATAGATGTATATAAATGATAAGATAATACATCTTGCAGAGCCTGGAATGAAAACAAGAAAAGCTGGAGGCCAATATGAGCGATATACTAAAGACAGAAAGACTGACAAAGACCTATGGAAAATGCATAGCCGTAAATCAGGTGAGCGTAACAGTGCGCCAGGGAGACATATACGGGCTGATTGGGAAGAACGGCGCAGGAAAAACTACTTTCATGCGTATGGTGCTAGGGCTTGCCTCACCGGATAGCGGACAGATGGAGCTCTTCGGCAAAACAGATTTAGAGCAGCAGAGAAAGTATATCGGAAGTCTGATTGAAGAGCCGGGCGGTTATCCCGGCATAAGCGCAAAGGATAATTTGGAAATCATCCGGAGGAATCTGGGCATTACAGATAAGGCAGTCACAGATCGTATGCTGGAGTGTGTAGGGCTTGAATCGGCCGGGAAGAAAAAGGTAAAGAATTTTTCCATGGGAATGAGACAGCGTCTTGGATTAGCCATTGCCCTGATAAGAAAGCCCAATTTTCTGATTTTGGACGAGCCAATAAACGGATTAGATCCGTCTGGTATCAGGGAAATCCGGGATTTATTATTAAAACTGAATCGGGAGGAACATGTGACGGTATTGATTACAAGCCATATTTTAGGGGAACTGTCAAAGATTGCGACAAGGTATGGTATCTTACGGGACGGCGTACTGATTGAAGAGATTGGCGCTGATCAGCTGGACGTAACATGCAGGCGGTATCTGAAGCTTACAGTGGATGACGCACAGAGGGCAGCGGCGGTTCTGACGGAAAAACTGGGTATCTCAAGTACGGTTGCGGATGCACATACCATATGTGTTTTTGAAAAGTTGGACACGACCGAAGAAATCAACTATGCAGTCGCGGCAAATGGAATTGCCTTGAAAGAGAGCCGTTTGGCCGGAGAGGATTTGGAAAGCTATTTTATGGAGAGAATGGGCGAGAGGCCCCTGCCGGGAGGTGGTTTCAATGCGTAATCTTTTGTATGGTGAGTGGTATAGATGGAAGAAGAATAAAGCATTTTGGATATGCCTTTTATCTGCGGCAGGCATGATACTTCTTGTCTATTTGACCATGACGGCAGCAGGCCAGGCAATGGGCGCCGGCGGGGATGTTTTGCAGGAGACCGGCATTTCCGGTATGGCGGCACAGTTTGCTGGCGGAGGGCTTGTAACGATGTTTGGGATGATATTCCTTTGCATATGGATGGTAAGCGATTATACGCATGGAGCAATGAAAAATGTAGTCGGCAAAGGCTATTCCAGAATGAATGTATTTCTGGCAAAGCATTTGTTTGGAATGGCAGTTACCCTGATCATGAATCTGATTATATTCTTTGTGATATTGATAATCGGATTAGTCCTCATCGGAACGCCGGAGGGGGACAGGTTATTTTTCCAGAACCTGCTGATCTATTTTGGTCTCCAGCTGCTTTTTGGAGCTGCTGTCAGCAGTATTGTCATTGCCATTTGTGAGTGGAGCCGGAATATGGCAGCCGGGATTGGGATTACGATGGCAGTGATCATATTTTCCCCGTTGCTGGTACAGGGACTGGATTTACTGTTTTCTGTGCTGCGGTTGAATATATCAATCAGCAGATACTGGATATTGAACCTTATGGCAGACTGTCCAACAGAAGCATTTCCACTGGAGTTTTTATTCCGTGGAATTTTGATGTCGGTTATCTGGTTATTGTTGCCGCTGGCATTAGGCGCTGCACATTTCCGTAAAACCGATATTGGATAAAGACAGTCTGAGCATGGAGGCAACAGGCAGCTTGGGGAGGGGAGATTTCATGCATAAAGATACGAGGTGGGCACAACAGATTATTTCCATGCAGGAAAAAGATGGCAAATGGGGTTTCTTCCATACGCCCTCTGGCTCTTCCAGAAGGCCGATTACAACGGAGCAGGCACTTCGGCGGCTGGAACGTCTGGGTTATACAATAGAAGATATATGTATCCAGAAGGCGTGTTCCTATATGAATAACTGTCTTGTTGGAAGGGCAGAGATCCCGGATCGCAGGGAAAAACTTTTGGACTGGGAGCTCTTTGTTTCCCTTATGCTTGCCGTATGGATCAGAAGATTTTCGGATGGATATCCGGCGGCCAATAAAGTAGCCGGCCAATGGGCAGCAGTGATTTCCTCTGCATTCCAAGGTGGTGTATATCACCATAAAGAGTATATTTCTGCCTATCAGGATATTTTTGGAGTTAAGCCAATGGGCAGAAGGCTTATTGATTTTACGTGTTTTTACCAAATATCCCTTTTGGTAAATTGCCTGGACAGAAGAACTGAGGAAGCTCTGATGGACTATGTTTTAGACAAAGAGGGTGGAATCTATTACATATATAGCGAGAGAATCCTGTTCTTGCCCAAGGTTTTTGAAAGCAGGCAGGCCAGCCGTTATCTTGCGGCTGTTGAGCTTTTATCCAAATACAGATATGCGGCAGATAAGCTTCAGTTTGTTGCGGATTGGTTAAACGGGCTGAAAAAAGAAAATGGTAAGTGGGATATGGGGAAATCAGTGAATGATAAGGTATATTTCCCGCTTTCCAATGACTGGAGAAAACAGGAGACGCGAGAAGCAGACTGTACAGAACGTATTTCAAGTTTGCTCTCTGTGTTGTCGGGCATACGATGATAATCCGTATTTGTATGAAGCACATATCATGCATAAAGATACGAGGTGGGCAAAACAGATTATTTCCATGCAGGAAAAAGACGGCAAATGGGGTTTCTTCCATACGCCCGCTGGCTCTTCCAGGAGGAAATGTAACAGGAGGTGCAGCATGTCTGACAAGATACTTGTTGTAGATGACGATAAAAAAATAGCGAAGATGATAAAAGATTTTCTGGAAATGGAGCAGTATCAGGTGCTGAGTGCTTATGACGGAGAAACAGCCATTAGGAAAGCTGAACAGAATCCGGACTTGATTTTATTGGATATTAACATGCCGGGGATGAATGGGGTGGAAGTTTGTGGGAAAATAAGAGATATGTTGGATTGCCCGATCATCTTTTTAACGGCACGAATTGAAGAACGGGATAAAATTGCCGGATTGCGTACAGGTGGTGATGATTATATTGTAAAGCCCGTTTCTCTCAAAGAATTGCTGGCAAGGATTGAGGCGCATCTTCGCAGAGAAAAGCGGAAGAGTGCGAAAAGAACATTCCGATTTGATGTTGGGTTGTGTATTGATTACAGCAGCCGTCAGATTTTTTGTAATAATCAGGAGATTCTTATGACAAAATCTGAGTTTGATATTATTGAGTTATTATCGAGTTATCCGGGTCAGACATTTGACCGTGAGCAAATATATGAAAAATTGTGGGGGTTGGAACGAACCGGAGATAATAAGATAGTTACAGAGTTGATTCGACGGATCAGAAATAAACTAAAAGATGTCTCTAAGCGGGAATACATAGAAACTGTCTGGGGGTGTGGATATAAGTGGACACTGCAAAACAAAAATCAATAAAAACATCCTTGTTTTTTCATCTGGTGATTGCACTAATCATCTCTTTACTTTTGTCAGTTTTGATACAAGATTTAGCGTATAAGGCGGAACAGCGGATATGGTTGAATTATACGGAGAACAGGGAGGAATTGTATGGATTTCAAAATGCATATTCTAAAAAATTTGGGGAGTTACCACCAATTCCAAGTGTAAATAAGAGTAGCCTGTCAAAAGTAGATCAATGGTTTGTAGAAGTGTTGGATTGGCTTCAGACATGGAGTATGCTTCTCATTTCTTTTCTTAGTGTATTTCTGGTTTTGGACCGATTCTACCGGCATAGATTAAAAAAACCATTGGAAATTTTGAAAGATAGTGCAGAAAAAATTGGAAGACGGGATTTAGACTTTTATGTTGAGTATGGACAGGAAGATGAGATGGGGCAGTTGTGTGACGCTTTTGAGCAGATGCGCCTGCAACTAAGGGATAATAACCAGATGATGTGGAAAATGATAGAAGAACAAAAACAAATCAGGGCAGCATTTTCCCATGATTTACGGACACCATTGTCTGTGTTGAAAGGCTATGTGGAGTATTTAAGCCGATATTATCCAGATGAGCGGCTTTCCAAAGAAAAAGTTATAGAAATTTTAAAGGAATTATCAGAGCAGACACAGAGGATTGAAAATTTTGCTGATACAATGAAAAAAATCAATCGCTTAGATGAACGGGAAGTAGATCAGAAATTGATTGATAGTGCAACTATTCTTAAAAAATCAGAAACGATACTGAGCACATTGTCAGAAAAATATGGAAAAACATATTCTATCCAAGAAACGATACAACAGAAAGAAGTAAAGCTTGATTTTGACATATACTTAGAAATTCTGGAAAATATTGCTGCAAACGCCATGCGTTATGCAAAAAAAGGAATATGGTTAAAACTTTTAGATATAGAGTCTTGGTTATATTAATACTTTCCCAATCTGCCGGACTATAGAGTACTGACAGACTGGGATGAATTCTTTCTAGGGCGACCACGTGGGCGCTTTGGCTTCTGCTCATACTGATCTTTGGGCTTGGGTTTACGGCCACGTTTCTTGGGTGCTGGCTTTGGTATCGGTTTTGACAGACCCAAGGCCTCAAGTTCCTCAAATACAATCTGCAGTGTGTGAACCCAGTATCCATCATCTGTTGCCGGTTCTTCCGGGGCATCTGTTCTACGCCAGGCTGATGATAGGTCATCCATCAGTTCTCCATAGGACATATGGTCAAATAATCCTGCCGTCCGCGCCTTTCGTATGATACGGCAGGTGGCAACTGTAGACAGGAAGTTCACAAACTCACCGCCGATGACGGAATAATCATTCTGCACATCGGTATGATCCAGGCATTCATCGCTTTTATACCGATTAAATACCAGTTCCAGAAGCCAGCGGTCCTCATAACAAAAGTATGCCGTTTTCGCATCTAAGTCCTGGTCGGATTCAAGAACGATTACACCAAAAACAGCTTGTTTCTTTGCGTATTTCTCTGGGAGAAAGGTATTTTTCTTCTGAGCGTTCGCAAGATAGGCTGCTTCTTCAGCTGATGCTTTTTTCGTATCCTTGAATGCATATAGGTATCGGCCGCCCTTGATCTGTTTCTTCTTATAAACTATATGAGCGGCAATGCCAGTTAGTACTCCTTCGAAGGAAAGCATATCATTATCCGATATGCGGGCATCATTCCGTTTGATCGGCGTAAGGAAATGAAGATCCGGACGCTCCTGCAATTCTGCTTTGATTTTGCTTGGAGGGAATCCTTTGTCAGCAACAATGATCCCTTTGCGAATGTCATTATCACGGATAAACGCCGGATAGGAACTGGCATCAATACTGTTTCCCGGAAATACTTCGGCACAAACCGGTTCCATCCGCTCGATGTCATAAGCATATAGGACAGACACTTCACTGCAGCCCCTTACTCTTGCCTTACGGGAATAGGCAGAAAGATCATTGACCTTGCTGTTATCCTGTTTCAGCGTGCCATCAATCGCCACATGATGGTCGGCGGAAGTCGATTGAATACGTAACTGGTAGAACTGTTTGCGCCTGGAACCGTCCATCCCAATCCTTTGCAGAAGGTTTCCAATAGAATTCGGGGACATTGCTGCTCCGGGATAATCTTTGCAGACGAATGTCCTATGGTAATGTGTTGCCATCCGGTTTGCGGTAACAGCCGGCTTGATCACTTTAAGGGTCGCAATAGACATCATTGCATAAGCATCCGATGGATCGTACACAGCAAGGAGATCTGACACAAGGTCTTTCGTGACAGACTTAACAAGTGCGGAAGCGCCATAGGACAGCATATCCGGTTCTGCAGAAGTTCCTGCTTTCGACTCGTGGATTGGCACATATTTATGATCAATGATGTGACCGACCACCTTGCCGTTTCGCGGCTGGGGATTGCCACCGGGAACATATTTAGAAGAGGAACGTTGCCTGACAGCATAACGTTTGGGGCCATCCCGGCCGTTGTCATCCACTATGGTATTAACCGGTCTTGGAACTGCTCTGATATCAGCAGGTACGGGCATAAAAATCACTCCTTTATATAGTCCTATTATAACACATTAGGACTATACATAATAGATTTTTATACACAATTTTACAAAAATCTAAATGGATTAACAGGTGTAGCACGGTTAAAAATGGCCATTTTTTAGGGATTATTGCTTTTAATAACTAGTTTTTGAATGTATTATATAGTTTTGGGTGAGTTTGCGGGTCTATTCTATAGTCCGGTAAATTGGGAAAGTTTTATTATATATGAATGTTTACGATGATGGTATAGGCTTTTCAAAAGAAGCCCTGAAATCAGCGCGCAGACCTTTCTATCATGAGTTGGATGAGAGCGAGGGGGACCATTATGGCATGGGCTTATATCTCTGTGATAACTTATGCAAAAAGCATGGAGGTAAATTAAGCATTGGGAACCAGGGGGTTGGCGGGGCAGTGGTAAAAGCACAATTCAGAATAAAATAGATGGCAGGATTCGGAAATTTCCGAATCTTGTTTTTTTGTAGTCATTTGTAAGGTAAGGTAAAAGCAGAAAAAGGAGGCGAATGAGATGAATGGCAAATTGATAAAAAAAGAGATTGGTATTTTGTTGAGAAATCCGCTGGTTTATCTTGGTATGTTGCTAATGGTAATGATTGTATTCTGGAGAGTCAGTCCCTATTGGAACTTTTATGATAATCTTCAGAAGCACGGAACAGAAGCGGCGTATTCAGAGGATGGAGACGTGATTGACGGGTATATTCCAACCTCTCAGGATGAATTATACCAAACTGCATTAGAAAAGCTACAGGAGTATCTGGTTACGGATTGTAGTTGGACGGATGAAGAAGCAAAACTGGAAATTGAGAAGGTAAAGAAGTGGAGTGTTCCAGAAATCGCATCGTATTTTAAAGAGCAACACAAAATTGCAGGTGTACGAAGTACGTTTGCCGAAAAGGCATATCATTCTGCTACAAAAGAAGAAATGGATGCTTATTTGCAGGAGGCCTTTGGAGAAAACGGGAATAAGACTTATACAAAAGAAGTCTCCTACAAATACGTAGATTATCTCGGCATCAGTTCTATTTTGTTCGCTATGCTTGTATTTGTATTATTGCTGTACCGGGATATGAAAAAAGATATTTATGCCTTGATTCATGTAAAACCACTATCTGCCATGGAATTCCTGATTGGAAAACTTGTAGCAGGAATTAGTGTCGTGTTTGGGGCAACCGTACCATTGACTTTGATTATGGATTTTTTGACTATGAAAGCAGGGGCAGAATATGGATTAAGCGTTAATTTTTATGACTTTTGGATGACGATTTTGATGTTTCATATTCCAAGTATTTTAGCAACCGGAAGTTTGATGATTTTGATTTCCCTTGTATTTTGTAATTCCGTACCAACAATACCGGCCATGCTTTTGTATTATCTATATTGTAATATGGGTTCCTATGATTCAACGCTGGTTGCGTGGTATGGGTACCGTTATCAGGCAAAACCCTTATCATTATTTACCCGATTTCCGTCTGTATTTGGAACAAATGAGTTTCCCAAAGGCGGTATATTCAATCTGTGTTTTTTGATATTTTTGACGGTTTTTGCATTAGTTGGAAGTATAAAACTATGGGAAAGAAGGCGGTCAGTATGAAATACGAAATGAAAATCGCATTGCCAGTGTATAAAATGGTCTATTCATTTTTGTTTATGGGGATTATTGTGCTAGTAAGACCGATTCAGTCAACCACAGAAATTATAGTGACAGTGGAAACGTATATTGCACTACTTGCGGGGATTTTTCTTGCGGATACTTATTATCAGGAATTTACCAGTGGGCGTATCTCCTGTTATTACCGTTATGGAATACGGAAAAAAATTATATCAGTAATACAGAGAAATCTGATTGGCATAAGCTATCTGCTTCTATTAGCAACATTGGCGTACTGGGGATTTATACTTTGGTATCATCCAATCCACGTATCTGCCACTCCGGAGTCAGTTCTATATGGGAATGTGATTGCTGCATCCCTGGCAAGCATTATTTTTGTGGGCAGCTTCGGGTTTACGTTGACAAACCTGACACAAAACATGGGGATTGGCATTGGCGGAACATTAGTTTTATGGCTACTTATGACATCCTCGGTTATGGATCATTTGCCAGATTATTTTCAACTGTTTTTGCTCCATAGTTCTGAGGCACAGGATGGAATTCTACTCCCATATTATCCGAGCAGAGAACTATATGCAGCAGTTGGCATTGTACTATTTGGAATCAATGTGTTTTTGATTCGGAGACAACCGAAACAGAGAAAGAAAGGATGGAAAAAGCATGGGAATTGAAATTAAAAATCTGGTTATGGAATATAAAAAAGGGATTAAAAGTTTAAATCACATAAATCTGACGATTGAACATGGAATTTATGGGTTGTTGGGAGAAAACGGGGCTGGTAAAACAACATTAATGAAAATCCTTGTAACGCTGCTTACTCCCACAAAAGGAGAAGTGAAGATAAACGGACTGAAGCTGGAAAAAAAGAATTATGAGGCAATCAAAAAGAGAATTGGCTATCTGCCGCAGGAACTGGGATTATATCCGAATATGACTGTTCGGGAATCTTTGGAATATGTAGGAATTATGTGCGGAATGGGGAAAAAGACTTATACCAGACAGATTGACTTCTATTTGAAAAGGACGGGATTATTAGAGCATCAGCATAAAAAGAATAAGCAGTTATCCGGTGGAATGAAACGTCGGGTTGGTCTGGTGCAGGCATTACTGCATGAACCGAATATTTTGATCGTTGATGAACCGACAACCGGACTGGATCCGGAGGAGCGTATTCGTAACCTGCTGGTTGATTTTGCGGCAGATAAGATTGTGCTGTTTTCTACTCATGTAACAGAGGATTTGGCGGCTACCTGTGAGCAGCTTTGCATTATGAGAAAAGGGAAGATTACCTATAATGGTACGATCAGCAAACTGATCGAAAATGCACAAAACCATGTTTTTTGCTGTACTCTTCTCAATGAACAGGAATTTTCCCTGTTTCAGAAAAAATATAAAGTAGCTTCAAAAATTTATAAGGCGAAGGGAATAGAGGTACGCTTTGTAAGTGAAGGGATTCCGGGGATTCCTTGCGAATCATGCGAACCGACATTGGAGGATGCCTACATTTACAGTTTGTATGCAAAAGATGATAAAAGGCATTCTTGAGCGAGGGGGCTTCCATATGAATAAAGTATAAAAGTATACGATAAGTTGGAATTGTGCTTGGAAGATATATATGGGTTATTTGAGCGATTCAAAAATGAATAAAGATAGAGTTTATTGATTTTGGAAAAGGGGCATCTATTGGAAGATACCAATAGATGCCTTTACTCTATTAAGACATAAAGAATCGTATTTTTCAGATTTAGAACGATTATTCTTCCAAAAGAGATTGAGTGTCTTATTTTCGCAGTATTTCAAGCATGCGTACCTGCAGAGAGATATCAATGGCTTTCTATTTTGGTATCGTCCCATATCATTGCTCTTGTGTAGCCGATCCTTCACTTTTTAGATACCGGCTTGGCAGCTTATCTCTTAAAATGGGGAAATCCTGAAGCATTGGAAAAGGGAGCAATGTCCGGGGCATTTTACAGTAAATCAAAATATGCTCGAATTTATTTTTTGGAATAATTTTCGGAATAATAAAATATCCGCCTATGCCCCTTATAAAATCGGAGAGGAATAACATTTTATTATAGAATATACTATTAAGGGAGATGCGATCTTTATGTATATAACGGTAAAGCAGGCAGCAGAAAAGTGGGGGATTTCTGACAGACGGGTGCGTCTACTTTGCTCGGAAGGAAAAATTTCAGGAGCCACACGAGAAGGGCGTAGTTGGATGATTTCAACAAATGCGAAAAAACCAGAGGACGGACGTTTTAAAGCAACAGAAAGTTTACTGACAGCTATAGACAGGAAGAAAAGAGGACTGGATACCAGACGTCCTCTGACTGAGGGTGAATGGGAACGTTTGACTGAGGAATTCATTATTGAGTATACTTATAATTCCAATGCAATTGAGGGAAGGGGGCGTTGTAATATTGGTTGACAGGTTTCGGTCGGGTTTAATGTGAACCGGGCGCCATGGGAGGGTTAAACCTGTGTTTCTGTACCATGGGAACAAATGAGATTTATTTACGGAAAGCCGGGGAACTTACAGCGCCCATATTGTTGTGATGATTTTGAAGTTTTTGTGTAGCGGAGTTTTTGATTTTTATAGATGGCATATCGTTTCATTCGGAAACAAATAGTTCTGTTTTACAGGGAGAGGCACGGGCTGTTGCGCCTGGAGCGGTTTCTGTAAAATCCCAGGGTTAGTTCAGTGACAGAGAAACAATGGACAGTCCGGTCTGCGGGCCGGTAGAAAGGACGGGATATAGATGAAGAAGGATGTTCGGAAGATTAAGGTGTATGAGCAGAGCGGGCGTAATTATAAGCCGACGCCTACGATCATGTTGAAGGGGCTGTGGCTGGAAGAGCTGGGGTTCGGGGTGGGGAGAGTACCGGGAGGCCCTGCGGATTCGGGAGTATCTGCATCTGGAGGGGTATGACAAGCGGGTGATGGCTTCTTTGATTGAGAGCGCGAAGGTGATGGGGGAGGACAGACTGGAAGTGGTCTGGAAATTTGGGGATTTTTATGAAAAGATTTTAGGCGAAATGCGGTGAGGATATGGTATAATTAGGGTGCCTGCCGGGATTAATTTCAGCGGGGGGATCCGGGATATGAGGAAGAAGGAGTTTTTGGAAGCTCTGCCGATTATGGTTTTTGCGATCCATGGGAACCATGAACGGAGGCCGGAGGCTATTGAAGGATATCAGGAGAAGGTGTGGCATGGCGGCGTGGTGTATTGGGAAGAAGAGTATCCGAGTCTGTTGTTTGCGAAGGACGGGGAAGTGTTTGACCTGGACGGGAAGCAGGCCATTGTCATGGGCGGGGCTTATAGTATTGATAAGTTGGTCCGGCTTATGTATGGATATGGGTGGTGGCCGGATGAGCAGCCTTTGGAGGAGGTTAAGAGGTGGAAACTTTCTTTATGCATATATTGAACTTTTTAGTACGTTTCAAGTATATGTACTCCTGTCAGATGATTATTCTGGTGAAATATATAAAGAATACTGCCAAGTAATTAATAAGAATGATAATGAGGAACGTAAAAATGAAATAATGGATAGTTTAAAAATTTTGGATTATAAGGATGCAGATATTATTACAACTCAATATCAAATAGATATAAAAAAAGTAGTTAGTGATTTAAAAGAATGTCATGGATATAACGGAGAAAATATAAATGTTGTATTTGAACAAATTCAAAAAATAGCATATGAAAAAATTCGCAAAAAAAGTTACGAAAGAAATTATTTGGAAATGCTTGATGAGAAATATGTAAAAGTAAATTTTATAAATATATTTAATCAAATAAGTGATGAAGAAAAGTTAAGGTTTTATTCCGAGTTTCAATATTATACATGCTATGAGGAAGATACTATTAATATAGAAAAATATAAGCTACTTTTATATTTGGATAATCAGCAATACCTATATCCCGATTTGCTTGCAGGAGTTATGTCTGTTAATCCATCTGTGTTTAAGAGTTATTGTCATTTTAAGTTTTATATGTTGATGGGTCATTTGAAAAAAGCATAGTGTTTCATAAAAAATATTCAAAATCTTTGTCCCATACTTGACATAAGCTGACGGAAATGGCAGAATTGGAAGACTGCTTGTAAATTTGGAATTAATGAAAGCAGGATATCCGCCAATTGACATTAAGTTTGCAGACCGGATTTCGTATTACAATGCATTTGATGAATACCACGTAAAGCATAATCTTGGTGCAATGGAAAAGCTGTTTGCAGGTTATGTGAATGCAAGGCTGGACAGTTACTTGCTGATGCTGGAAAAATAACTATATGAGGTCGGAATCTGCATGTTTATTTCAGAATAGTTTGGATTAGGTGATGAATTTCTTGGAGAGTTGGACTGTTTCCATAACTTGTTCCAGTGAGAATATAGCAATATTTCTGAACAGCAGAGTGTCGGAGCTTTATGCGAATGAAAATATGGACTGGGAGACCTATTACCGTTCCTATGTGGATACATACCTGCAGAGAGATATCCGTGATCTTGCACAGGTTGCCGATGAGATGCAGTTTTACAATTTTATGACGATTGTGGCCACACATACCTCAAAGCCTGTTGTCTATGAGGAATTTTTTGGTATCGTCCCATATCATTGCTCTTGTGCAGCCATACCACAACAACGCGTTGAAACGCATTGTAAAAATGCCGCTCCTTCACTTTTTAGATACCGGCCTGGTAGCTTATCTCTTGTTATTTGCATGGCCAACGATTTGTTGCCTGTGGACGAAAAAAACTGGTATGTGCCAGTTTGGTTGATTTAGTTATTATGAAAAATGTGAAGGAAGGATGAGGGCGTTTCGGCTCTCATTTTCCAAATATGAAACCACAGTTTGAAAGGAGTATTTGTATGAAACATGTATGTATGCTTTTATCGGTGGCAGATATTAACGCTGCAAGAAAGTTTTATGAGGATCTGTTTGGATTAGAGGTGTTTCAGGATTACGGGAAATCTTTATATAACGTATGGAAGAAGTTATGTGCTTTCATTGATGAACAATATGACATGGATTGTTTGTGGAATAAAGGCGGCAAAGCATGGAAATATGAATATAAATATCGTCGATGCGGTAAAACGTTATGCGCGTTATTTGCAAGAGAAAACTGTGTGGGTTTTATGATTATCTTAGGGAAAGACGAACGATTAAAATTTGAAGCGGATAGGGGAAATTACTCAAAAGAAGTTCAAGAAATATATGACGAAGCTCAAACTTATCATGATGGAAAATGGGTCATGTTTGAGCCGGTAGATACTTCAATGTTTGATGATTTCATGAAGTTATTATGTATCAAAAGAAAGCCAAATAGAAAATAATTGGTTAAGAGGGACTTGAGGATGAAAAAAATTATAGATTTTATCGAAGAAAATGTAAATGGAAGAACGCTGTTTACAAAGGAATTGGTTTACAAACTAGAAGATGGTGCGTTAGAGGGTGTATACTCGGATCAGATTTCTTTTTCTAATCTAAAATACTCACAAAGCGGATTTCAATTAGATATGTTTATAGTTGCAAATGAAAAGATATGGCTTATGGGAGCTGATGGACAACGAGAAGAACTGCGAAAAGATTTTAGTGCTGTATCATTATTTCGTTTTGAATTAGCTAAGCGTAAAAGTACAGATACAATGACAGGTTGTTTTAGAATGATTTCAGCTTCTGGAAGAAATGTAGCAGCAGAGGCAGTGGTTAGTGGCATATATGACATCTGTCTCGAAAACAATGTATTAAAATTTTCAGAAGATCAGGTTTTGTATCGTGATCAGCCAATACAAGACGGACAATCTAAGCCTGTGGCATTTCAATCAGAACATCGTTTTTACTGTGAAGATGGAAAATTACATTATGAATATAATGGAAAAAGCTTTGACTATGACATAAATACAATGCAACGTGTGAATAGTTCTGATAGTTTTCCACCATTTGTTTCAATAGAGAAATAATCAATATGTAGCACTATTATGAATTATTACGAAGAGATAAATAAGAAGTTGTGGAGGTAATAGAATGATATTGCTAGTTGCTGATACTCAAAATTTAATTATGAATAATGACTTATATAAATTTCAAACTTTTGTATATCGTATTAAAGCACTAATCAAAGAAGCACGCAATAACGATATAGAAGTTATTTATGTTAGACATGATGATGGTGTTGGGCAGAAATTAACTAAAGGCGCATTAGGCTATGAAATATACGAAGAATTTCAGCCAATGCCAAATGAGCGAGTTTTTGATAAAAATGTAAACAGTGCTTTTAGAGATACAGGGTTGTTGGATTACCTACATGAAAAAGACGAAGATACAATTATTATTGTAGGGCTGCAAACAGATTACTGCATAGATGCAACAGTGAAATGTGGTTTTGAGCATGGACTTAAAATGATTGTTCCAGCAAATACAAACAGTACGCTTGATAATGCATATATGACAGCGGAAAATTCTTATAGATATTATAATGAGTTTATGTGGAATGGAAGATACGCAGAATGTATTTCATTTGAAAAAACTCTTGAATTGATGAATAGATAAATTCCAGTTGTCTGGAATTTGCAGTTGATACTTTACTTAGTTTACGAAGTCAGTTAATGCAAACATTAGTATCTTTTAAATCGGAATTTTGTGAAGACAGCATGTATCGGAGTATTTTTGCTTCTGTAGATTAAAAATTGCTCTATTTTATCTTTGATAATCGGACATGGATTGATTATACGATGCTTTAATTACCCTTTGGGCATCTATTTTATTATAATAATGGAGAGACAAATTATATTCATTAATGTTTCTTGGAAATTACGGAGGAGGACAAAATGATATTTGAAGAGAGGGAAATAAATTTAAAAGACGGCCGCATTTGCACACTTCGCTCTGTCGAGATAAGAGATGCAGAAAGTATGATAGAATATCTTCAAATGGTATCTTCGGAGACTCCATTTCTTCTTAGAAATGGGGATGAGGTTACTTATACCGTTGAAGCAGAGGAACAGCTTTTAGAAAATAAAAGAAATACTCCACGTGAAATAATGATGGTGGCGCAAGTGGAAGGTATTATTGCAGGAAATTGTGGAATTGAATCTATTGGCAGTTTAAGGCGTGTTTATCATAGATGTGATTTTGCAATAGCGCTTAAGAAAGATTATTGGAACCTTGGTATTGGTTCTGCAATGATGGATTATGCTTTTTACCTAGCAAAAAATATGGGATATGAACAAGTTGAACTGGAAGTGGTTGAAGGAAATACCCGCGCAAAGAATTTATATGAGCGATTTGGGTTCAGAGAAATAGGGAAAAATTTACGTGCTCTTAAATATGATGATGGTAGCTATAGAGATGAGTACAAAATGGTAAAGATTTTGGCAGATTAACAGTGCAGTTTATCAGAGAGAAACACAATAAAAAACAAATTCGGGCTTAAAAGGAGAAATGCAAAAAGCGGAATCTTACAAAAGGCTAATGAAGGGAGAATAATTCAATGAAAGAATTTAGTCAAGAAGCAGAACAGGTCATGATTGAGCGTTTCGGGAAAGATACGATTATATCATTAGCAACAACGGAAAATGCAACGCCTTATGTGCGATACGTCAATGCCTATTACGAAAATGGAGCATTTTATGTCATTACCCATGCACTCTCAAATAAAATGAAGCATATAAAAGATAACCCTGTTGTTGCAATCGCCGGCGAGTGGTTTACAGCACACGGGAACGGCGTCTGTCTGGGTTATTTCGGGAAAAAAGAGAATGGTGTAATTGCTGAAAAGCTGAAAAAAGTCTTTGCTGAATGGATTGATAACGGTCATACTGATTTTAACGATGAAAACACCATCATTCTGCGTGTGGAATTGACAGATGGCCTGTTGCTCTCGCATGGTACAAGATATGAGTTTTAAATTTTCAAATTTCCTACTGTGTTAGGTCAAGTATTATTAAAGCTTATCCTAACCGTTTGCAGGTAGGCTGCTTAAGGAGGCTCCATGAAAGGATTTAACCGGCAAAACAAATTATTTTCCCTCTGCGGTTTGAATTGTGGGCTTTGCCCCATGTTTTTGAATCAATATTGTCCTGGCTGCGGCGGCGGTGAGGGGAACCAGTCTTGTAAAATCGCAAGGTGCAGCATGGAGCACGACAGTGTCCAATACTGTTTCCAATGCAGCGAATACCCTTGCGAAAAATACGATCATATTGACGATTTTGATTCCTTTATAACACATCGAAATCGAAAATCCGATATGGAAAAGGCCAAATGCCTTGGAATAGACGCTTATAATGCAGAGCAGGCGGAGAAGGCCAACATTCTGGAGGTTTTATTATCCAATTATAATGATGGCCGCAAAAAGACACTCTTTTGCGTAGCCGTCAACCTGCTGGAGTTGCAAGAACTGCAAACGGTACTTAAAGAAATCGACCGTCAACCTGATATGGAAACACTGACGCTCAAAGAAAAAAGCGCTTTTGTTGCTGGATTACTACAGGATGCAGCGGCAACGAAAAATATTGATTTAAAGCTACACAAGAAAAAGAGATAATGTATTTGAAAAAGCGCCACATCACTATCAGTTAGCCAAAATAAATCTATATTACTTAATGCGAATTTCTGTTTGAAGTATCAAAAACTATGGATATAATGATAGATAGGTGGTGATAAAATGTTTAGAATAGGTGAATTTTCAAAGCTGGTGCAGGTATCTATTCGTATGCTTCGCTACTATGACGAGGTAGGACTTCTGACACCGGCAGAGGTTGACAAGTGGACGGGACACCGACTGTATTCAGTAAAGCAAATACCGCGTCTAAATAAGATTCTGTATTTGCGGGATAGTGGACTAAATGTTTCGGAAATTGCGCTTGCCCTGACGATGGACGAGCAATCACTTCTTGCACAACTTGACAAAAAGCGCATAGAGATAGAAAATGCAATACAGACCGAACGAGAAAAACTGCGGAAGATCGAACTTGCAAAAAGTGAAATACAGGGTGGTAAAGGAGAACTGCACTATAACATCTCCGTTAAGTCGATCCCCGCGTATCAGGTGCTATCCTTGCGGAAAGTTGTACCAAACTACTATTCCGAGGGCGACTTATGGAAAGAACTTTCTACTTTTACAGGTGCGCAAAAAATAGAAATAACGGGCAATACATTTTCCATTTATTACGATACAGAATTTCGAGAGACAGATGTTGATATTGAGCTATGCGCCCCGGTAAAGAAAATGGGAAAGACAAAAGAGCCGTTTTGTTTCCACATGACAGAACCAGTCCCGTATATGGCTTGCACAATGGTTTATGGCGATTTTGCAAATATAAAAGGTGCCTACCTTACCTTTGCCGAATGGTTGCAGACAAACAGCGAATACAAAATGTCTAACCCGATGCGCCAAATCGTGCATAGAGGTCCGTGGAATGAGAATAACTCTGAAAAATATTTGATTGAGCTTCAGATTCCGCTGGAACACGCATGATTGTATAGACTTTGAAATGTCCTGCTAAAAATGTAGGGCATTTTTTATTTTTCCCTATTGCATCTCACATGATGTGAGGTCTTATACTGGTTTTACCAACAAAAGCAAGGAGGAAAAATATGACCTATCAATTAAAAGCCATTGGCGAAGTAAAAAATGATGAAAATGGAACATTTATTCAGTTAGAGCCGGAGTACATTCCCGGACTGCAAGCCTTAGAGGGCTTCAGCCACATCGATGTCCTTTGGTGGTTCAGCGATTGCGACAACGACGCAGACCGGAATGAATTACAGACAGAACAGCCCTATAAAGGCGCACCCGAAGTCATGGGTGTATTTGCAACACGGTCTCCTGCGCGTCCGAACCCTATTGCATTAACGGCGTCCGAAATTATTAACATTGATTTTAGCAACGGCATGATTCGTGTTACATTCATTGACGCAAATGACAATACGCCCGTACTTGACATCAAGCCGTACACTCCGAGTTTTGACAGGGTTGAAACGCCTGGTGTTCCCGTATGGTGCAGCGAATGGCCGAAAAGTACAGAAGCGTCCGGCTATTTTGATTGGGGACAGGTATTCAAATTTTAAGAGGTGGCTTATGAAATTACAGGATTATGCGCAGAATAAGCCTAAGTCATCGGGGATATGTGGGTGTATCTCATTGAAAATGGCCGCATGGCAAAAGTAGCATTTCGCCTTTCTACTGCCTATCAAGGCAACCGACTTATGACAGAAGCGCTGGCGAGAGTAGCTATCTTCTGTTTTGAAGAAACAGAATTTCAATCGCAGCCAATCTAAATACTACTGTTGAAATGGGAATGTCCCATGCGGAAGGTACTGCACAAAACCTTTTCACTTATTTTGCAGGCGGCCTTGTCCAAAATATTCCGGACCGGCTGCAAGATGGTTTTGTTAAGAGAGAACTCTTGGCAGGAGAATACATCGTTTGCAGAGTCGAAGCAGAAAATTTTGAGAATTTGGTGACGGTAGCTTTGGATCAGGCCAGCAAGTACCTTTTTGGTACATGGTTGCAGCACCACAGTCTGGCCACAGAGCCCTTCTCTGCAGAGAAGTATTACAGAGATGCGGAGGATATGGCCTACATGGAAATTTGGGTTAAGCCCCTGTCGCTGAAAAATAAAAGCTAAGGAGGAAAATAGGGATGGATTGGAATTCGCTCTATTCAAAAGGAAAGAAGTTACTTTTGTAAGACAGTCAATAACCATGTAAGCAATCTGCGGAAGAAACTGAAAATCACGCCGGATTCCCCGGACTACATCAAAAGCGTTGTTGGCGTTGGTTGAACAAATAATGAGTTCTGATTTTCTTGACACATAAATACTACAGGTGTAAGATATATGAAATAAAAGGTATTGTATCTACAGACGCAATGGAACATCCAACCGTACAGGTGGAATATTTTCAGGAGGATGGAGGCAGATATGGAAAGGAAAAGGAGGCAGCCTTACAAAAGGAATAAAAAGCGTATCCACATCGCTGCGGCTGTCCTGTCTGTAACCGCAGCATTTGCAGCAGTCTGCGGGATTGTTTATTTCATGAGGGGCAGCGGCCGGGAGACGCCGGAAGAGCTTCTTGTCAGATATATGGAACAGATTGGGCAGCATAATTATGAGGAAATGTACCGGATGACGGATCCGGCCCATTCCGCATATACGGACAAGGAAGCTTTTATAAAACGGAATTCTGCCATTTATGAGGGAATAGAGATTGAAAATGTCCGGGTCGAGGTTCTGGAAAATGACAGAAATAATAGCAGGGAACAGGATAGCGTAGCTTACCAGATGTCCTTTGACACCTTTGCCGGTAATCTCCGGTTTGAAAACGAAATGCAATTTACAGATACGGAGGATGGATATAAAATCATTTGGCATGACGGCCTGATCTTCCCGGAACTGGCTTCCGAAGACAAGGTGCGTATCGAATCAAGCCCGGCAGAGCGGGGGAAAATATTGGATCGGAATGAACGGATGCTTGCCGGGCCTGGAACCGCCTCATCAGTGGGACTCGTACCTGGAAGGCTGGAGGATCGGGAAAATGCCTTACATCAGTTATCCAGGCTGTTGGACATGGATCCGGAAACAATCCGGAACTGTCTGGACGCAGCCTGGGTGACGGAGGATTCCTTCGTTCCGCTCAAAACGGTTCCGAAGGTCAGTGAGCTTGATCTGATGGCGCTGGATCCGAAGGAAGATGTGCTTGCGGAGAAAGCACGGCAAGATGTACTGCTTGCCATCCCGGGTGTCATGATCAGCGACGTGGAGGTGCGGACATATCCATTCGGTGCTGCAGCCGGGCATCTGACCGGCTATGTAAGAAATGTGACCGCCGAGGATCTGGAGGAGCATGCGGGGGAGGGTTACAACGAAAACAGCGTGATCGGCAAAAGCGGCCTGGAAGCACTGTTTGAAAAGGAATTGAAGGGGCAGGACGGATGCAGCATTTATATAGAAAGGGAGGATGGCAGCAAAAAATCTGTACTGGCCAATCTCCCGGTGAAAAACGGGCAGGACGTCCGGCTGACCATCGACACGCAGCTCCAGGAAGCTTTGTATCAGCAGTTCCAGGAAGATCCAGGCTGCTCCGTTGCGATGGATCCCTGCTCGGGAGAGGTACTGGCACTGGTCAGTACACCCTCCTTTGACAGCAATGAATTTATCCTGGGCCTGTCTGATGCCCGGTGGAATGCCCTCAATGAGGATGAACGAAAACCGTTGCTGAACCGTTTCCGGCAGATCTGGTGTCCCGGGTCTACGTTAAAGCCGGTCATTGCGTCCATCGGTTTGAAAACAGGTGCGGTCGATTGGCAGGAGGACTTTGGAAATGAGGGGCTGAGCTGGCAGAAGGACGCTACCTGGGGAGACTATTATATAACGACGCTTCATGCGTATGAGCCTGTGACCATGGAAAATGCTCTGATCTATTCGGATAATATTTACTTTGCAAAAGCGGCGCTGGGGATTGGTGCAGATGTATTGGAACGAGAGCTGAACATCATGGGGTTTGGGGAGCAGATTCCCTTCGAGATCGTGATGCCCCCATCACAGTATTCCAATACGGAGCATATCGAATCGGAGATTCAGCTTGCGGACAGCGGCTATGGCCAGGGGCAGATCCTGGTCAACCCACTGCATATGGCCGGCTTGTATACAGCATTCTGTAATGGGGGAAATGCATTGAAGCCGCGGCTGGTATATGAAGATGAAGCTGACATGGACGCGGGCAGCAATACCGGTGCTGAAATCTGGCTTCCGCAGATTTTTTCGGTGGAAACTGCAGCGCAGGTTCTGGAAGGCATGAAAAAGGTGGTGAACAACCCGGAAGGAACCGGCTATGCGGCACATCGTGAGGACATCGTGCTGGCCGGAAAAACCGGGACAGCAGAAATCAAGGCATCTGTGGAGGACACCGAAGGGACAGAGATCGGCTGGTTCGCCGTATTTACCGCAGAAAAGGACGCGGAGGATTCACTGCTGATCGTGAGTATGGTGGAGAATGTAAAAGAAATCGGCGGCAGCGGGTATGTAGTCAGTAAAGACAGGAACGCGCTGGATGCATATTGGGGGAGCGGACAGTAGGTGGTTTACTGTCCGTTCTAAAACTTCCGCATAAATGGGGGCGGCTTGTTATGCTTTGAAATATGATAAAATTTTATCCCAATACGCTTCTAAGGTTTTCGGATCGGAATTGAAGATTTCGTGCTTACTCCCCTTTACCCGGATAAGCTTTGCATCTATACGTTTCCTTCTGCATAATTTTTTCACAAACCGTTCCTGTTCCTTTTTAGAAACATAGGTCTCGTTTTCTGCCTGAAAAATCCTTGTGGGGCAGGAAATCCGACGCCATGCTTTCTTTTGAAGATTACGGTTTAACCGGTGCGCCTGCCAAAGCCACCCATAGGAGGCTGCGTTCATCTGAAATAACGGCTCCTTGCTGCGTTTTTCCTGATAATACAGGAATCTGCATTGAGAAGCGGACGCACTGTCGGCATATTGCTCCGTTCCATCATAAGGGTGGTTTCCCGGCAGATAGCGTTCTTCCCTGCCGGCCATACAGAACACCTTTGCAACGAGGCATGCCAATGGCCAGGGGGTCGGAGCAGTGTTTGGGCGTATCATTGGTGAAGAGAGGATAAGCCTGGAATAGAGCCGGGGATCCTGCGCGGCTGCACATGCGGCGATTCCGCCGCCCATAGAGTGGCCGTACAGGCATATGGGAAGGCCGGGAAATTCCTGTGCCGCAATGCGGCTTACGAAGAGCAGGTCCTCTACATATCTTTTATAGTCATCAATATGTACCAGAGAAAAATCTTCAGTATTACTGCATAATCTGTAGCTGCGGCCGTGTCCGCAGTGTTCCGGCATGAAGACATGATACCCGCCGCGGAGAAAGTAATAGATATTTTCCAGATGCTTATCGGTTGTCTCCGTATAGCCGTGGGACAGGATGACAATCCCCTGCGGATGGTCTGCAAGGCAGCGCAGGTAAAAAATCTTTTTTCCCTTTTCCCGCTCACAGTAATTTTCAGTTTTCCTCTCTGCAAGATAGGGCAGAACCATCGACTCCATCCTTTCCGCATATTTTTCTGCCGGTATGATCAGATTATGAATTGTTCTTTTATCCATTTTATGAATCTCCTTTGTAACCATTTGCACAGTTACCGTATATCCTGGTTGATTTTGTTTTCATCATAAAACAGGAATACAATTCCACCTAAAAAGCAGAAGCATGCGGCTGAAAATGCTGCAATACGGTATCCAGTCCCCGATGCATTCCCAATTGTAGAAACCGCTGTAAACAGGAGCATAGAGAGGCTCTGGCCCAGCTTAAAGGCAAAAGTCCTTGCGGCATAGAACATGCCTTCCCGGTTGCTGCCGCTGCGCTTCGCATCGCTCTGGGCAATGTCGGCGACTACTGCCTGCGGAAGGATTCCAAAGACCGCCATGGGCAACGAAGCCGCAATCATAAGGAGCAGGCCCTGCGCATTGGCGGAAATAAACGAGATCCTTCCAAGGAATCCGGTATAAAGATAGGATAACGAAAAGATTACAAATGCCACAACTATCAGTTTTTTCTTGCCAAGCTTCGGCGCCAGCTTATTGATTGGGATATAAAATATCAGTGACAATGCCGTCATGCCTACAAAATAGAGCGTGGTCATTGTTTCCGGAAGCTTCAGCAGGCTGGTGACGAAAAACGGAAGGCCTGTCTGGAACATGGTAATGGCAATCCAGTACAGGATGTCTGAGCCTACGAATTTCCGGAATTCTCCGTTGCGGAATGTGGAAACAAGAGAAGAAAACGCAGTATCCTGTGAAGGGACGGTATTGACATATTCTTTTTCGCGGATGGACCAGACCGGTATCTGCATGCAGAAAAATGCGATGACAGCCATAACTGTGAATGTTGCGCGGATAGCACCTATACGGCCCAATACCGGGATCAGGGCTCCCCAGATGACCGGCGCCAGATAGGCGACTGCGGTTCCTGCAATAAAAGTAAAAGAAATTACAGTGGAAATATTTAAGCGTTCCTGCTGGTTGTGCCCCAACTCCGGAATCAGGGCATTATACGGTGTACAGTAAGCTGTAATTGACAGATAATATACCAGTACCATTACGAACAGGAAAATGGCATTGGCCCAACTGTTCCTGTTGACCGGGGACCAGAATATCAGTACGGTAGACACAGAAAGAGGCAGGGCCGCCCATTTCAAAAATGGGATTCGCCGGCCATTTTCAGAGGTACAGCGGTCTGAAAGCGATGCGATCAACGGATCTGTGAATGCGTCAAAAAGCCGTCCGAAGGCAGTAATGCCCCCGATTACCGTAAAGATTCCGAGAATAACCAACCCCTGGGGAATAAACAGCGGCTGTCCCTGTGCCACAGACACCTCATCCGGCTGATAAAAGTATACCAGCCAATTAGAAATCAGACCAGACAGTAAAGACCATCCAAACTGTCCGGCTGCGAAAAGCCATATTTTACCTGTAGATAGTGATTTCATATGTATCCTCCTTGTTCCCTCTATGTTATCATTCTTTTGCTGCCAAGCCCTTAAGGAGCAGATTGCCCGCAATCTCTACCTGCAATGCCAGGCCGACCCGCTCGTCAGATGAAAGGATGTGCCCATTTAAGGACAGCTTCTGCATCAGACTTATCAGCGTATGTGTCACGGAAAAATATATTTCATCTGCTGTATATGAAAAGGCCAGGCTTCCGTCCCTGAGACCCTTTTCCAGGGCATTTGTCATATAAGGCTTCAGATTCAGAATGTATTCTTCATATTCGCCCAGCCGTTCTTTTGAAATGTGATATCTTTGGACAAAGATATCAAACTCCTGGAGAAATTTCAGAAATAGAAGTTCCTCCTGGAAAATCTCTGAAAAGATATGGAAAATACATTCCATCTGTTGGAGTCCGCTTAGTTTCTGATATGCGATTTGGGACAGGGACTCCAGATATTTCCCTGCAACCTTCTGCCAGTATGCAATCCCTGCCGAGATCGCAAGCTGGGCTTTGGTTTCAAAATAACGGTAGATTGTAGCTGGTCCGACACCGGCGGCTTTCGCAATCTCCTCCACCGATGTGTCTTCAATCCCTTTTTCACAGAACAGCTTTAGAGCAGTGTGAAGTATCTGCTGCGTGCGCCGCTCCATCTGCTGTTTCCGAATCATAGATTCTCCCATAAAGAATCTCTCCTGTCTGTCTGGATTTTATGATAGTTATACTATCACTTTTTTTGATTAATGTCAATGAAAGTTGCTTTTTCTATACCTGCATGATAACATTTATATCAAATCAGCAGAAAACATCCTGAAAAGAGGAACGAGAGATGAATGAACAGATATATGGTTATATCAGCAGTATCGTAACTGGTCTTGTTACAAATGGGATACAGGGGATATTTGACTATATTACAAAAGAAAACCTGCAGGACAGGATTACAAATGTGATTGAGACTGCACAGGAGATATATGAAAAGGAGTATCAATGCAGTAATAGCAGTCTATTTATATGGCAGAAAAACATTGAGTTTTATACGCAGTGGTTGATGGAAGGTTTCCTTCCAAGAAAGGATGTATTTCCCCCTGTCCAGTATGGTGAAAAGGCGGACAGTATCGTTACGCCGGAAGAAGTGGATTTTATTTACCGCCATATGGATAGGCTGGTAAAGAATGATCCGGAACTACGAAGTCTCCATGCCTCTATCGTGTGTGATGATATATACCGGATGTTGGAGGGAAAAGAAAAGTCAGAATGTAACCAGGATTACTATGGTTATGTCAAAAGCTACGGAAGTGTATTGTTTCTGCATAAGGCAGAAGACAAAAGGGCTATTACTTTGAAGGATACATATGTCAGGCCGGATTATGATATTGCACCCCGCAGTTCCATGAGATTATGGGAAAGTCGGCCAGATATTGAGAAGCTTCTGGCTGAGTTTCCGGCGGATAGGAAAAACCGTGTTATGGTGATGGAAGGTGATGCTGGTGTAGGAAAAAGCAGCTTGATTTCACATCTTGCTTTCGGCAATGAGAAGGCCATGCAAGAATCCGAAAACGGCATATTTGACGGATGCGCAATGTTTTGTGTCCGTTTGAGGAATCTGACTATGAGCAAAAAGTTTATAGAAGCACCGGTTAAGGGCATTTTGGGAGAGCTGGGATTTGAGACGTATGAAGCGTTTGCAGAAAAGGCAGGGAAATCGGTCTTATTTCTGGATGGATTTGATGAATTATGTATGATTGACGGAATGACGGACTTTGCGGAGCAGATTTTGAGCGAAATCAGGATTCTCGGAAAGCCATATTATCATAACAACGAGGCCCAAATTTATAGATGTATTAAAACTGAAAGAGGAGGGAATCGGCACCGGCATCGCCTATGTATTGTTAAAGCATTTCAATGCGGGAAAGCGGGAGGAATGGATTGAAAAATACCGGAAGGTGTGTGACCGGGAAGAATTTCCGCGGCTTGATCGGATCCTTGGGATTGAGGACGATTCTTCGGATGGAATCTGTGATACCCCGTTGGCTCTATATATGCTTGCGGCAGGGAAGATTACGGATGAGGCATGGGATAATCCATGGGTCTTATACCATCAGATATTTTCTGTGGAGCTGAGCAACACGGAGTATAACAAGCTGTTTTCAAGGGATTCCTATACACATATGATTAGCAGGTATAAGGATGTTTTGTATCGGGTTGGCGCTGAGATTGCTTATAAAATGTATGCGACCGGGAATAAGAAGCTGTATGTAACACAGGATGATATCGGGGAAATCATACGCGGCCTGCAGCTGGAATCAAAACAGACAGGGCAGATTGTAAGACGGTGTTATGCGCTTTGTAATTATTGGAAAAATGATGGTAAAAGAGGCGTTGCTGAATTTTATCACAATAATATAAGAGATTTCTTCCTGTGTGAAAAGATATTTTATGAGCTTGAAACCATTTATCAGTCTTTTGATGAAGAATGCATGAGGGATGAGCAGAAGCGTAGTACGGTCATTGAAGCATTTATCTGTGCTTTCAGCCGTCTGTTTGCTGATTCAGATGTCAGTGATAAGGTATCTGAGTTTATCTATTACAGATCTTTGTATAAGATGTTATCTAACGAGGAAGAAGAATTTATCCGGCAGGAATTAAAGTACCAGTTTTTAGGTTATTTTTTTGAGAAGATGTTCTTCCATGGTGCGGTTCATGATTACCGGTATGATGGGAAACGCAGCCTGTTACAGTATTCCGGTTGCAGGATATGCCAATTTTAATTTGTTTGATATGAAAAAGGCAGATTTACGGTATGGGATGTTTAATCATTCAAAGTTTTTGAGCTGTGATTTCTCGGATACGATTCTTGCAAGTACAGATTTCTCAAATGCGATGCTGGTAAACTGTAATTTTGAGAATGCGGATTTTAGGTTTTCAAGTCTGGCAGGAGCAAACATTAAGGGTAGTAAGTTTGACAACTGTATTCTCTCTGGAACAACTCTTCCAGATGGATTTTGTTCTAATGTAAATGAGGAACAGATGGAACATTTAAAGAAATTGTTGCAGGCTGCGGATGAAGGATCGGCTTCGATGGACGGCGGAGTGAAAGAGTGAGTCAGATTTTAAAACGAGTTTAACAGGAGGTTGGAGATTTGAGTGAGCAAGGATTTACAAAGAGGGACTGGATAGACGCCTTGCCCGACCCGGAACTAATCCAATCCTTATTAAACCTTAAAGGAAAAGCTGCCATCTGATAATACGATAGAAGGAAGCACCAACTTTGGTAGATTTATTGAGAATTTTTCAACAGATGATGAATACGGGGAGTGAAGTCAGGCGAGATGGATTGTAAGTTCTGCTCTAAAGGCTTTTGAGGTAAAGTCAATATGCATGCAAGACTGCAATATATGAAAAACTCAGAGGTGGAATTAGGTACTTTATCAGTGGATGAATGTGCAACAATTCCACTTCTGTTTTTTGTCAAAATATATTTACTTTTAGTTGGATACTAGATGAAAAAGTTGCTTCATTCAATCTTTGTTAGTGAATTTATTTCTGTCATCACATCAAACATAAA
This sequence comes from Sporofaciens sp. St.21A7, assembly GCF_059728535.1. NCBI lineage: Bacteria > Bacillati > Bacillota > Clostridia > Lachnospirales > Lachnospiraceae > Sporofaciens > Sporofaciens sp. St.21A7. The sequence continues at coordinate 292,524 of NZ_BAAGFN010000002.1, read as the reverse complement.
ATAATTACTCCAGTGTTTTTAGTAATAAGAAGAAGTTTCTCCCCGGTTGACTTTTTTGCGAAAAAGTGGAATACAGTTCGATTGATAGGGAATCCCCTTTTTATTATAATGAAGAAAAGAGGTAATACAATAGAGGATAAGGAGAACAATAACAGTATGGACAGACTAAATTTATCGGACAATATTATCCGGCTAAGGCGCGAGCGGAGGATTACCCAGGAGGAGCTTGCAGACTTCCTCGGAGTAAGTAAGGCGGCAGTATCCAAGTGGGAAAATGCCCAAAGCACACCGGATCTTATGCTTCTGCTCGAACTTTCTGCCTATTTTGGCACAACGATAGACGAGCTGATCGGGTACAAAGCAAAGCTCTCCAAAGAGCAGATCCGCTACTTCTATGCGGAGCTTGTAAAGGATTTTGCCAGGCTTCCTTTTCATGAGGCCATTGAAAAGACCCGCACTCTGGCCCACAGGTACTATTCCTGCCATGCCTTTTTGATGCAGCTTACTGTATTGTACCTGAATCATTACATGCTGGCAGAGTCAGAAGAGGAACAAAAACAGCTTTTGGAGGAGGCGGCTTCATGGTGCGACCATATTCTGGAAAGCTGCAGCGATGTAAGCATATGCAGTGATGCTTTGGTTTTGAAGGCTGGCATCAGCTTATGGCTTGGGAAAGCGGCTGAAACGATAACTATGCTGGAGCCTTCTTCTGACCCCGCCCGTCTTGCAGGGCAGGACGGAGCCATACTGGTCCAGGCATATCAGATGGCGGGGGAACATGAGAAGGCAAGAGGTTATATCCAGGCAAGGGAATGGCTGGATATTCTGAACCTGGTCAGTGATGCCGCGATATCCCTGGCTTTATATCAAGATGACATAGAGCGGTGCAAAAAGACAGTATGCAGGATCAGAAATGTAATGGAAGCCTACCTGCTGGAGAAGCTCCATCCCAATCTTGCTGCACAGTTCCATTATCAGGCGGCAGTCATGTATGCAGCGGTCGGGGAGGAGGAAGAAGCGCTGAAGGCCCTCTTCCTTTTTGAGAAATGTGTTGACGGGCTCTTACGGGCAGAGAAGGTTGTACTCCACGGAGATGAATATTTTGACCGTTTAGACGCATGGATTGAAGCCCTTCCATTGGGAGAAATGGCTCCAAGAAGCAGGAAATTCGTTTTTCAGAATCTGCAGGAAGCATTCAGCCACCCAGCTTTTGAGGCTCTGAAAGAGAATGCTGATTTCCAGAAAATACTGCAGCATTTTGCAAAAACTGACACATAGAAGATTGGCAGATGCGAAGCAGCTACAGAGACTGCTCTCGTAAAACAGGAGGAAAACAATGCTTATTATCAATCATTTGACGAAACACTATAAGGGCGGCAGCAAGGGCGTCACGGATCTGAGCCTTCATGTGATGCCGGGTGATATCTGCGCATTCATCGGGCATAATGGAGCCGGGAAGACAACAACGCTGAAATGCATTGCCGGGATCCATGGATATGATGCGGGAGAGATTCGGATCGGAGGAATCAGCCTTCATGATGACCCGCTTGTGTGCAAACAGATGACGGCATATATTCCGGATAATCCGGATCTGTATGAGTATCTGACAGGCATCCAGTATCTGAACTTTATTGCCGATATTTTCAAGGTTCCGGCAGGAGAGAGGAAGGAACGGATCCAAAGGTACGGGGATGAATTTGAAATAACGGAATCCTTTGGGGATCTGATTTCTTCTTATTCCCATGGTATGAAACAGAAGCTTGCTATTATATCTGCGCTGCTGCATGAACCAAGGCTGTTGGTTTTGGACGAGCCTTTTGTGGGGCTTGACCCGAAAGCTTCCGTTATTCTGAAAGAGAGGATGAGGAAACTTTGCGCCGGCGGGGGCGCCATATTCTTTTCCACCCACGTGCTGGAGGTGGCTGAGAAGCTTTGTAACAAGGTAGCGATGATCAAGGAGGGACGCCTGATTGCCGAAGGCACCATGGAGGAGGTTGTAAAGCAGGGCAATACGCTGGAGTCCATTTTTATGGAGGTGGTAAATAATGCTGGCGCAGATTAGGATTATGGCCAGGCTGGAGCTATGTAATCTCCTTGGCATAAATATTTTACGGTTCACGAAAGATAAGCGTAAAAAGAAGAGGGCCGTAATGCTTTCTGTCCTCTGGATACTCCTGATTATTATGCTGCTATTTTATGTGGGCGGCCTTTCCTGGGGACTGGTGGAGATTGGAGCAGGAGAAGATGTTCCGGCTTATGTCATCGCCATATCCAGCATGCTCATTTTTGTATTTGGAATCTTAAAGGCGGGAAGCATCATTTTCCGGAGACAGGGATATGATATGGTAGTATCCCTGCCTGTAAGGAAAGGCGCAGTAGTGCTTGGACGGTTTTTGCGCATGTATACGGAAAATCTGCTGATGGCTGCCCTGGTACTGCTTCCGGGGATTGCAGTGTATGCATGGCAGATGAGGCCGGATGTGTCATTCTATCTGTGTGCGTTTCTTGGGATATGGTCAGTGCCGTTACTGCCAATGACAGGGGCGATCCTTATTGGGGCTCTGGTTACGGGAATTTCTTCCAGGATGCGGCATAAAAGCCTGGTAGCGTCAACGCTTACGATAGTATTTGTTTTTGCCATTATGTATGGTTCTTCGCGTCTTACATCAGTGGAAGGGATGGAAAGTCTGGAGATTATGGAGGAACTGTCCGGAATGATTTCGGCTATGCTTGAGAGATTCTATCCTCCGGCTGTGCTGCTTGGGACGGCGATTGTAGATGGGGAAATCAGCCGGTGCTTGATGTATACAGGTTTATTTCTGTCTGTATTTGCCGCGGCGGCGGCGGCCGTATCCGCCTGTTTTCAGTCCATCTGCCGGAATCTGTATACAACGGCGGCAAGGCATGATTATCAGATGGGAGATTTGAAAGCAGACTCGGCGTTGGTTTCCCTGTGCAGGAAGGAATTCCGACGGTATTTCTCATCGAGTATTTATGTATCCAATACGATCATCGGACCGCTTATGGGCTGTGTCATATCGGGGGCGCTTCTTTTTACAGGCCCGGCGAGGGTGAAAGAGCTCCTGCCGGTTCCGGTTGATCTGGCAGTAATCGCACCGTTTCTGCTGGCAGGCACTTTTTGTATGATGACAACTGCAGCCACATCTGTTTCCATGGAAGGGAAGGAGTGGTGGCTTGCCAAAAGCCTGCCGCTGCCGGCACGGACAGTCCTGGACGCAAAGCTTTTGATGAATCTGATCCTGATTCTGCCTTTTTACCTTGTGTCGGAGGTTTTCCTGATCCTTGCATTAAAGCCGGGATTACAGGATAGCTTCTGGATGATGGTGATTCCGGCGGTGATCCTGCTGTTTGCCTGTGTATACGGGATTACCGTTAATCTGCATTTCCCGGTTCTGGATTGGGAGAATGAGGTAAGCGTGGTCAAACAGAGCGCTTCAGCCGTACTTGGCGGCATGGGCGGGGCTGTCCTTGCAATCCTTGGCGGCGCGGGCGCCTGTCTGGTTCCGGAAGGATATTCCGGGGGATATCGGGCTGTTCTGTGTGTGCTGCTTCTGGGGATAACATGTCTGATGTATCGAAAGAATAACCGCATAGATTTGCGGGAACTTTGAGCAGAACAGGACTGATATCTGACATCATGCAATATTGTATATGGGAGCTGTGATGAAAAAGGGCATAGGGTGAAAAGCCTGATAAAAAACAGTGTGGTATGATTTGAGCATCAAATAAAGGAGGTGCCGCAATGCACGCATGGGAAACTATAGACCAGTCATTGAATTATATCGAGGAACATTTATCAGGAGAAATCTCTACAGAGGAGCTTGCCGATATGGTTGGCTTGTCCCAATTTTATTATCAGCGTCTGTTTAAACGTCTGGTCAGAAAACCGGTCCAGGAGTATGCGAAACCCAGGCAAACAAATATCTATTCAGCACATGGCTGCCTCGGCACAACCTCACTACAGAACCATTTTCGGTAGAAAAGTATTTCCGGGATGCAGAAGATATGGCGTATATGGAAATCTGGGTGAAACCGTTGCTGCCTGAAAAGGAAAAATAAATTTGGGAAGATGAGGTATAAGCAAAGCCGGCAGGCAGGGAGTTCCCTACTGCCGGCTTTGTTTCGATTTTATTCATTATTTTTTATTCTGGCCTCAAACATTTTCACATCACGCATGGAATATTTCGCCGCTTTCAGTATTTCTACCAAAACGCGTATCTCATATTCATTACAATCTCTAAAGATTTCATTTGCTTCTTTGCTAAATACATATTTAGTTTTCAATACCGTATCACATATCAACTCATCGACCGACACTTTTAGAAGATTTGCTATAGCAATAAGCGTTGTCAGGCTGACGCTGGAATTACCGGTTTCAATATTGCTGACATGCTGAGGTGTAACTCCTATCTTTTCTGCCATAATTTCCTGAGTCAGATCGGTTTTAAGTCTTGCTATTTTGATTCTCTTACCTATGGCTTTAAAATTAAGCTCCATGGATGGGGGTACTCCTTTGATATAAGTATTTCTGTACATTGTAACCTTTGTAAAACTATATTATAATAAAATTATAAAGTTAATCATTCTATGAGTTATAGTTCTATCACAGAATACATTTTATTCATGGAATTTAATTTGCAGATGACAGGCAAATAAGCAGTAATAATTTTACAAGGGCTATTTAAGCAGTAAAACAATAAAATCTATCCATGAGGTTCCGAAAATAAGAGATATTTTATATTTTTTATTGAAAGTATTCATATAAAGGTATACCATATAAAAAGACAGATATATGTTTGCAGTTGGCGGAATGATAGGAAATCGTGATGTAAAAATATAGATATGTTTAATTAAGCTAAATAGCGGGGATTGCCGTATTTACCTGTGTCTGAGGTGTTTTTTGCAACTTGCCGAAAGAAATATCCGGAAAGAAATAGATGGAAAGAAAATTTTGCTTTTTATATGGTAAATAATGGTAATTAGCAGGAACTGCTGGAATCGTATATTGGTATCTGATATAATTTCAACCAATTTGTGGCGCAGATATGAAAGGTACAGGAGACATTAATATGGATTTGACGGGAAGATTTACTGGTAAATTAGGTGGAGAAACGGATTTTAACAGCGTAAGAAATGCGATTGAATCTGTTGATGCTTTTTTTTCAAGCGTACTGAGGAAGGAGGCAGAGGAAGAGGAATGTCTTCAGTTCTTTTTTAAAGATGAAAAGGCAGCACAACCCAATGAGCATTACTTTGATATTATGGACTTTTGGAAAACAATAGAGCCTTATGTATGGAACTGGGCTGGAGAAGATTTAAAGGATTTTTGGATTATCCGCGTTATGAAAGAGGTTGAGACTGTTCGGGAAGTAGCGAACTATAATAAGATTTTGGATCAGGAGACGAAGGAACACTTATATATTCTCAGGAGGATGTCGGAGTCTATTGAGGATTTGCCCAAAAAGGGAACAGCTCTAAAGCTTTGCAGGGATGAGAATGCTGACAAAATAGAAGTGGTATATTCACTGAGATATTTTGATGAGCAGTGTTACCATCCATACCGGGAATTCATCATGCAGAATCTCTATATGCTGCTGAAAAATGGTGGCAGGCTCCTGGTTACTACGAGTCAGGATGAGTATTTTGTGTATGAAATGGGTCATTTTGAATGGAAAAGAGATAGGATGGACAATCAAGAGGCATATAAAATATGTATGAGCAGAGAGGATTCAGCGATTAGAAAAGGACTGATTGCCGGTTTTGTCTACGATGAATTAAAATAGTAGGAGAAATATAAAAATCAGGAGCTGTCCAGATGTCTCAAAACGGTCAGTTATCCTGATTTTTGTATTACATTTATGTTATAGTATGAAGTATACATATAACATCATTTGCTCTTCCCCGCTATTTTTTCTCACTGCCACCTTACATTAATCAAGGCACTGCCACACATTTTTCATTCTGACTGCTCAAAATGTCTTCGTCAATATGTACCGGCAATTTTTTTATTTATCTCTGCAAAATAACATGCAATATTATTTACCAAATCACATAAGTAACCATATTCCGAGGGAAGTATGGAAAATATCATATTATTTTTACTATAGGATAGCAGTAATATTTCATGAATTTCCGGAATTCTGTGCTTCATAATTTCCGAAAGCATGGATTCAATTGGAAATTCATCTTTTGATTCCCATCGGATCTGATAGCGGACAGCCATATAAGGAGCCATTAATGTATCCTTTTCGGTATAAGCAAACTGATAGCCATCCAGGGCCTCTTTTAGAAACAGGGGTTTTCCTGTTAAACCGTTTTCTTTTCTATGATAAGAATATCCTAAAAATTTCATGATATAATATCTTTCCCAGTACATCTTCTTTTTTTCTAAACCAGTCTTGCTTAAATATTGGAACATCTTATAGTAGTTCCGCATGCTGTCCATTACTGCAGGGGCATGATCAGGATTTTCTGTTTTTTCACCTGTATTCCTCTCCTTATTATATTATTTTGTCGGAAGTCCTTTTGAAATCCAATATCGTATACCCATAGCTTAACAGAGCCCTCCGGAATGCTCAATGAAAGAATAAGGAGAAGATGTCGCAAAACATGGAATGGGCAACAGAATAAAAGAGAAAGGCAGGGGAACAGATAAGTTGTCTTAATATCAGATATGTTTTCCTCGAAGGACAGCAGTAATATGTATTTGGCAGTATATGGCGTTTTGTGGATTTGAAAGAGCGTGTTTCTTTCTATATAATAAGGATATATTTTTTTAGCGAGCCAAAGTGCGGAAGGCTTTTTGTACAATTCCTGGAAACAGGTATCAAGAAGCAGTCTGCCTTTGGCTTTTTTGGGGCTTGCAGGAGAAAGGAGGAGAGAAACAAAAAGGCAGATTTCCCGCACTTAAAAATTTATTTAGCCGCAGGGCTGGCCGGGCAGGGATATTCCCTGCCTTTTCATTATTATATCAGGAGGAAAACGATGATTAGAAAACAAAGAATTATGTCAGGAACCCTGGCATTCTTAATCTGCTGCACAACAATACTTCATTCAAGTATGACGGCGTTTGCAGCAGAATCTGCAAAGCCGGAAATCCAGACAGTGGAATCAGCAGAGGATAAGGCACCGGTTCAGGAAGATAACTTTATTTTATATAATGAGGGTGCATCCAATCTGCCTTTTTTATCTGAAATGAAGGAACGCTTAACAGAAGACGAGTTTGTTATTGCCCAAGATATATCCATAAAAGCGCAGACAGACTTCGATATCGAACATGATTTTACCAAACTGTCTTTTGCAGAAGAAAAGGTGAAAATTATATTTAAAAATGCCGTTGATGAAAAATTAACCAACTTTGCCAATGATGTACCGGGAAAGTATCAGGCTGTCTACGAAGTATATCCTGTCAGGGACGAAAACCTGGCATATCAGATCAGCCGGATGATTACTGTAAAAAGCAGGGAGCCGGAAAGCCCTTCAAAAAACGGGCATACAAAAACAGGAACTGATTCTGGGGACGAGTCGGAAGACGCAGATCCGTCAGTCGCGCCTGATAAGGCGGATATGAATCTAACAGGAGAACCGGGAAAGCCAGATTTAGACGATTCCGCTGATAATTTAGATACATCTGGCGGGGAAAACGAACAGGAACTGGTTGTCGTAGAAGATGTGGAGGACAGCCTGTTTCTATCTGTTGTGCCCGCGAGAATGGCGGCCCAGAGAAGCTCAAATGTCTCTCTGGTGAAGGGGAAGACTTTGCGTTATCCCTCTAACATTGGAAATTACGAAACGAATTATTTTTATGTAAATGGGAAAATAGCATACTGCCTGGAATCTCCGAAAGCCTCTCCGCCGGATGCAGACTATGTTGCAGAGGTTCTGAACACAAATGCTAATCTGCAGAAAGTCTTATATTATGGATATGGCGGGCCGGGAGATCTGACAGAGCAGTATATGCCGCAGCTGGATGCAGATACCAGGTATATATTTACACATATTGCGGCGAGTTATGCATATATAGGGGATGCGGGTTTTCATGGCTGTACAGCAGGATCTCTGGAGGAAACCGGTGTCCTGGGTTATACCAACTACCTGTTTGGACAGGAAAACCCGCCGGTAGCTGCCATCAGCCTGAATTCTGATTATGAAAAAGCAGATCTTGACGGAGATTCACAAAAGACAAAAACTTTTCAGTTAAATGGGGATCACCGCAATTATGTTACTCTGGATCTTCCGTCAAACGTGACATATCATAATGCTTCAGACGGTAAGAGCCAGACCGGAGGAACTATAAAAATATACGGCGGAGGGAGTTTTTATTTCACTGCACCTAAGACCGCAACCGGTGAATGGGACAGCGGAAAGTTGACAGGACAGATTGGTTCACAATGGAAAACACTGGTGCTTAGTACTGGAAGTACCATTCAGGATATCGGATACGGAGATTTCATAGAAGAAAAGGCAAACTCTGTCCGGTTCAAAGTGAAGTGGCTGGATATTGCCAGAATCACACTGATAAAGAAAGACAGAGACACCAATGTCAGCCTTTCAGGCGCGGTATTTGGAGTGTATAAAGATGAGGCCTGCACAAGCCTGATTGTAAACATGCCGCCTACAGACGAAAAGGGGAGTTCCTCTACAGAGTTTACCAAAACTCAGGAAACCGTTTATTTGAAAGAAATAACCGCCCCTGCCGGGTACTGCCTCAGTACGGAGGTCCATAATGTAAAGCTGGTAGCAGGAGGGAATACGGACGTAAAGGCAGGGAACAAAGAGCAGAAAGGGAAGATTAAGATTCATAAATCCGGAGAAAAACTTGCATCAGTCAACGGCAGTGATCCGGTAAACTTCATATATGAAGACGCTTCATTTCCTGGCGCCGATTATTCTATCTATGCTGCTGAAGATATTATAAGCCAGGATAAGAAAACAGTAATCCATAAAAGGGATACTCTGATTGCGAACCTGACTACCGGCGAAGACGGCTGTGCAGTTTCTGAGGAATTGTATCTGGGGAAATACCGCATTGTTGAGACAAAGGCGCCTGCGGATTTGGTAATCGGAAAAAACGAACAGGAGACAACAAAGACTGTTTCCCTCACATATGCCGGTCAGACTGCCTCTCTTGCCTTAGATGAAAGCGAATATAATAACAAGCGGCCGAAAATAAAAGTAACATCTGTAAAACATTCACAGAATGACGACACAACGCTTGAAGGTGCAAAGTTCGGACTATATAACAAGGAAACCATCAAGATCAACGGACGAACCGTTCTTGATAAGGATACACTGATTCAGAGCAGTACCAGTAACCGAGATGGGATCGCAGAATTTACTGCTGATATCCCGATTAACTATACCTATTATATTAGGGAAATACAGGCGCCGGAAAAGTATTATATGTCGGACGAAACATATGAGTTTACATATACATACAAAAATGACCAGACATATGAATACGTATTTTCACATGGATTTCAAAATGAAGAAGTCCGTGCAAAGATTCATGTACGGAAGATAGATAAAGAAACACACGAATTTCTAAGCCAGGGAGATGCAGCCTTAATTGGTGCAGAGTACGGCTTATTCGCAGCAGAGGATATTCAGCATCCAAACAAAAAATCCGGAACAGTACATAAAAAGGGGGAGCTCGTTTCAAAAGAGAAAATTAATGAGAATGGAGAACTTGATTTCACAGATTTATATTTAGGCAAGTATTGTATCCGCGAACTTGTCGCATCGGAAGGATATTTGCTTGATCCTACAGAGTATCCGGTAGAAGCAGCTTATGAGGGACAGGATGTAAAAATTGTCCACAGAGAGGTAACCGTAAATGAGACCGTGAAAAAGCAGCCTTTCCAGTTAATCAAAGTCGGCTCCGACGGCGAACAGACAGAAGCAGATCTTCTAAAGGGAGCCGGATTCAAAATATATCTGATTCGCTCATTAAAAGGTGTCAAGGCTGGAGACATAAAACCGGATGGCAATGGAAATTACTCTCCGGAACAGTTCCGAGGTTATGATTTTAGCAAGGAAACAACGGCGCTTGATTATTCAGAAGACAGCAAAGGCATTCCCATGCCGGAGCTTTTTACGGATGAAAAGGGATATGCGGTAAGCAATGAATTAGCCTATGGAAAATATGTAGTGATAGAATCGACCACTCCTGAAAACTACAATAGAATCGATCCGTTTATCGTAACCATTAATGAAGATAAACGAGAACCCCAGCAATGGAGAGTATTCATTGACTATGAATTTCAGGCAATTCTAAAAATATATAAAATTGACGGCACCAGTAAGATGCCTGTACTGCATAAAGGCACTGTCTTTAAAATCTATAATCTGGATAATGAAGAGTATGTAAAGCAATATACACATTACCCGGAGCTCGTAGAGCACACGGAATTTGAAGTTTCTGACCAGGGTTATCTGCTGACGCCTGAAAAATTAAAGATGGGGAATTACCGTCTGGAGGAGATCGCAGCTGCTGACGGCTATGTAAAAGGGGAACCGATTGAATTTACCCTTTCATCTGACCAGGCATACGAGGTGGAAGAGGAAACAGGCGCCGTGGTTATAAGGGTTGATTATGAAAATCAGCGCCAGACAGGTTCTCTACGACTGCAAAAAAAGGGAGAACATCTGTCCGGTTATGGGGAAAAAAAGAAAAATATTCTGCGGCGTTTTGGGGAATTTTTAGGTATTCTTGATTCGGGAAAAGATGATTCTGACTTTATTTATGAAATGGGAAATGTGGAAGGAGCAGAATTCAAAATATATGCGGCAGAAGATATTTATTCACCGGATTACCAGTGTGACAGAGAAGGAAACCGGATTACTCTGTATAGGAAGGACGAACTGGTATCTATGATTAAAACGGACAAGGACGGGAAAGCAGAATTGACAGACCTGCCGCTTGGGAAATATAAAATAGAGGAAGTAACAGCCGGACCGGGATTTGTATTGAATAAGGAAATACAGGAATTTTCGTTGGAATATGCCGGTGATGAAGTAGAGGTCGTATACAGCGACAGTGAATATGTCAATGAACGGCAGAGGGTATCTATCCAGATTAAAAAGACAGATATTGAGACAAAAAATCCTGTGGCAGGAACCATTTTCGGCCTTTATACAGCAGAGGATATTTTAATAGGTGAGGGTATTGTCATTCCCGCAGATACACTGATTGAGACAGTATTCTCTGATGAAAATGGAGTGGCAGCTTTTACGAAAGATCTGCCCATTGCGCGCTATTATGCGAAGGAGCTGAAACCTTCGCCAGGATATGTACAAAGCGAAGAGATGATTGATTTCAATCTGCAGTATACGAATCAGGAACAGACAGTCATAGCCGCAGAGCAGGAGGTCACAAATGATTTCACTAAAGTAGATATCAGCAAAGTGGACATCGGCGGTAAGGAGGTAATCGGTGCAAAGCTTACCATTAAGGATTCTGATGGAAATGAGGTCACATCCTGGATTACTGACGGAAAAGTACATAGAATTGACCGATTAGAACCTGGCGATTATATACTGATTGAAGAACAGGCTCCGGATGGATATGAGCTTGCGGAAGAAATCCCTTTTACTGTTCTGGAAAGCGGTGAGATCCTAAAAGTAGAAATGGTAGATGAATTTGAAAAAACCGGAACCATCACTATAGATAAGGTTGGAGATATGCTCACCGGAATCTCAACATATGATTCTGATTTCGGTAAAATCAACCGTATGGAGTATGAAAAGCGGTCTTTACCAGGCGTGGAATTTACAGTTTATGATATGGATGGAAATGCCGTGGACACCATCACAACAGATGAAGAAGGCAAAGGAGTATCGAAGAATCTGCCGTTAGGTGAGTATATCTTAAAAGAAACGAAAACACCGGCGGGTCTGGCCATGAATCATAAAAAGTATGAGGTTGTATTGACCAAGGATAAGAAAGATCAAGTTGTAGATATCAGCCTGGATATTGAGAATGATGTAATAGACACAGAAATTAACGTCTATAAAGTAGGAGAAATGCTGAATCCAGAAAACGGGACATTCGGATATGGGAAAAAGCCGTTAGAAGGAATCTTCTTTGGTATTTATACAAATGAAGATATTATGGATTACCGCGGCGAAAGAATCCTTCCAAAGGACAGCCTGATCGGAGTAATTAAAACAAATGAAGAAGGTAAGGCGACATTAAAGGCTGCCCTGGTATCCGGCCATTATTACTTCAGAGAGCTTCAGACACTGGAGGGGTATATTCTGGATGAGGAAAAGCATGAATTTGAGCTGACGTTAGAAAATGAGCCGGTAACGGTCTTTGATGTCAATAAAGAGAATCCGGCGGTCAATAAGCTGGAAAAGGCAAAGGTAACGCTTATAAAAATTGACGCAAATAATGAATCTAAGAAGCTTCCAGGGGCGGAATTTGAGTTATTTACATCTGACGGGAAAAATATCGGAACATATATCACCGATGAAAAAGGTGAAGTCAATATAAGTGACCTTGCTTTCGGAGAATATTATTTCAAAGAAAAGAAAGCGCCGGCAGGATATCAGCAGCTTGCAGATAAGATTGAGTTCCGTATGAAAGGACAGGATATTACGATTACCTGCAGAAACCATGTTATTCCAAAGACGGCGGTTCCGAAACTTGGTTTTGACGACAGTACGGCGCTGTTTGCAGCCGCATTTGTTGCAGTCGGAATAACAGGGCTTGGCATTGGCTTTTCTATCTATTATAAGAAACAGAAACGTAAAAAATAAACAACAGTTATCGCTGGTGCAGGGGAAGCTCTGCACCATTTTTAGGAGGACTTATGAAGAAAAAGATTAAACATTTATTTCCAATTGCATGCTTTGTTTCTGGAATTATCCTTATTATATCTGTCGGATATCAGATTTACTGTGAGCCCTATCATGAAGCGGATAAACGGAACCATTTTGAGGATATGCTTATTGACGGCTACATGGACGAAAAGGCAGAAATTCCTGACGAAGCGCCATCAGATGAGGCTCCTTTAGTTGAATACCAGTATAGTGATGTAAACGACTATTCTTTCCGGGGACACATTGACTGTATACTGGTCATTGATAAGATTAACATGAAGAAAGCGGTCATTCGGGGAAATACGCTTGACGACAATGATTTTAACCTGTCAAAATACTACTTTGTAACGGCAGATCTTTCAACAACCCTGAAGGGAAATTATATTATATACGGACATAGTTCCCAGACATACGGCCACAGCTTTAACCGCCTGGATGAAATGAATGTGGATGATACTTTCTATGTTATACAGGGAAATACCCGGTACAGCTATAAAGTAGAAGCTGTAGACAGGGTACTTCGTTTAAAAAGTGATGCATATTTCCCTCATGATGTGGGAAAGAGGGTAACGCTGGTGGCATGTGAAAAAAACCTTGCAGCCGGATATTCAGAAAAACGGATCATTATAGTGCGTGCCGTACAGACGAGAGAAGAAAAAATATAACAGAAGGTTTTATAAAACCGGAGAGTAAGGGCGCTTATCTTATCTCCGGTTTTGCCTTTTATTCGTTAGAGAATACGAAAACTTTGACAGAAGGATTCAACTATAGTAGAATAAACATAAAGTATTTTTATTCATGGTTTTCTGCATTTGTAGATTATGTAGTGTAATTCCCAGAGATGGGTACCCCTGTTAAGTATAGTAGGGAAAATTTTAATAGAAGGAGGGACGGTTTTACTTACAGCTCAGAAGGAATCATATAAAAATACTAAAATAAAGTATAAGTCTAGCGATGAACATCTTTCTATAGATGTTCTTTTTTTATGCAGAAAAGGAGGTAAATTTATTATTGAAAGGCGAAGAGAAAATGCAAAAGAAAACAATGATTAGTATAAGCGAACGCGAAAACGTTGTATCCTTAAGAACATATTCAAGAGATCATCAATGTTCTAATAATTTTTTCCTATTAAAGAAAGAAATACAGCAGCTGATGTCGGAGAGAATGATAATTGTTAAAGATGTCTGTTCTTTTGCGGAACTGCGGTGTAGGGAAGATGTGAACTGTAATAAGAATATTAATATACGGTTCTGGTGGCTGCACAGCTTAGCAGACGGCAGATATGAAGGGTACGAAGAAGTTATATGCCTGCCACAGGAAGTCCTGTTTCAAGCCTTGCACAAAACAGGATATAAGAGGAAACTGCTTTCTATATCTCAGACCATTCCGGCTAAAATAGAATTTCGAAGCAGAAAAAATCTAAAAGATATTATATCTCGGCCTAGAATCCGGCATAAATTCACAAAATTTCTTGAACAAAAACTGAATTGGGAAAACTATGAACGGTTTGTTTTATATGATGATTTTCTGCCATATAGTTTTTTGTTTGACGGATATACACCCTATGGTCCGGGAGTCTCTGGCGGTATCATCCTTCATGGGCAGAGCAACCTGAATACAGCTTATTACGGCATACATACTTAAGGGAGAAAAATATTATGATGAACAATGACAACCCTTTTTTAAGGAGACATACTTATGGGAAAATCAAATAAATTAACCCCTGAGCAAAATCAATTTGCATGCCAGCATCTTTCTTTAGTAAAAGTCTTTTTGTTCAAAAATCATTTAGACCAGGAATTCTATGATGTCGTTATATTTGGATATCTGGATGCGGTCCGGGAGTATCTGGAATGTCCTAAACGGAAGGCATCTATGGGAATTTATTGCGAAGAGTGCATATCATCAGATATGGACGGCCGGTTTACAGATGGAAATGGAATAGAACGTGCATCTGAGATCCTGGATGCAAAACAACAACTGCTCCAATTGCTTCCATATATTAAGCCGAAAGAAAAAGAAGTAATATATATGAAGGCAGAAGGGTATACTTACCGGGAAATTGCCGAGCATTGCAACATTACAATCCGCGGAGTCTCATCACGTCTGACGCGGATGAGAAAACGTCTCAAACGACTTGGATTGATGCAGGAAGGAGCTGAACAAAGATGAGCCATTTTTCAGTTGCGGTATTTAGCGATGGGAAAAAGACTGTGAAGGAATTACTGGCCCCATATCAGGAAAACAACATGGGAGACTGTCCAAAAAAATATCTTAAATTTGTAAGTGCTGTTGAAAAAGAGCATGAGAGATATGAAACGGGAAGTATGAATATAGTGTGCTTACAGGATGGAAAATACGTTTTTCCGTGGAATATAGTAGAGTTAAAAAGTATATTTTCCTATACGATATTTACTGATGGGGCGGATCATTCACACTTTTATAAGAATAGGAAGGAATATTTTTTTAATTATACATATGATCCCATATTAGGGCACGTCCAAATTGTGTTTGATATCGGTGAAAAGAACGCAGAATTACGGAGCGTTCCTTACAGAGAGATCTATCCTACGATACAGGATTATCTAGAGAATTATTTCGTGTCTCCGTGGGATATAGAAAAACAGGAATTTGGATTTTGGGAAAATCCGAATGCCAAATGGGATTGGTGGCAAATCGGCGGCAGATGGAACGGTCTCCTAAAAGCATCTGAGGGGATAAAGGGGGAGGATAGTCTTGTATATCCGACTCCTGATTTAGAGGGGAGATATGCACAGGCCAGAGTTAAAAATATTAATTTTGAGCCAGATTGTGAGATTTACAATAGAAGTCTCAGATGGTGGGAAGTGGTTATTGAAAATTCTCCGCTGAAGGATGGCGAAAATGCAGATGATTTTTTCAATACATTAAATGAAAAATTCTTATTAGGTACATACAAAAACAAAGAGACATATGCAAAAATACAATCCTCAGTCATTACAAATGCAGTAATCCTGCCAGAGGGAAAATGGTATCAGGCATATGATATAAAAGAGGCAGGCGCCGGATATGGCGCAGAAGAAAAAATCTTTGATTGGAATTTACATTTTAAAGAACGATTCATAGACAAAGCAGAGCCTGAATGGATATTAACCATCGTAGACTGCCACATTTAAAAAAATCTATGCAAGACTACCATATATGAAAGTAATTGGTTCTTTGGATAAGTGGAAGAGGTAGAAAAGTGAATTAGGGGCTTGCAACAGCCCCTTTTCAAAAACAATTAATTTAGCCTGGCTCATATCCTCTGGAGCGGCCGTTTTAAAATTATCCATTAATTTTTATCCATCAAAAAATTTTATACCGATACTATGCAGGATTCATTATAGAATGGAATCAATTCATCATGTGTAAGAAAAAACATATTTTCTGCTTTGGCTTGAGCTAGAAGTAATCTATCAAAAGGATCTCGATGTTCTCTTGGGGCATTATCAGCATGTTTCAAAGTTTCAACCATAAAAGCATGATTACATTTTGTTTCAAGAAATGAATATCCCGCTAATTTACACATTTCTTCAAAACGTTGAGAAGAAAAGGTTATATTTGATTTGTGAAGAGAATGTTTAATTGCTATTTCCCATACATTGGAAAAACTATAATAAATATTATTATTTTCCGATAACAATATTTCTCTTGCTTTTTTGGATAATTTAGGACTATCTGTTATTGCCCAAATTAAAATATGTGTGTCTGCTAGATAATTCATTTTTTTATATCCTCAAATAAATCAGCAATTTCCTCGTCCCATTTATCAAAATCAGTTGGATCTTCAATAATTCCCTTTCCAACGCCGATTCTTTTTGATACATCTATCGCCTCTGTAGTAGATTTTAAATTATTTTTTCCTATAAAAAAAACAGGATTCATATTATTTATTACTTGCTCAATAAAAGCAGCGCCTTCATCTGACATGTTAATAATGCGTGCGCATACCTGTTGCTGTACGGTCATTAAACCACATCCTTTCTGAATTATGATTGCATCTATAGCGTTAATACTTTATATTATATGTATCATAACATGGTAATCTTTAAAATTCCACCCTCTTTTTATGTGCTTTTCTCATGTGTTTTTTTCAAAGGGACAATATTTGCCGCACGTTTCCGATTATCATTGGTCATTTCAGCATAATGCTTTTTGGTAGTATTTACATCCTTATGCCCAAGAACATCCGCTACCAGATAAATATCTCCAGTTTCTTTATATAAAGCTGTTCCATATGTACTCCGAAGCTTATGAGGGGTAATTTTCTTATTCGTATTTATCATTGTACAGTATTTTTTCACCATAACCTCTATACTGCGGACCGCCATACGATTCCCTCTAAGCGAGAGAAATAATGCTTTCTCTTCATCATTGCCTTTCAATAGGGCATCCCTGGGGGATAGTTGTTTTATCTCTTCGTTCGTATTTTCTGGTTCTTCCTGAATACCCAAATAGTAGCAGAGGGCGTCCCGGACATCATCTCCAAAGTATATGTATGCTTCATTTCCGCCTTTCCGGATCACACGGAACGTCTGATTATTAAAATCTACATCTGTAACATCCAATCCTGCCAATTCTGATACCCGCATTCCGGTCCCCAAAAATGATGTTAAAATAGCACGGTCACGGGCCATGGTAAGATTATGAAACTTTTTCTGACGGTCTGTCATATTAGTCGGGCTTTCGACTGCATCCATTAAATCAAATATCTGTTCCTGATCCAGTGTAATAATTACTTTATCATGGACTTTGGGCCGTTCAATGGCATTTAAGGGATTATTTGAAACAATCTGCCGTTTATTAAAGAAGCTGTATATATTACTAAGGGCAGACAGCTTTCGTGCTTTTGCAGATTCACCGTTTCTATATTCAGTACCTTCAAATATATAGTAGTTAAGATGTTCCAGATATTCGTCGATGTCCGCCGGCGTCATTTCCTCAAGGACTTTAAGGGGAATATCCTTAATTTCGGAATCTCTGTATAGAGGATTTCTCATAACAACAAATTGTAAAAAGGTATAGATATCCCGGCAATACCCAGTCTGTGTCCTTGGAGATGTTGACGAAGCAATTCCCCTGAAATAATCCGTACAAAAAGGAGGCATTTGCTTCAGCAACGCCCTCAAAGCCAGTATATTCTGTGTTCGTACAGTATCCGTATATTCACTCATAAAATAATCCTCTATTCTCTTTTATACCATATTATTGCGTAAAATCTGCATTTCACGCAATAATAGATATACTATCACTTTACAATTTTTTTACTGCCTGCTCAAATTCCTTCTCTGTGTCAATAAATTGATATGGCTCATATTCTCCATATGCCGATGGACGGCTGATTGTAACTAATTGAATCCTGTCTGCGCCTATTTCAGAAATTAATTTTTTCTTGAAATCCACTAAATGTTGCCCATGAGATGTTTGTAAAGCCAGACATCCAATATCGTTAAATTTCTTTGCTATCAGAAAGAAGGCCATAATTATATGCTAAACTTTTATTAAGAACAATAACGCTAATTCCCCATATTTTCCTTAATTTCAATAGTCTGTTCTCAAGTTCCAACTTTGGTCCCCAAAGCCATTCCTCTTTAATTTCATCTGCCGTAATAACAAGTACAAATTTTAACTTCTTTTTCTCTAGTGGTTTCACTTTCATAAGATTTTCGCCAATTTCTTCTGTTTTTCCATATTTCCGATATGTCATTATAAAATTCGACAAATTTTTCTGTTTTTTCTCCACCCATTTCTTTATTTTGGGGATTCGGACAGCCTGTTTTTGCCTCAAGAAATATAATAGTATCTTTTTGGTCAAGCACAATAAATTCAACCGTTTTTATTCCGGTTCCAAGTGATTTATACAAATCAGATTCTTCAATATAGAACAAGTCGTCAGAATTAAATTCCCCGAAAGCTACCCCTGACTCATTAATTATTTTCTTCATATTACTTTACACCGACTTCTTCCCTGTATAACCTACGTGCTGTTTCCAGTATCCCATTATTTTCCAACAAACTAAACTCACTTTCCGATTCCCAGCATAATTCTCCATTATTCTGATACAAGGAATGATAAATAATCCGGTCGCTAGGCTCCCTCCGCGCGTCTATATATTTACTAAAAAAATAATCATGTGTCGCAACAAATATTTGCACATCATTACGAGACAATGCCAAAAGCAGATCTACAATAACAGGAATATATGATGGGTTCATGTTCGATTCCGGCTCGTCCCAAAACAATACGGAACCCTTATCCAACATTCCGTTTTTAACAAGCTGCCATATTAGCGCCATTTTTCGGATTCCTTCTGAAACAAGATTAAATTCCTGTTTAGAATTTCCCTTTTTCAAATAGAATGTATCCTTTTTCGCATCATATATCACTTTTCCGTCAATAATCGCTTCTATCGCCCTGAGCATTTTGCTCCTGCTTTTTTCATTTCTTCCCAGCGATGCATCTACCTTGGCAGAATTTAGAATATCAAGATAGGTATCATCAAAAAGCACATTTCCTTTTTCAACCGCTGCATTCAGATTAAAACTATTTGATAAGATCTCTTTCGTCGGTATAAAAATACTGCTTTCGCCCTGAAATGCATTTTCCCAACTATTTTCACCTATAACTTCCGCATCCCATTTCTTTGTTTTACTATGAAATGCTATTTTCAATTTTTTAATATTACAATCCTCTTCACATCTCGCGGCAATCTGAATATTTGCATGTGACGAACCTGGCCGTCTGGTAAGGAGTCTCGAAATATTATAGTCGTCCGGAAGCATTGTCTTCACTAACTTATTAGAAAACGAGACTCTTGAATCTGCAGCCTGAGAAGCGGAATAAAGAAGTTTCATCAGATGTGTCTTACCTGTCCCATTTTCTCCGATCAGTACATTAATTCCATCGCTAAAACTTGACTGAGCCGATTGAAATACGGTATAGTTTTCTACTTTCACTTGTGAAATTTTCAATGCTAATACCTCCTGTTTTAAAGTCTCCCATTGATTATATAAAATACATATCAACTTTCCTAATTTGTCTCTTCCCACGTTATAGCTTCACTTTCCGGTAATCGTATGAAGCAGGAATTATAGTATTTATCATCCAACTTTCTTTCCAAAATTTTAAAAATCTTTTCATCATGGGTAGACATAATAATTTGACAATGGATTGATTCAAGAATGCTTCGGATTAAATCTGCAAATCCAAGGATATTCATATCATCAAAATGCCCGATAGGATCATCAATAAAAATCGTTCGAAACTCTAAATTATTTGCATTTAGAGCCCTGTTTAAAAATGAACTAAATGCTACCGTATTTAACTGAGCCGTACTAAAATACCACTCAGGCCGATAAGAATCCGTATCATCCGCGTCAACCTTTTTGCTTTCATTCACATAGATACATAATTGCGGTTCATCTTTATCATTAAAAGACAATTTATACTCAATATTTTTCATATAATCATGCGGATCAATTTTTTTATAAATTTCATTCATTATCGACTGATCAAAATATGCCTTTATTCTTATTTCTAAGTTCCTCTTCTGCTTCTCAAACCATTTTTTTGCATGTTTTACTTTTTCAGCCTGATCTGAACACTGCTTCTTTTTATCTTCTAATTCTTGATGATATCTTCTAAAATATTCGAAATAAGACCTTGAACTATTTTCTTCAGAAATTTGAAATAAAATTTCTTTCTGTGCTTCATAGTATTGCTTTTTTTGAATCCAATCTTCTAGGCTTTTGTTTATTCCCTCTTCTGAAAAATTCTCAAAAATACGATATTTTTCTTTAACATCCACTGCTTTTTGCAAACTTTTTAGTTGGGTATCCCTATTTTCTATGGAATCTGACAAACAAAAATTTTCTACATCCTTATACCCGTTTATTGTCTCCTGTAGTTTTTTTTGTATAGCTATATATTTTTCTAATAAGTTTTCCTTTTCGTGCAGCCATATATCAAAATCAAATTCTGGTGATTGACTCATCCAAAATTTAATATAACTATATAATTCTGAGTTTTCAACTATGATATCTTTTTGTTCTACTAAAGTATCTATAACTTTTCTTGTATTCTCAACCGTTAACTGCACGGACTTTTTGGCTTCTATAGACTTCTTTAACTCTACCTCCAACTGCATTAAATATTCTTCTTGAGTTTTTTTGAAACCTTCTAATTCTTGGAATGAAAATTCATTTATCTGTATGTTCTGTTGATTAAACCAAAGTTTTAATTGATTTTGCTGTTCATTTAAAAACTCAGTCCGCTTCTCAGTTTCTTCTATTTTATCAAGACATTCCTTATTTGCATTTTCTAAACCAACAATTTTTACTTTTTGTTCTGCTTTTTGTTTCTCTTTTCGATTTTCTATTTTTAAATAAAAATCAGAATACTTCTCAGAAACTATTTTTAATTCTGTATTATACCCTTCCAATCTTTTGAATAAAACGTCATCATCTGATTGTATATTTGTAATACTTAAAAATAAATCTTTCCAATTTCCAAAAGACGTATGACATAGGGGACATGTGTTTACATCTTTATGTGTATTTAGATACTCTTGCCCTTTCTGCCTTATCTCCTTTAATTCTTTCGTTCTTTTTTCCTGTTTTAAAATTTCTTCTTGACATAGTTGAATTTGCATAGAAATATTTCCATAGTTCTCTTCAAATTCTAGTAATTGTTCCCATATATTTTCATCTAAATCATAGCTGATATTTGAAATCTCTTTTAATTTCAATTCTTTAATATCTTTTGGAAGAATAAAAGCAGATATTTTTTCTATTTTGTCATATATTTGAACTATAGATCGTTGATGTTGTCTGCTTCTGTCACTTGCAGCGGCATTTTTTTCTTGTAAATCCTTTAATTCTATATTATTTCTTTCTATTCCTTTTATCTTTTTTAGTGCTTCCTCATACTTATCTGAAGTCAGTTGTGAATTTTTTAACTTTCTCCTTTTCACTTCTAACTTATTAACCGTCTCTGTAGCTTTCATAAGTTCTGTTTCAAAATAATCAAGAGTTTCTTTTAATTCGTTTATTTTTTTTCCTATGTTACAATATGTTTTATTTTTATCTTGAATTTCTTCAATTCCATAATTTACCATATTTTGAAGAAGTTCTAGTTCTTTTTGATTATTATTAACTGCAAGAGTATTTTCACTATTTTCTTCTAACAGTACATCCAATTCTCGTCTTCGTCGTATTCTATTATCCAAAACTTGCAAAGATTCTTTTAATTTATCGACAGATTTAATAACCTCGTAACAAGAAGAAACTCCTTTGTTCAATATTTCTCTAGCTAAAATAATATTGCTATCTAAAGACTTCATCCTATCATCTAATCTTCTAATATTCCTTTTAATGCAATTTAATAACTTATCATACTGTTCTACGTCTGCATCTTTTGTAAAGTATAGGCTATGTTTATCTGAGACCATACTATTATATTGTTTAATTAATTCATAAATTTTATTAACTGAATTTTTCAGATCAGAAAGTCCTTTCAATTTTTTTTCTATATCATCATAACTATCTTTCAGTTCGTTATGCGTTCTTTGCTCTTTCCTATATACACTATAAGATTTTTCAAATGCCTCTGTTTCTTGTTTCAGTGGTTCTACACTCTTTACCCATTCTTTATATTGAGCAGTTGTTGATTTCGCTGAAATAAAACTATCTATCTTATCATGAGGAAGAATAATTTAATCCCATTTTTCCTTATTTGTTTGCGTCCCAGTAATCTCTTTTCCATGTATAGGTATATTAGCCCTCATATCATTTCTTTCTTCTGAAATATCTGACACTCTTCGTTCTATTATCCTTCCATCATCTAACTTCATTAATATAAAGGCGTCTTTATCAGCGTTATCACGATTATGATATATGGCGTCTCTGTATTTTACATTTTTATCCTTTAAAGCCAAATCAATAATTCTTCCTACTTCCCCCTTTAAAGCAAATTCTACACCATCGAAGAAACTAGTTTTCCGACTCCATTTTTAGCAAAGATAACAACAAAAGAAGCTGCTTTTTTTTGCACATTTTGAAGATTTACAGTAAACTTTCCGGCATATCCTCGGAAATTTTGTAACACCATACTTTCCAACAGCGGGAATTGTTTTGGAATGACCGAAATATTAATACGAAAAATTTTATTTTCTACACAACGTAAACAATCCTCTAAATCTCCTCCGCTTTCTTCAAAAATATATTTCTTCGCACAAAAAGAATTTCCTTCTATTTCATTTCTAATTTTCAGATTTACTTTTCCTTTCACAAACAGACAGAGATAAAAATTACTTTTTTCAATTATTTCTTCCAACTTACATTGATACTTTAACGCGATATAATGATTTGCTTCTTTCCAGTTATCCTCTAGTTCTCTTTGTGTATGATATATTTGAACGAATATGTGGGAACGGTATGATTTTAAACACGATGAACCTACATTCATTTCACGAGTAAAGTAATAAAATTTATTGTGTTGAAAATTATCTTCTACCTCTTGTTGTATCCATTTTTCTAATCCGTCTAAATTTCCCATACTTTTTCCAACAATCCTTCCATTTCCTTCTTCATACACTTCTTATCTACTCTGCCCTGATTCAATACAGACATCATATTGTCAATTCCAAGAGCAGCCAAATTACATTTCGCTAGCTTTCCTCTTATAATATCGAAATCTTCTTCCTCATTTTCCTGACATAAATTATAAGTCTTATGTTGTATTTTTCTTGTAGATATTGAAGAATATCCATCTATTATACTGCATACCACTTGTCTACACTCAAATCTTTTAAATACTATGTTACAGTTTCTATTATTTTCTTTCCCGTTCAATACGAAAATTGTACCATTCTTTATATCTCCACTTTTAGTAAAATATTCTTTTTCAATTAAACTGCCTATTACGCTTTCCGCTTTTTCTTCTGTACATAAAAAAACTAGTCTTACATTATCCACTCCGCATGGATTCAGAATTTTCACAAAAGGCGCTGTAAGTTCATCTGGCTTAATCTTTTGTATTCCATATAAAAGTATGCACTTTTTCAACTGTCCAACCCAAAAATTATCACAAAACTTTCGAGTGCTTTCACATAGCAACCCTATTCTCGTATCATCACTAAAATTCTCTGGTAATAGATGATAATCCTCGGTCAGTTCTTCATACCAATCGCAAAAGAATCGCCTTGCCTCCTTACGTATTTCAGGGATTTCTTTCATTGTCATTTCCTTATAATATTCAAAGGATAACGGATAATTTTGCTCCACTCCGAAATAATCCATTAACCCAAGCAAGAGGTTGGATGAGCTTGCCCAAAACATAGTTCTTACAGATCTATCTCCAAATTCACATGAAATAAGACCATTCAGAAGCATACGATTATTTTCATAATGAAATAATCCACACCCGGAAAAACAACTCATATAATTTTCTCTTGTAACATTTCTTTCCCAAGTTCCTGCATTATAATAAACACTAAATTTCCCCGTTTCTTTTTCTGTATTTTCGATTTTTCCACATATTTCCTTCTTACCGGACAAAATAGTAGCATGTTCTTTTTTTGTTTCACTATCTGCCGCTTCCGGAAATCCCCATCCGTTTAAATCATTGCCAACTTTCTCGCCTTTTAATTCATAATAATCTAAGCTTCTCATCCACTCTTCCCAGCGTAAAACAACAATCGCTACATCATAATTATACTCCTTTTTTCCATTCTTCTCCGTTTCTTTTTCTTCATATCTAGGATGTATGTATGTTTCTCCTACTTGTGCAATTGCTTGTGATTTCTCTTTCACCCAATGTACATTAATCTCAATTTCATGGGGATTACCATCGCAATCTGAACAGCCTAAATACAAAAGAGTATTATTGCTATTCTGAAAAATTGGATATAATACATGTGCCGCAGTAAAAAGTAATGGTGATTCCCCAGATTGTCTCAAAAATAGTACCCCCGATCCCTTAAGTTCTTTATGATTGTTCAATGCAATCCGAACAGCATACTTACTTATCTTCTCATTGTACTGACCATTCTCCATATATATTTAATCCGTCCTTCACTTTTATGCCATTTTCACCTAGCATCAATAGTTCTAATTTATTTGTATATAAAAATTTTTCTTTATCTTCATTTGTAAAATATTTTCCATGATATGTAGTTTCCCACCAATCATAATTACATGCCAATTGCACTTTGTTTTTACATGCATTTTTTAGCAAATGTGCTATTACTGCTTTATTAGGAACATGTTGTCCATTTCCATTCGTACTAAGTAAAAATACATTCGTTTTCAGATTTCTAATCAGAGAATCCGATGTATTATATTTACTGCCATGATGTGACAGCTTCAATATATCTACATCACACGGCATATTTATTTTCAGTTTTTTAAGCCCTTTTATACATACTGACGAGCTTGCATCAGCCAAAAAAGCTATTCGTATATCTTCGTACTCAAATAAAAAAGCTATAGACGCCTTATTGTTATCCGAACAATCACTTCCTAATCGTGCTTTCATCAATTCTTCTAAACCATTCTCTATCATATCAAAATGAGTCGTATAAGATGTCACTTTCTTGTTTCTACAATAAGGTTCCCATTTTTTCAAAAACCGCTCTAACTCTTTTGTTCCTGGACTGATTATCTTTATGAAAGCCCCCTTATCCCACTCTAGCTCCATACCAGAAACCACATAATCTATCACTCTCTCTGCTATTTCTTTTTCTTTTAGTAAATCCATAAGTGTTATGGCATCTTCTATTCCATATCCTCCTGTAAACTTTCTTCCTTTTATCTGGTCTTCTGCATATCCTGTTTTTAATGACATCTGCTTTTGTTCACGCGAAATAGCCCGGCATGTATTAAATAATATTCGTTTTACAACTTTCTTTAAAATTTCTGCCGATACTTTGCTAATTCCGTCAACTGCGCCTTGTAAATGGTCATAATCTATATGAGTAAATACAAGAGCTTCTATATTTTCTCCATTTTTTTCAATCCATTCAATAATTTGTGCGTACTCAGAACCACTGTCCTTTGTGCCGCCGTCAATCAATATATTTGCATAATTCATATTTTCTCCATATCTAACCCATATGAATTCACCTTCATCAGCAGGAAGCAGATAAATATTAACCATAAAAAACTCCTTTCTATGATTAATTTTGTGGAATAGTATTCCTCAAAATGCTCTTTATTCTTGCGATAAATCGACTAAACCTAGTATATCATACTACTTTTTCAAAAGGAAGTTGCTTATCAGCGAAAAACCATCTTACAGCTATACATCTTCATTTGTGTAGAATATTACACAAATTCGAAGAACTGTAAACCAATATGTTATTCATCGACTACGATAAATGGAATCGCTCCGTATCGTCCCTGCAGATACCCTTTGGAAATATTTTCCCCCTTTCTTGGGGAAAAATCTGTTAGGGCGTAAACATCCGTCTCCATTGACTTTTCGTCTTTTTCTACAAACCAAATCTGATCACGCCTTAAAAAAGTAAGATCCAGGAATCCCGTATCATGTGTGGTAAAAATCAGTTGTGCATGGCTGGTGTTTACTGCTGCATCCTGAACCATTTCAATCAGATGCCGGGTAAGTAATGGATGCATACTAGACTCAATCTCATCTACCACCAGTACGGAACCATTTTGCAAGGCTTCCATCCACATCCCAATCCGTGAAAAAAATTTCTGTGTTCCTATGGATTCCTGTCCCATGCGTAGAGAATATTCTGTCTCTATTCCCTCCTCGCTAATTAATCTGTGTACAGCCTCAATCTCTGAATTTTCTTTGGAACCAATCACCCGTACATCTTTAATCCCAAGATCTGCATACAGCATCTCCCTAAGGATAAGCTGCTTCTTTCTTCCGCCTTTTTGAATTGCCGACAAAGTAATATCCAAAGCTTCTGCGCTGCCAGTAATCCCCTTTAATTTTTCAAAAAACCATTGATACGCTTTTTCAGTCTGGGCACAATTCCATTCATTGGAACTGACCAAATACAGGCGATTTTCCGCCGTCCTGCTTGCCAGTGTCATTTGCTCTTGAATATTCTCACGGAATTCAAAAGTATCTTTTTCTCTGGAAAATACGAGTGCCTCCCGACCCTTTGGCCAGTGATAAAGATATTCCGTCAAAATACCAGATTGGTTGAAGGAATAACCGTATGCATATTTAATCCCCTTATAAAAATAGATAATCTCAAAGCTGGTCGGTTCCAGGCTTGTGTCCATAAACGCAAACGGCTCTTGCGGCAGGTTTTCTCCTTTCAGCAATTTTGCATAATTGCCACAAATCATCTCTTTCATTAAAAGAAGCGCGTGAAGAACATTGCTCTTACCCGCTGCATTAGCCCCATATAATGCCATAACTGGGACTAATTCCTTTTTTCCATCTGGCGAGATGAGACTATTCTTCATAGAACTGTCTTTAGATGCCTTCATACTAATAGTTGCTGTATCTTTTATTGACCTGTGATTTGTCACAGAGAACTGCAATAACATAAAGCTTCCTCCTTAGACTTTGTTTCTATTGTAGCATTGTTCCTATTTTAGTCAAGTTTTATTTGTAATTTTTGCAGAAAATAAGCGATTTTTTCAAATAAATTCTCTCTAAGGGCTAGATATATAAACTGATTCAAGGAGAGAGTAAACTGGTTGCATTACCATATAATATCCTCTGACTGTAATTACATTCAATCAGAGGATATTTCCTGCTTTTTTCAACACTCACCAACTTCCTTTTTGGTCGTTTCATGGAATAATGCAAATTCTGCAGTAACCTTTTTAACTACGCTAATGTTATCTACCTATCCCCACTAATTCCAGCAACCAATCACTATCATGGACCACGCTTTCTTTCTGCTGAGATTCGGTCTCCTGTTTCTGCTTCTTCTTATGCCGTTGAAGTATTGAGGTGCCAAAAATAAAATGGAATGGAGTCAGCCAATAATCCCCTTTCATGGGGCTGGACAAGGTATCTCCAACAATAACAATTCCCGGCATTCCCAGTAATGACATCTGTATATAGCACATCTTGGCGACCAACGAATCAATATCCTGTGCTACAAAATAAACATTTCTCTGATAATTAACTCCTTTTTCCCTCATGATATTTGCTATCGCTATGAGATTGACTCCTGAGCCGCAGGTCGGTTCACTGACAATCTTTGGCTCATCCTTGAAATCTATTGGTTCAATCGTCATTCGCGCCATCATTTCAGAGACATTATAAGGCGTAAAATACTGTGCATTAACTTTACTATTAATACTCAAAGCATGATATACTTCTCCAAGAATATCCTGCCTTGCACATTTTTCAAGATCTGCAACTAATTTTGCCAGGAGCTTATAAAATATCTCCAATTCTTTCTTGTCATATTTTCCTACAATCTGCAAATATCTTTCCTCCCGTTCAGGAGCCCGCGCCAGATCGCAGGCATTGACTATCGCTATTGCGCATACCGAAATAAAATCATTCCATATTTGCCATGCGGAATATTTACCGCACATTCTTTCAATCGTATTTACATACTCTTTAATCATACTATTTTACCTCAAAAAAGGGCCTGTATGAACTCTTGCATACAGACCCTTGCCATTTACTATAATAACTACTAATCAAACAACATTTTTCCAGACAAAGCCATCCGAAGTTTTCACAATATCTTCGCTTTCCAGGAGAAAATCAAATTCCTCTTTTGGTTCAAGATGTAAATCCATAAATGCTTCAACATTACTGTAAAACTGATTTGTATGGATAAGAAACTCCTTCTCTCGATCATCAATTTCTTCCATTTCTATACTGTGAGCTTCGCAAATATTTTTTAATGCAACTTCGTCTCCAATGTTCCCCAGAATTAAATATACCAGTCTTTCCCCATCTGTCATGGTAAATACCGTTCCTTACAGTTATGCATATTTACATGCTACTTTCCTATATAATGTAATGCCCTCTATACCTATTTGCCACAATGCTAAATATTTATCATTTTCTAAGTACTTAACATATAATAATCCATCAAATACTTCTTGACGTATCAGAATTTTCTCGATGTCATTCTCGCCATAATCCCATTGGCTTAGATATAAAAATGCCGCATCTATATCTTCTTTCTGCAGTTCCATAAAATAATCAATGACCTCTGGATCATTAAAATGAACCACTTCAACATACTTATATATATTCATTACTATCACCATCACATAGCCTTTATGAAAATGTATCAACAGATGCGATAATGTCTTCAATCTCGTAAAGGGTTGCCGGCATAACAGGTTTGCATAAGTGATAGAGTATATCTAATGCATTATCTGCTTCCAATAACTGCTTAAGCTTATTTTTTGCTAATGGCTTGGCTGTAACCACTTTTAAGATTATGGCTTTGAGATCCAGTTCCTCAGTATCAATTACAGAATCCTCTTTTTGACTGTATAAATGTTTCTTCATAAGACTTATAAATTCATAGTTGAGCTTTTCATCTAATGCCGCTTTATCTTGTCTGGAATTCTGCAAAAGAATATATCTTGCATGGACATTCCCATCCCCCATAAGCAGACGATAGATATAACCGCCAATATACTGCATACGATCAAAAGCATCTCCTGATTCAGACAAAGTTTTTCCTGTAATAAATGATATTTGCTTGTAATTCTTTTCTTCTGAATCAAAAACGTTTATAGCAATATCCAAATAAATTCCTTCACTTCCACCCCACTGTGCATTACAGAACAAACCGGAAATCTCAGGAAACGGTTCATCGGCATGACAGCCCGTCGGATAACTAAGGGTAAAATACTCCTCTGGACACAGCCCTTCCTTTGTCAATATTTTTTTGATGTCATTGAACACTTCCTGAATCGTTCGCGGTTCGTAAATCCTGGTTCCATCTTTTTTTTGAACCATAGTTTCTGTTTTCACTCTCATAAAATATCTCCTCCTATAAAATACTTATATTTTCCCTTGAAATGTTAATTGCTTTGACAAATCTGTTCCTCATATTCCCGGCAAACATTGCGCAGGCGCCGGATTTCTCGTTGGCATTCTGCAAGCTGCATTTCCAGTCTGTCGATTTCATTTTGTTTTTCTCTTAATTCCTGCTCATAATCATATTCATACATAAGATAATTCTCCTTTGGTATATACGTCTTCCTTAGCGGCACATATTTTCCGGTATATCCGGAAATTCATAGGGCAACCTCTTCATTATTGCATTGACAAATATTGTTCATGGCAATAAAATAGAGAATCCCTTTTTTGAGATTCTCTGTTAATCCCCATATTAAATTAAAATAAGAATTTTCCGATTCCATAAATTGGAATGGTATATACATTATCTGCAATTCCCCCGCGAGTATTGCCTTTGACAAATAGAATGAAATCAGCCTTATTGCGTTCTAATATAGTCTGTATCGTTTTGCTGTTCTTTTTTCCGGCCTTAACTTCAATAGCATAACTCTTATGCCCCTTAATGGTTTTGACATAAAAATCTATCTCACCATTGCCCAGTGTTGCAAATGTAGGTGTTTCTAATGCAATCTCACTTGGATGGCCAATCCTGCGCCTCAAATCCAGATATACGAAATTCTCATTTACTATTCCCGCTATATCAGCTTCGGAGCAGCCAATATGCATCAGGAAATAGGATGTAAGTCCTATGTCCATAAAGTAACAACGGGATTTTGCCTTAAAATCCAGAATGTTACATTCCGGAAGTTTTCCCGCAAAACCAATGATACCTGAACTGCTTAACCACTCTATTGCACGGTTGACAGACGCTTTTGAAGTATTGCTGGAATAATCTTTTACGACAATATTTTGAAGTTCTTCACTGAAATTGTCCTTTTCAAATCCCTTTTTCTCTTTTACAAGAATCCGGGCGATACAGGAAAACATATTGTCATACACTTCCTCATCAAGAATATCCTGAAAGTATCGTTTGCTTTCATTGACAAAAAGCTTAATGATTTTCAGTAATACTTCCTGACAGTCATCTATAGAATTATTCTTTAAATACTGCAATACTACTGCCGGATATCCGCCGATGGACGTGTATATCTTATACAGATCGCTTAGTTCTTCATATACTACCCCTTCACTGTTTCCATAAAGATCAATGCCTTCATAGAGAGTGTGTTTCCCCATCGCTATAAGGAACTCTTCGAAATTCAGTGTCTGGATTTCAATGGAGTCCAGATCACCGGCAGAATATTTGAATTCTTTATTCAGGATTCTTCCAAGATAACTCCCAGTGATAATAAAATCGCTCTTCAGCGAACGGGTAAATTCGCGAATCCTGTTATAAATAGACGCTGATTCCTGAATTTCATCAATAATGATAACTGTATCATCAGAATCCACAAAATCAGGCCGGTATCTCTTGATAAGCTCATAAACAGGATTTCCACACGACAATCCGTCCTTAATCTCTCTACGCAAATCATTGTAATGCTCAATAAAAATTTCTCCTGAAAATTCAAGAAGATTGACATATATTTTCTGCTTGTACTGCTCGTCAGCGAATTTATTTACAATATATGTCTTTCCTGCCTGACGGGTGCCCCTATACCTCCAGTGTGGAATGATCCGAATGATTTTTCCATGTGAGAAGGCGGTCGTATACCCGTCGTTTCAAATAATTGTTCATAATCACACTCCTTGCGATTCAATCACTCTGTCTAAATGAATTATAGCAGATTCACCAGTGATTTCCAACAATAACCTTTTGTTACGTGTTTTATGTCCTTTTGCATAGCATTCTCCCTTCTGTTAAAAATATATCTGTTTTGTCAACAGATTTGTAGTACCATACCCTATTGGACATTCGTAGTCCAGTAAGTATCCATTATTATATATTTTGTTTTTATCCTCCTTTTATAATTTTGCATAAAAAAAACCTGCATAAATTATGCAGGTAAAAAGCCATAGACCTGTTGCCAGGAATTGAAATAATGGCTATAACTATGCTATAGCTGATATATAATAATGATTATGTACATAGTATAGTATAAGAATATGCAAAAGTAAATAACGAGCATATGTCTTTACACAATTTTTTTATGGTCTTTTTCCCTGTATCGGAGCATATACTGATAATGAATTGAATTAGTGTATCGACTTCTTTCGTCAATTCTGCTATATTAAACTCCGTGATTGTATTGCGGAAACCTGCGAAGCCCGGAACCGGGAGAGAACCTGCGGGTCTCTCCCTCTTTTATTTGAGTATCTTTGCGGCATAATATGACTTTCCCAATCCCCATTCGCCTGTCAACATTATAGCAGTGTGTGTCTTATCCTCTTCAATATAATGTTTTATGTAACGATTTAATTCGCCTACTGTCATCATAACAATCTCCTGGGTTTTTAAATATCAGAAACCTATTTTACAAAAGCGCCTTTTCCTTACGGATAGAGCGTAAAAGGGGACGTAAGGTCACTGATTTATTACTAATGTATCGCAATCTGACCAATCCGGAACATTCCCTCTGTTTCTACAACATCATCTGGATGTATGACAAAACAAACTTCTGAGATTTCACTAAGCGCCTTACTTCTCATCTTTTTCAAAGGCACACGCATAACATTTTCACCATATACTACCGGAAATTCAAAGGTTTCCAAAATTTTATTACTATCCGAATATTTAAATTCAACAAAAATCTTTTTTAATGAATTTGTAAAGCTGGTCAGAACAAATTCAAATTCTGATGCATCATTAAAATCCAAATAACGCCCAAAATCCAAACCATCTATATAACTCAAAACCATACTAATAAAATTTGGAAATTTCAAATTTTTAGATTCATATGGATCCATATTAAAATTGATAATAATTGCATTATCCTTAACGCTGTAATTTACGATATCATCTCTTTTCGTATAATCAATACTGTCATCAAAATATGTACCTATTCTAGCCAGTTCAATGATATTCTGTTCCTTTAAAAAAATCTGATCAACTTCTGCTTTAAAAGAATGTAATTTTCTATTAATTCCAGACCCAATATAAAGTCCTTTTTCTAAAGAAAGACACTCTAAAAAACTTCTGATGTCATTTTCATCATTTATTTCACCTGTCTGTATATTTGCCATAGGAGTACCAGATAATGCCTGTCCTTTTCTAAGCGGATATAACGCAAATGGGAAAATATATTCCTCTCCATTCTTCTGGTATTTGTTATACAAATACGAATATGCCACTCCCAACTCTACCATACAGAATCTGCTCTCGTAATACTCTCTGCTAAGAATGGGGACGAACAAATCACTTGCATTTAATTCCTCAAAAATTGTTTCAATAAAATCTTTTCCTACTTTAATACTTCCACTTTCGGAAGAACAAAACACTTCTATTTCGCTATTAATTGCTTCCAGCAACTCGGCAAACTTCAAAACTATCTCTTTATTTTTTGTAGCATGGCTAATAAATATCCTCATACACTGCACTCCCTAACCTGTTTATTCTTTAAGTTTAGCTAATTTGGGTATCAGTCTTTTCAACTTCCTTTGCTTCCGGCTTTTAACCTGAATTTTTTTTGCCACTTATATCACCTACTTCTGAGGATTTTCCAAGATATTCCTTTATGATATTGTTTTTATCACGATTAGTCAATAGATTATTATACTTATTTCAACTTATTTGAAATATTATAAGTCCAACATCTGACTAGAATCACTAGCTTATCCACTAGAAAAAGCGGGATCTTCCCGCTCCTTCTAAAATGCTATTTAGATTAATATATTACACCTTCCGCAGCCTGTCAACAACGCTGTCTCCGCTAAACGACCAATAAGCCACAAGCGGCGTCAGGATACAGATGGCAAATACGATCACTGCCGATACTGTCAACGGAACAGCAGGATAGGTATAAGTAATATACGGGATCAGGCTGCTCTTCACAAAGAAAAATGTACCGGTAAAAATTGCGGTTCCCAAACTAAGAATAAGTATATAGGGAATCGTCCAATACCAAACTCCTTCATAAGCCAGCATCTTACGGATCTGCTGTTTTGTCATTCCTATGCTCTCCAACACTGCCAGCTCATGCCTGCGAACGGTCACATTCACCGACATTGTATTTATAAAATTCATAATGCCGATAAAAAGTAAAATAGCAGACAAGCTATTGCCAAGCATATAAATCATACTGAATGATTTATTTAATTCCTGTTCTTTGTCATACTTAGAATTGATCACTACATTTCCATTATCAAACTTCGTGACAATCTGTTCTGTTACTGCCCGTTCCATTCCCTCCATTACAGTAATCTTCAGCTTCTGAATGGTATTGTTAAGCCCAAGACCATCCATATAGTCCTGACTTACCAGCAGATACGGCATCACATATTCCGGCATAAGACCTGTACCCAAATTCAAATATTCCGCCTGCCCGTCTACGGGAACTGCCGACATTTCAAAGGCATACGGCTTTCCTCCGATTACCACATCCAAAGACCGCGGCAGCGGCGCTGTCTTAAATGCCTTGACCATATCCGAAGAACAGAGATAAAAGGAAACCCTGCCTTCTTGAAATTCCTCGTAGCTGGACTCCAAACCTAAATGTTCCTTTATAATTCCAAACTCTCTTTCGTTAATCCCTACAATATTCGATTTCCACAAATCACCTGTATGGTATGCATCCTCATACTGTGCAAGCCCAGGTTCCACTTCATAAAGCATCTCCATGAATCCGCTAAATGGCCCCTTTGTATTATCAAATCCATCCTCATAACCCATATCCGCACATTTGCGATATGCCGTCACATCCAAAACCCCATCCATATTCTGAATATCCGACATCATTTCTTCCGTAATCATCGGTTTTGAATTATCATACAATGTTACAGAAATGTCCTCGTTTTCAGCAAAATACTGCTCGGCGATTACCGAGACATCAATACTTGACAGGATTCCCGTTGTCACAAGAAAAATGCTTAATCCCAAAAATAATGAGAGGAAAGTAAGGACTGCGCTCTTCTTCCCGCGGAACACATTTCTCCATGCCATGCGGTAAAGCTTATTTTTATGAGGCACTCTGCCTTTTTCCGTATCATTCTTTCTTTTATTTACTTTCTTATTTTTCAATGCCATTCCCTGATAATGCAGCGCCTCAATCGGAGAAATGCTTCCGGCAATGCCTGCCGGCTTCAGACTGCCGACAAGAGTTGTTAAAATCGAAAGTGCTGCTGCTCCAATATAGATAACCGGTGAAAATGAGACTGACACAGCATTACTGTCTTTAATCATATACCCGCCGCTCATTCCCATAACTCCCAGCGGAACAACCACGAATGAGATAACCGCTCCGATTCCCAGACCGACAGGGACACCGATCATACATAATTTCCCCATCTGCCGGAATATAATGCTCTTAATCTGCCTCTTTGTTGTCCCAATCGTTTTTAGCTGTCCAAAAAACCGAATATCATTGTTCACCGATATAAACAAAATATTATAGATAAGAAGATATCCGCAAAGCATAATCAATAATATTACGGCCATCAGTCCCCATACATTACCTTTAGAACCGAAATAGATCAGCAGATTCAGTTCCGAGTTATCAGCCATCTCCATACCGCGCAGGATTTCCTGATATTCTGCCGCAGCAGTCTCGTCATCAGAAAATAGCAGCGATGCCGCACAGCGGGTATTATCCTCTGTGGCAGCCGATCCTTTCCAGTACTCTTCCGAAATATAACAGATTGCATTACCCATATGATAGTTGCCGCTGTAATCCTGATACCAGCCGGAGAGCCTGAAGGTCTGCTCCTGAAAATCTGACAACGCCGGATGATCAATGGTTGTACCTCCATAACGGCAGGTCATCCGAATCTCCATCCCTATTTCCGGATGTTCGATTCCCATGTCAGCTAACAGCCATCCGGGCATAAATATCTCGTCTTTTTCCTGTGGATATTCTCCATGCGCATCACCCATTGCGGGCATAGTCATCTCTTTCCACTGGTCATTATCTGCCCATCTGAGAAAAATCCCATTTGCCTTATGGGCCTGATCATTTTTCGCTGTAGCAATCTGACGTTCCAGCCCGATTTTCTCTACACTCGGATTCCGGTTAAGCCACAATAAATTATGTTCCGTCGGATTCACAAGTAAAATCTGCGCCTTCGTTCCCCGCTGCATCACTGCCTGTTTACTTACACTTTTCATATAGCTGATACCGATCCCAAAAACAGATGTCACCAACACGGTAGTCAGGATGATTGCAATTACCGTAACCATGTTTCTCTTTTTATTTGCGGCAAAGCTTTTATGGGCCATTTTTTTCATCATTGTCTGATTATTGTTCCCAAATAAAATATCATTCATATTCTGCCTCCTATTAATTTAGGCGCAGCCGCTCAATAATGCTTGCCCTGACCATCCTCTTGTATACAACAACCGGTATAGTCACCGTCAGAATGAAAAGGAATGGATATAAAGCCAGCATAGGCCACGCAATAAAATGATACGTAAAAAACCACACACTGCCGGATATCCCCCTCACAATCACCAGAGAAAGAAATGCTCCGAATAATACCGATGCCGCAATTGTCCCCACCGCATAATAAAACCCTTCGTAAGAGAGCATACTTTTCAACTGTTTCCCCGTCATGCCGATACTCTGCAACATGGCAAATTCCTTCCTGCGCGTAAGAATACTTGTCAGTACGGAATTTATAAAGTTTGCAATACCGATAAAGCCAATCAGGATACTCAGCGCACCGCCGATTGTAACGATTAGTGAAGTCAGACTGTCAAAAGACGCTTTATACGTCTCTTTGGAATCAAAATCCATGTTTGGCTCTGTATTTTTTACATAACTGTCCAAAAACCCCTCCATCTCCATTTCCCTGCCATCTTTTACATTAAACGTAAAACTGACCAAATGCGGCGTATCAACAAGCTTTCGAAAACAATCAGTCGGCAGATAGAGCCTTGATGCGCCAGTGTTTCGGGTGGTAGCCGTATTCTCATTTGTGCGGACTTTCGCCATAACCGTCAAATCAAAACTTCTATCTCTGGAAATATGTGTGCCATCTACATTTATATGATTGAAACGTATCTTGTCTCCCACATTCACCGCAGGATTATTTATTATATTCCCATTATCGTCACATTCCACGCTAAGTAAGATATACTCTCCTGATGCAAATGCCTGCCAGTCTATTGCGCCCTCCACAGTTTCCATAGAATCCAGCAAAAACTCATCTGCCCCGTATAAATCAACATATGGGTTCCCATTCTCGTCCTTATTATAGTTTGCAAATGCACGACTATCGGCGGAAAATGCCTCCTCCAGAATCCGAGAAGTATAAAGCCGGCCGCCGTCTTCAAAACTGTCTTGCTGACGCACCGCTTCTATAAATGACTCCGACAGCTCATGCTCGCTTTTTTCAAACCGATACTGGAAATAATCTGCAGAGGAAATCACAAAATCCACATCCATAAATTTAGAAATATATTTATCAATATCAAACCCGGCGGCTAATGTAAATACCGTATTGAACAGCACCAGGCTCAGCGTCATGGAACTCAATACAAGTACTGTACGACTGCCGTTCCGCCCCAGATTCGCCAGGGCCATATGGTGTATTTTTGCTCCTTTTGTTGACTTCTTATCGGCAGCTTTTTTCACGAAAGCTCCCGGATCGTTTTCCATATACCGGATTGCCTCAATCGGAGACACCATTCCAGCGATTCTGGCAGGTTTACGTACACTGATATAAACTGTAATCAGGGAAAATAGTGCAGAGCCGATAAAGATATAAGGATTTATTGTTACCTTGATTCCTGCCTCCGATGTATAGCTGGTTCCATTCATCAGGAAAGGCACCAGAGCACGCCCAGTCAAAAATCCAAGCAAAAGTCCGACAGGAATACCAACCAGCGAAAGGCGAAGCACCTGCCCGGAAATCAGCTTCTTAATCTGACGCTTTGTAATCCCCAGCGTTTTAAGCTGCCCGTAAGACTGGATATCCTGTATCACAGATATTTGGAATATATTATATATAATCAGATATCCCGCCACGATGATGAGAAGAATGCCTGCAATTCCAGAAATAAACATGGCCGGGTTTTCAAGCAGGTTTTCTCCTGTATATGCAGGGCTGACCCGCGCAATAATATAATTCGGATCCTCTGCACTTCCTCCCATCGTGTCACATGTATATCCTGTCTCGGAAAGGAGCTGATGTAATTTTGTCTCCGGGTTCCCGTTCCCTTTGAACATGATATACGATGCAACAGAACCAGTATAATCACCACCCACTGTATGGGTGTAACCGCCAAGTTCTGGACGACTGTCCAAAAATGCCTTTGAAACAAGCAGTCTCCCTACATTGCTCAGGCTGTCTGTTTCCCATATGCCGCACAAAGTGAACTCTGTCTGGTATTCTTTCCCTTTCATTTCATAAGTCAGAGAAATTGTTTCGCCAATTCTGGCCGGTATTCCCAGCGCCTCCAGTGTTTTCGTATCCGCCATAATCTCCTGATCCATTTCTGGCGCATGCCCTTCTGCCGGCTCATATCGTGCGAATTCAAGAGCCGTATTGTCCATATACCAGATTTCAGCCCTCCATTTTTCAAGTCCCGTGTTCTTGAGTTTATAGGAAATACATTTCGTATAGGCAATCCTGTCAATCAGGGGATTCCCTTTCACATCTTCATAAATATTGTCATTAATATAGCTTAACACAGCCTGGCCGTCACCCCCCGCCTTCCGGATATTCTGGTCATGAATCGTATCCATCATCCCAAAGCCCAGAGTAAAAATCGTAGCAAAAAGGGTCGTTGTCAGAACAATTGCAATCACAGCAATGATATTTCTGCTCTTGTTTGCCTTAAAATACCGCCCAGACAGACGCTTTAACACACCCTGATTATTGTTCCCAAATAAAATATCGTTCATTTTCAGCCATCCTCCTTACTCCGAAATTCTGCCGTCCTCAATACGGACAATGCGGTCAGCCAGCTGGGCAATCTCATTATTATGCGTAATCATCACAAGAGTCTGGTCGAACTTGTAGCTTGTAGTTTTCAGGAGCCCCAGAACATCGCTGCTGGTCCGGCTGTCCAGGTTTCCGGTCGGTTCGTCCGCCAATATGATTGCAGGTTTTGACACAAGCGCCCTTGCAATTGCCACTCGTTGCTGTTGGCCTCCCGAAAGATTATTCGGCATACTGTTCAGCTTGTCATCAAGGGCAAGCAGTCCCACCACTTCCATCATGAATTTCTGATCTACAGTGTCACCATCCAGCTCTACTGGCAGCACAATATTCTCGTATACATTAAGAATCGGAACCAGGTTATAATTCTGAAAAACAAATCCAATATTGCGCCGGCGGAAAATCGTGAGCTGCTCGTCTTTCATCTGGGATAATTCCTTTCCTTTTACCCTGATACTTCCAGAAGTCGGATTATCCAGGCCTCCCATCATGTTTAATAAGGTTGATTTCCCACTTCCGGAGGTCCCGACAATGGCTACAAATTCTCCTCGTCCGATGGTAAGGGTAATCCCGTCCAGCGCTTTTGTTATATTCGGCTCCTGGCCATAATATTTTTTAAGATCCGTCGTCTGTAAAATGCACATATGTCCACATCCTTTCTAATAATTCTGGAAACTTCTTTCTCCGTTCCTGACCATATCATAACAGCCAATCCTCTCAGAAATCTCACCGGGAACAGGTAAATTTCAAAGATTTGACTATGAAATCTCACAATTTGGTGACATTTCAGTTCCAATGAAGATATCCAGACAGCTATGCATTCCTCTCTCTCAGGAGAAAAACAGAAAAAACAGAACCTTTGCCCACTTCCGACGCAACCTTAATATAGCCTCCCTGCATCGTAATAATTTCTCGTGCCAGATACAGGCCGATTCCAACCCCTGAGGTATCATGCACATCATTTTCCCTGTAAAAGCGTCTGAAAATCGCGCCATGCAGATTTTCAGGTATTCCCTTTCCGGTATCTGCAATATCAATTTTCAGGTATAATTCCTGACCTTCAACATGGATATCTATCTTGCCGCCCTTTGGCGAGTATTTCACAGCATTATCCAGAATATTAAACAATGCCTCGCCTGTCCACTTCCGGTCATGATATGCCTTTAAATCAGCCGGACAATCCACGGAGACTTCCATCTGCTTTTTTTCCGCATGAAACAGGATGCTCCCAAGCGCCGACGCTAACGTGTCATAAACCGGCTGTATCTTCTTCTCCAGTGAGATAATGCCTGTCTCTAGCCGGGACGTTTTTATCATCGCCTGCAGCAGGAAATCCAGTTTGTCAAGCTCAGTTTCGCTATCCAGCAGGAATCTGATGCGTTTCTCCTCTGACATAGGCTCTTTTTGCATTGTTATATTTACCATCTTAAGATTCGTAATAGGCGTTTTAACCTGGTGGGAGATGTCAGAAATCAATTCTTTCAGCATAGTCCTCTCCTTTGCAATGCTTTCGCGCGTTTTCAGCATTATTTCATAAAGCCTTACCAGCCTGTGGTTAATCTTATAGAACAGGTTTTCTTCCATTTCGCTCTCAATCAGCGCTGTCTCTCCCTCTGCCATCCGGTCTAACTGCTGACAGAGAGTGTCCGAAAATAGCAGAAGCTTTTGGCGGATCAATGCAAGGAAAAAACTCACACAGACAAGCACAAGGAAAACATAAAGAAGCACCACAAGAAGCACCGCCTTTTCCCCTGTCAGCAGATAAATCCCTGCAAGCAGGGCGGCAGAAAGTGTACAGAAAATGCCTAAGAGCACCGCACTGGCCTTGTTTACAGAAATGTCTTTTGCATTCATTTGATACGTCCCCCAATCCACATATATCCCATGCCGTAAACAGTCTTAATATATTGAGAGCCATTGCGCTCTATCTTGCTGCGGATACGGCTGATGGCAACTGTAAGGGCATGCTCATCTACAAAATTACGGTCGCAATCCCACAGCTTCTCAAGAAGTACCTGACGGGTCAGGACCGTCTGCGGGTTCTGTACCAGCACCTTCAAAAGGCGGTATTCCATGGATGTAAAAGCAATCGGTTCTCCTAAAAAATCCGCCGTCATCTCGGAGAAATGAATGGACAGATTCCCGTCATCATAGGTCTCCCCTCCAGCCTGCTTCTGTATCCGTGCAAGCAGGGCAGAGACCTTTTTGCGGAACACACTGATATGAAAAGGCTTTGTCACATAATCATCCGCCCCTAACTCATACCCCTTTAACATGTCACTTTCCATATCATTCGCAGTCAGAAAGATAACGGCAGTGTCCGGATACTTTTCTTTTAACTCCCGGCATAATGTGAATCCGTTTCCGTCCGGGAGATTGATATCCAAAACAGCCAGCTCATACGCCTGTTCTTCACAGTATTTCGCTGCTTCTGCTTTTGTATTTGCTGAATCTACCTTGTAACCGCCTGCAGATAAATTATAGCAAAGTGTACTATTTAAAAGATGGTCGTCCTCCACCACTAAAATCCTCATATATTCACCTTCTCCTACTATTATTTTTCTCCTGATTACATCGGATTATATAATATTATCACCCAAATGTCACAGAAATCTCACAGAAGCCTGTTTATATTAGAAACATCAAAAAAGAAACACCCCGGAAAGGAACTGTCCGCTGCCCGTCGGTGTTTCTATTATCTGCTGGTTTTTCTTATCCTCCGCCGATTATTCTGCCAATTTTACGTCTACCGCAATATTTCTTTCCTTATCGTCTTTCTCGATTCCATATGTTACGGCCTGCCCTGATCTGAGTGTCCGGAAGCCATCCATCACAATATTGCTGTGATGGACAAAATAATCATTGCCGTCTTCCCCTGTCAAAAAGCCATAGCCTCTCCTTGCATTAAACCATTTCACTGTTCCATATTCCATATGAGTTCCTCCATTCTTAATCTGTCATGCCGCAGTTATAAAACTACGACATCCTTTTGGGTTTTAGGAGCTGCCGCAAAATATTTAACGGCTGTTCCTGCCTTACCAATAGAATAAATCCCGGAACCCCATATTTCAAAAGCTTTTCTATCCCATATCAGATGGATTTGTCATATACTGTTCTAAATTATACTCACTATGTTTTAGCAGTATAATTCCAGCCACAAAAAATGTCCCTGCCAACACACCCCAGATTATGCTCATAAAAAAACTGTTCATCCACTCTAAATCCAAAATAGATTTCTGGATCTTCATCAGGTATTCCATACCATCTGCCTTTTCTTTCCATAACTCCGTCCAAAAGGTAAAATCAGACCATTTTTCCGGGATATAGTCATATGGAATCTGCACCCATTGCCTTATAAAAAGCAATGCCAGTATGAGCAAAACCAGCGCTGCTGCAGCCATCACCGCTTTCCAGATCCACTCCTGTTGTTTTTGATAGCTTTTGTAAAAATTCTGGAGGACAAATACACATACCATAACCGGAACCAATAATACAAAAAATCCACTTATGCCCCGCAGAAGCTGTAAATCAAGAAGTATTGCCGCGACCCCATACCGGCTGTATAGTAACGATTGCAAATCATTCATCGAGACCGCCGCTGGTTTTAACACTGTAATCCTGCTTAGGCATCTTTGGTTCTCCTGGTTCCCTTCTCCCTGCCCCTCTTCCTCTCCCAAATTCAATCCATCCTGAATGCCTGATGTCCGTCCTTCCATGCTGCCTGCAGGGAAAACCGCAATTTTCTTCTCCCCAGGAATGACCTTCCTGATCATGTAAGGAATCCCTTCACAAGTAACCTCCATCCCTGTAATCTGACTGTCCCCAAACAATTCCCATGCCGTCTGCTCGTCTACCAGGCAGCCCCGTATATCATCCGTTGCCGGTACCCTGCAGCCCTCAAACAGCAGTTCTATATCTCCGCAGAATAAGATTACATCTGCTTCCGTTTTTCTTG
Organism: Sporofaciens sp. St.21A7; assembly: GCF_059728535.1. Lineage (NCBI taxonomy): Bacteria > Bacillati > Bacillota > Clostridia > Lachnospirales > Lachnospiraceae > Sporofaciens > Sporofaciens sp. St.21A7. The sequence continues at coordinate 249,733 of NZ_BAAGFN010000002.1, read as the reverse complement.
AAAGATTTTTATTTTCCAGAACGGCCTGTTTTTTCTCTCCCCAGATACAGACGCCGGATATTGCTTCTGGCTTTTCGTAACCGCTTTCCTTCGTAAATTCCTCATCCCGCTTCAGAAGCTCTGCCGCTTCCCGGCCGTCTATAGACTGTTCCAGACAAAACTGGATCTTATTTTTACTATACAGCAACTCTCCCCAGAAGACGGCTGACTGGCAGAACAGGTATATCCCTATCCCAATCACTGCTATTTTCGCCATAAATTTCCCGTATGCTTTCATACTGCTTTTCTTCATTTTTCCTTCTTTCTCACCCGGTCTCCTTCCTGGAGCATCCTGTTTGAACTGCTGACAACCTCCTGTTCCCCGGACAATCCCCCTTCTTTCAATGCCGCGGCAGTGCCGTTTTTATCCAGTACTTCCACATCAAAACGCCGTACCGCCAGTTCTGTTCCCAACACTCCCTGTTCTTCCTCCAAAACCAATACGTAATAACCGCCGCTCTCCTCATGAAGTGTCTCCACAGGCAATGTCGCCGCGTAGTTTTCCGGCTTGCGGACAATCTCTGCCTCCGCGAATGTCCCTGCTTCCAGTACTCCCCCCGGCAGATGAATCCTTATATCCAGAAGCGTTTTGTCTTCCTTATTTTCAACGATATCCGTGACCGTATAATCACAGATCTTCTCTGTCTTCCCGGAAGCCTTGATTTCCACGCTGCTTCCTGCACTTATAAATTCTCCTTCCGTCCTGTCCACAGAGACAGTCAGACAGCTTTCACCAGAAGCATCTGCCATGCGGATCGCTGTCTGGTAATCTCATTCTGTTCTAGTGTACTATCTAAAGTTAATCCCTTTGATGAATCCTCCAGCGCCCGCTTCGCTGCCAGTATGTTCTGATCATTGGATGAAACCGCCTCGTCATATGCCTGTTTCGCATCTGCCGCTGCCTGCTCTAACTCAGACTTTCTCACTTCCCATTCGGCCCCGGATTCCTCACCTCCGGCACTGTCATCTGTCTGTCCAGACAGACTGCCTTCCCCGGATATCTCTTGCTCCTGACTATATAACCTTTCATCAGCACTGCTCTCAAGGAACTCCCGAAGAGCCCCTTCTGCCGCCTCCCATGCGCTTTTCGCCTCTGCTATGGACTGCTCCCCTTTCAGCACTGCCGCATCATAATCTTCTGCCGCCCTGTTCCTTGCCGTTGCCTGATCCTGCTGTTCCTGATTTCTGCTGTTTAAGATATCCTGGTTCTGAAGCCTCATCTTTTCCATATCCTGGCGGGCGGCAGTAATCTGCTCTTCCAATTCGGACAGACTGATCTGAAAAAGCACTTCCCCTTTTTCTACCATCTGTCCCTCCCTGACAAAGATTTCTTCCACCCGCTGCGCGCCTTCGGTATATACCGCGATCTCTTTTCCTGCCTCTACCCTGCCGCTTGCAGACACCCTATGGTCAATCGTCCCCGTCGATATCCTGACTGTCTCCACCCTTGCCATTGAGGCGCCGCTTGCCGCTCTTGACAGAATTGTAAATACAAGCATAACCGCAAGAAAACCTCCGAAAATCCCAAAAGCTTTTTTACGGATCATTTTCATCCACCTCACTATTCTTTTACCGCCCCTGCCATAATTCCCTGTTCCAGATAATCCCGGCCTCCCATAAATACTATGATTGCCGGAAGGAAGGTAACAACCGATACGGCAAACAGAAACCCTGCTTTCCCCGTCATCGTAAGATCCGGCAGGAAAACAGACAATGGCAGCTTGCTTTTATCCTTGATAAATGTCAGAGGCTGCTCAATCAGGCTCCAATATTCCAGAAACCCAAGCACCAGCGCCGCAATAATCCCGGAAGATCCCATGGGAAGTGCAAGATACCAGAACAACTGCCACTCCCTGGCCCCGTCAAGCCTTGCCGACTCGATTAAGCTGTCCGGGATCTCCGCAAAGAACCGGTACATGATAAAAACCGGGAATGTAGAAAACATACCAGGCAGAATGACTGCCCACAGACTGTCAAGCAGCCGCAGGCGGTCCAGCAGCAGATAATCGGAAAGCATCAGCACCTGAAACGGCAGCAGCATGAGTACGATATAGAGCAGAAAAATCCCTCTTTTACATGGAAATTCGTATCTGGCAAATCCCCATGCCGCCATGGTTCCTGCCACAAACTGCCCTCCAAGGACTCCGAACGTGATCAGGATAGAATTCCAGAACATGACGAAAAACTCCGGCGAATCCAAAAGTACCTCTGCAAAATGCTGAAGCGTCGGATATCTGGGAAGTGCCGGAAAGCTCGCATATCCTTCCGCCCCGGAAACCACCGCCCCGAGACAGTCTTCCAGTTCATCTGCCCCCATAAGTGAGCCTGCGCTTAGAAAAATCACCGGATAAACCGCCAGGAGAGCCAGCACAATTAAAAGGATCCATACTGCCTTTCTTCCTAAATGCAACCGAAAATACATCAATCCATCCTCCATACTTTCTGTAAGAGCAGAATCACAAACAATAACACTCCGCCCTCCATCACCGCCGCTGCGGATAATTTGTCAAACGAAAAGGACTGAAACCAGTTATTAAACAAATGCTGCGTCATATAGATACTTTCATGGGGATAGTTCCCCGCAACCAGATAGGCTTCCCGGAACACCTTGAATGAGTTCAGGAAAGACAATACTGTGATGGTATACAGGGAAGATTTGAGATTCGGCAGCGTGATTCTTAAGAAACACTGCCATTCACCCGCCCCGTCTACTCTCGCGGCCTCATAAATGCTCTCCGAAATCCCGGAGAGCCCCGCCATCCACAAAATGATGTCATAACCCAGGTTTCTCCAGATATAGCTGGCCACCAGTATCCAGAATGCTTTCCCGGTATTCATCCAGTCGCTCCCCTCCATACCAAACCGCCCCATCCACTGGTTCGCCAGACCCTGGGAATGGAACAAAAGCCGCCACAGCAGAGCCACAGAGACTGCCGGCAATGCCATCGGCATCAGGAACGCACTCTTTATAATCCCTCCATATTTACTTCCAGACAGAAGGATCGCACACAGCAGGGATGCCAAAATCAATATAGGAATGCAGACCAGCGTAAACCGAAGCGTATTCTTTAATGCCAGTAAAAACACCGTATTCCCAAGCACATTCCTGTAGTTATTAAGCCCCGCAAACTGTTCATCCACCGCCCCGGTAAAGGAGCGGCGAAATACATCCAGATAGGGCAGGAGATATAAAACAGATACTCCAAGAAAGCTCGGCAGAATCCACAGCAGACCCCTCAAATCCTTCCTGCCCCTGGTTTTCATTTTCTGATTCATCATCACAGCCTCACCGAAACTCTCTATTCCGCCAGATAAAGATTCACCTTCTGTGCAACCGCAGCCGCCGCTTCCTTTGGATCCGCTTCGCCACCCAGCACCTTCTCCCCCTGCTCCAATACCGCTTCCTTGATCACTTCATCCTGCAGCGCAGGCGTTTTCAGTGATTCTGCCAGTCCCATGAGCTTCCCAAAAATCTCCTCCGCCTGCCCGAAAAGAAACATGGCATTGCAGAACATATTCCCCTTTGCAATATCAAGGTAGCAGTATAACTCATCCGGCATACGCTACTTTGCACCTCCCAGAATTTCCCGGCGCAGGTCATCACCCGAAACATCACCATTCTTATAAGCATACAGCATCCGGACATCCTCTTTTGTCAGATCCATGTTTTCAAACGCCATTGTCGCCCTCACTTCGTCTACCGCCTCTTCTGCCGAATACACAGGACGGCCCATCTTTACCTCAAACGGAATCCCTTCCGTGATAATTATCTGCTTGATGAGCATATTTACAACTGCTGACAGGTTCGTCCCCAGCTTTTCCAGTATCGCGGATGCCTTTTCCTTATCCTCTGCAGAAGTCCGCACCTGCAGTAATGATGTGTTTGCCATAATCATCCCTCCTACAGCCATTATACAACATTGTCATTACATTGTAAAGCAGAAAAAACTTCGGGTGCTCTCCACGCCCCACACTGACAACAATTTCAAATAATATCCATCCGTTTCTTATTCCTGCCCGTATACAGACATGAAGCAAAAAAGGCAGGCATCTGTGGTTTCCTGAATAAAAATATCAGTCCGGATATTACAGCTGATCAGTGACGAGAGGGTCCCCCCAACTATTTTGATTTTTGTTTCTTCAAAAGCATACCACATACAATTACTGCCGTAAAAAAGACAAGGATTAGATACCACAGATTCTCAAAGCAAAAACCATTATCCAGCATCAATCGGTATCCCCAGGAAGCGGGGAAAAAACGCCCTGTCGCTTCAAGAAAAACAGGTAACAAATCAATGGGAAACATAATTCCCGAAAGCATAATTGAGGGCAGAAACACTAACTGCGCTATCATTGTAAATTTCGCTTGATTTTTTATAATCAATCCTAAAATACTTCCAATGCTTAATGACACAATAATGTATATGGCAAGTGCAAAAAAGAAAATCGGAAGTTGTGCTGGTAAAACTGCTTCAAATAGCACGGGAGCCAGCAGCACTATCACAGCACAGGAAATCATCAAATGTATAAATGCGGAAAGAAACATTGTAACAAGACCTAAATAGACAGGCACTCCGTTTGCTTTATAAACTTTGTTTATATCGCTTCCATATGTTTCAATCAGCGATGGTGGCAATCCAATAAACGCCCCCATTGAAACACTCATTACAACCATAGATTGGATGAGCGTACATCTCATATCGGGCATAACAGAAGTGAAAATACCGCCCATAAGAAGAAAAAATATAAGCGGAATGACATAGCAGGTGACTAACAAGGATTTGCTTCGTATATCCAATTTCCACTGTAACGCAACGCCGTATAAAAACCCACTCATTCTGATCCCCTCCTTGTCATTTCCATAAAATGCTGTTCCAGTGTGCCACGGTCAACTTTAATATCTATCACATGGGTTCCCTTTTCTTTCAACTCACCAAGCAGAGCAATCAAACTATCTTCTATATTGTCCGTTTCAAAAGTCCTCTCCCCTTGCTGTGTTTTGATATGGATAAAATATTTTTTCCCAACCTTGTCTGTAAGTTCCGAAGCTGTGCCGCAAAAAACAATATTTCCGTGATTTAAAATGGCAATACGGTCACATAAGGCTTCTACCTCCGCCATATCATGGCTTGCCAAAACAATTGTTTTTCCTTGTGATTTGAGCTTTCGGATTTGCTCATGAAGTGAAAGTCTGCCCAGGGCATCTAGCCCCGCGGTCGGCTCATCGAGGAAAATAATATCTGGATTGCTGATAAGCGCAAGGGCAAGATGCAGACGCCTTTTTTGCCCTGTGGACAGCCTGGCATACTGCTTTTTCTCAATTTCTTTGATACCAAGAGTATGAAGCATAGAGTAGTCAATCTCTGTCCTATTCCATTTTGCAAACAGCTTTATAGCCTCCATAGCTTTTCCTTAACTCACTAACTTGTATTGCACGGTTCATCATTCCACCTCCTCAAACGGATTTACTCCGAGTTTTGAAAAGTAAACTTGCAAAGCTGGCTCTAAATAGTCGTTTACAATTTTTTGTCTTTCTTCCCAGGCATTTGCAGCAGTATCAATATTTCCTATTTCCATCAATTTCGGCAGCATACTCATATCGCCATTTGTAAATTCCATAATCAGGCCCCAATATTCTTTTACAATCTGCTGACACTTTTCACTTTCGGGGAGTACATTTTCCTTTTGCAATTGTACAATTTCATCGCTCAAACGATTAAATCTGTCCATAAAATCTAAACCACTTTCTCTGTCGAATTGATTACGTATATGGTCAAGCATATCGTCATCGAAACGCTTAATAAGATAGTAAGAGTCATTTTTTATTTGCAGATTGACAATAATATCTGCATATTTCTTAAAATTGACTGTCCGCATTTGTAACACTTCTGTCTTTAACTGTTTGATTGCTGTCAAAGAAGCTGTTAGCTGTTCTATTTTCTCTTGTATGCTATCTGCCTGTTTGGTAAGGGCAGTTGCTACATCAGTCGGTGTTTCTAAAGGAATTAAGCGTTGCTTTATATCATTCAAAGAAAATCCTAATGATTTCAAGGACAAAATCTGATGAAGTATAACTAAATCTTTATCCGTATAAAGCCTGCGCCCGCCCTCACTTTCTGCTGATGGAGAGAGTAATCCCTCTTTGTCGTAATATTGCAAAGTTCGGACAGTTGTTCCTACTTTCTTCGCAACTTCACCAACTGTCATATATCCGTCTGGAATTGCCCTGTATTTTGACATAGTCCTTTACCTCCTGAAACGTATTATAAATCATTACGCGACGTAACAAGCAAGATATTTTTGAGAAATTTTTAGGCGGCAAGATTCCTCTGCCGCCTTTCGTACTTATGCAAAAATAATTTCTGATACCTCTCTTACTGAACAAAATTGATAAACAGGGCAAGAACAACAATCCCCGCCATCATCAGAATCCACAGGACACTAACCACCATAGAAATGATATTTACGGTACTGCGGCTTTCTTTGTTTCGTACACAGACCACCGACAGAAGTCTTATTTTTCATAGTTTTTACCTCATTTCTTTTTTACCAAATTGTGTGACTGCCAGGGCGAATACCAGGCTAAACATCAATATCGCACAGGGCAGGAACGGAAAATACGAAAACGCAGTACCGGAGGATTCTGCTGTAAAGTCATGAAGTGAGCAGGACACCAGATAACCGCTGTAACAATACGGGTATGCAATCCAAAGCGGCGTATTCGCTGCCAGAACGCCGGGAATTACAAGGAGCAGGTTCATTCCCACGGAAAGAAGCGGTTTTTCAAACAATACGGTAATCGCCCACATCATCGCTACACAGGGCAGCATGGTAAGGAATAAACCAACACACCATTTCAGTAAATAAAGAACGGGCAATGTTTCCGTAATCCCCATCGTGTGCGTGGCGTACAGCCCTGCTGTTACGAATACTACAAGGAATACAACCATTTCCATGAACAGGTAAAACACCAGCACACAGAATTTGGCGATAGAAAGCATATGCCGGCTGACCGGTAAGGCCAGCATTTTCAGGATGCCATTGTTTCCCGTTTCCCGTCCCGCAATCATCACACAGACCACGATCATGCTAAACGGAAGCAGATAGTAAGCGTAAACCAAAGCGCTTTGAATAAACATCGCAGGCCACGCATTTGTATATTCCGGCGTGAAATAACTGCTCAGATTCGCGATCCCGGAAGCGACCACCAACAGCGGGGCAATAAAGATCAGGGGCACGATTTTGGATCGTTTCACTTTCATAAACTCGATTTTGAGTAATTCCAAAAAACTCATTTCAGTCATCCTCCTATTCATAACGAAGATTTTTTGCCATCCATAGGCCGATGGCAAGAAACAAAAGTGTTTCAATCAGAGAAGCAATGATAACGGTTCCATCCGGCTGTGCGCTCATTGCAACCGCCGGTTTCAGCATCACAACAAAAGGGTGTGCCATCAGAATAGCCATATCCGAATTTGCCAGCGCCATACCGCTTAAAAATCCCGCGACACCGACGCCGAGGGGAACCCACATGTTTTCAAACCGTGAAGAAATCAGCAGCATAAAGGCCAGTACCGGCATAGCGGTAATAAACGAATATGCCGTAAAGCGGATGACCGTCATCATTTCAAATGAGCCCTGCGGCAGGTCTGTCAGCCCGATTTTGGCAAGCGCAAGATTTTGCAGAATTATCGCTGCCAAAAGCATAAAGGTCAGGATCAGAAATTTGCAAAGGTACATCCCCGGAACGCTCATAGGCAGCATATACATTTTTTTGACTGCGTTTCCCTTAAACTCCATGTTGTAAGCCATGCAGGAAGCGACTACGATCCCAAACATATTCAGAACCACGATCATGCCATAAAGCTGTGTCAGCAGAACATCCATAGGAGCCAGCGGCAGGTTCAAAAGCGTATCTTTCCGCACAATAAAGTTGACAAATGCGTATGCAGCTCCTAAAATGCCTGCGGCCAGCAATACGGAAATGACGCCGGTTCTTTTCTCTTTCCGAAGTTCGATCCCAAGTGCGTTCATAGGTCTGCCCTCTGCTTTCTGACGGCGTTATCCTTTTCTACCATAGAGAGAAACATATCTTCCAGATTATCCGCTGCAAATCCAGAATGCAAAGCTCTCTGACGCAGCTCATCTAAACTGCCCTCAAACAGCAGCCGTCCATGATTGAGGATACCGATGTCATCTGCCATCAGCTCAATTTCTGACAGCATGTGAGACGAAATCAGAACCGTACAGTCATACAGGTCAGGCAGAGACTTCACCAGATTTCGGATTTCATGGATGCCGGAGGGGTCGAGGCCGTTCGTCGGTTCATCCAGAATCAGGATCGGTGGTCTCCCCAGCAGTGCTCCGGCAAGCCCCAGACGCTGTTTCATACCCAGCGAATATTTCTTTGCCAGCCGTCCGCCAAATTCGGTCAGGCCAACCAAATCCAATGCATCCTCAACAGAATCTTTCGGCAGCCCCAAAATTCTGCGGATGATGTCAAGATTTTCCCGGCCGGTCAAATTTGCATAAAAAGAAGGTGATTCAATGAATGAACCAATCTCTTTGAGAATGGCAATCCGGTCATCAGGAAAGTGCTTTCCGTCAATGGTAAAGCTGCCCTTTGTGGGAGCGGTCAATCCCAGCAGCATTTTCATAGTCGTAGATTTTCCGGCACCGTTGGGACCTAAGAAACCATAAATACTGCCTTTTTGAATGTGAAGCGAAACATTGTTGACGGAAGTAAAGTTTTTGTATTTTTTCGTCAACTGTTCTGTTGTAATAATGTAGTCCATACAAACATCTCCTTTCGATATTTCTATGGTACAACATCAATCTGACATCTACGCTCCCACGTCCTTACTTTTACCTTACTTTTTCAAAGAGCCGTTCACAAGGCAGACAGGCTATGCTATAATCGAGCTGACAAAAACACAATTGATGTAGGTTGTACAGCTTGTCGGGGAGGTGCCGCGATGGACAATACATTTTTACACAGTAAGAAGCTCCTGCTGGTTGATGACGAACCGGAGCTTTTGAAAATGATAACAGCTATATTAACAGATGAGGGCTTTCAGTATCTTGTTACTGCCCCCAATATGAAAGAGGGAATTGCCGCCGCCAAAGCGGAAAAGCCTGATCTTGCGATTCTGGATGTGATGCTCCCGGACGGTGACGGGTTTTCCCTGATGAGACAGATACGCACATGGACGGACATTCCCATCATTTTTCTGACAGCCCGTGACGAGGCAGCAGACAAGCTGGCAGGCCTTGGCCTTGGAGCCGATGATTATATCGCGAAGCCCTTTCTTCCCCAGGAATTTTTACTGCGGATCTACGCAGTTTTGCGCCGTTGCTACAAGGAGGACGAGCCAATTTTGAAGCTTCATAGCTGTACGGTGGATTTCAGCCGGGCCGAAGTAGACAATGGCAGTGAGGTACTTCCTTTGACGGCGATGGAGCATAAGCTGCTGGAAACCCTTGCGAAGAATGAGGGACGCATTGTGACTGTGGACACGCTCTGCGAAGCCCTGTGGGGCGACAATCCTTTTGGCTATGAAAACAGCCTGAACGCCCATGTGCGCCGCATTCGGGGGAAGATCGAGGCAGACCCGTCAAAGCCGGTTTCCCTGCTGACGGTTAAGGGGCTGGGCTATAAGCTGCTGGCGAGGAAATAACCGATGAAAGCATTTGGAAAATATATATCAAAGTATCTCCTTTCCTTTTTTGCCTTTGTTCTGATCCTTTTACTTGTCAACATCCTGGCGTTTTCTCTGACATTTGGGGGGATTGTATTCCAGGAATACGGCGCGGCGTCCCCTGCAAATATGCTGGAGAGAGTGGCCGCTGATCTGTCTGTTTCCGGCATATCAGAAGAAACGGTGCAGGAACTGAACCGTAACCAAATCTGGGCCATGTATCTGGATGAGGGCGGGAGCTGTGACTGGTCGGTGTCTTTGCCGGAGGAAGTACCAACACAGTACAGAGCCCAGGATATCGCCGTATTCTCAAAAGGCTATCTTAAGGAGTATCCCGTTTTTGTGCGGAGTATGGAAGAGGGCCTGCTGGTACTGGGCTACCCGAAAGACAGCTTTATGAAACTGACGGGAAACTATCTTCCTATGCGGGCAGTCAGGATTTTTCCACTTTTCGTAACGGGCATCCTGGCGGCAGACATATTGCTTTTGTTCCTGGTCTACTATTTTTCCAAACGTAAGATTTCCAAAAACACGGAACCGATCATGACCTCGATTAAAACACTGTCTGCCGGCAGGCCCGTCAGCCTGTCTATTCACGGCGAGTTGTCGGAAATTGCTGACAGTGTGAATCAGGCATCCCAGGTATTAAGCAGGCAGAACCAGGCCCGCGCCAACTGGATCAGCGGTGTCTCCCATGATATACGCACCCCGCTTTCTATGATTATGGGTTATGCTGAGCGGATTGCCCGCGACCATGCAGCCAGCGGAAATATTCAGCAGGAGGCAGAGATTATCCGGGCACAGAGCGCAAAAATCAAAGACCTGGTACAGGACTTGAATCTGGTATCACAGTTGGAATACGATATGCAGCCGCTCACAAAGGCTCCGGTACGCCCCTCCAGACTGCTGCGCTCATATGCGGTGGAATTGCTCAATGCCGGTATCCCTGAAAAATATTCGTTAGAAACGGAAATTTCCAAAGATGCTGAAACTGCGGTCATAGAATGTGACGCGCGGCTGATCTCACGGGCAGTTGGCAATCTGGTACAGAACAGTATCCGTCACAACCCGCAGGGTTGTACCATCAGCTTGCGGCTTGCCTGCTCTGACACGGCTATTTTTCTCACCGTTGCCGACAATGGCGTAGGCCTGTCCGCCGAAAAGCTGCGGGAACTGGAAGAAAAACCGCACTATATGAAGAGTACCGACGAACGACTGGACCTGCGGCATGGGCTTGGGCTATTGCTGGTAAGGCAGATTGTGGAGGCGCACGGCGGAACAATGAAAATGGAAAGTACGCCGCAGAATGGATATAAAACAATTTTGGCATTTCAAAAGCTGCTTTCCTGAAAGGAAAAGACAAGGCTCCGATTCGCACCTTGTCTTTTCCTTTCTCTTTACTCCAATTCGTTTTTATCTCCCTTAAGTCTGCCATTATATTCTTCCAGTGTGATATTTTTTTCTGTCATTTCTTTTGCTGCCTCCTGCCCCACATAACGATAATGCCAGGGTTCATAGATTATCCCTGTTACATCTGCCTTTTCAGGAGGATACCGCAGTACAAACCCATATTTCCAGCTGTTAGCGGCAAGCCACTTCGCTTCCTCTGTATCTGCCTGCTTCTCATTCAGTTCCACATACTGTGCGGATGTAATGTCCAGCGCAAGCCCGGTGGCATGCTCACTCGTTCCCGGAAACGCCACGGATTTTTTTGTTTCTTCATATGCGTCCAGCGGTCCATACCCCTGAGAAAGCCGGTCTGCCATGCTGCTGTCGAAAATCTCCCTTTGCTTCTCATAATCCCGATATGCAGAACAGACATACATGGTACTATGTCAAGAAAAAGTACAAGTTAAAAGTGAACTTTTCTTACAACCTTCCATTTTTTATCCAGCCAATCTTTCCATCTTATTCAATTTCTGTTCATACACATTCTCGTATTCATTTGGTGATAGATATCCACAATGACTGTGGATTCTTACCGTATTATAAAATGTCTCTATGTATTCAAATACCAATTTATAGGCATGTTCATAATTTTTTATTTTAAATCGATTCAGCCATTCTCTTTTGATCAATGCATGAAAGGATTCAATACAGGCATTATCCCATGGATACGCTTTTTTCGAATAACTTCTCTTCATTCCAATGGTTGCCTCTACATACTCCCTGCACACATACTGGATCCCCCGGTCTGTATGCAGAATTAAGGGTTTCTCCACATTCCTCCTTCTTTTTGCCTTTTCTACCGCTTTTACGACATGTTTTGCTTCTAATGTATTACTTAATACCCATGAGATGATCTTTCTCGAGTACAGATCCATAATACTCGTTAAGTATACAAAGCCCTCGTAAGTCCAGATATAAGTGATATCCGAACACCAGACTGCATCCGGTTCTTCCGGATTAAATTTTTCTTTCAGAATATTTCTCAGCCTACTGCTTAGATCCGGTTCGATTGTTGTAACGGTATAAGGTTTCACGTACTGTGCTTTGATCCCCAATTCCCTCATATAATTCCCCACTGTTTTGTCTGCTATTTTTTCTCCTTCCCTGCGCAGACATTCTGCTATTTTGGGGGCTCCATAATTCTGATGGGATTCCTGATAAATCTCAACGATCCTCTCTTTTATCTGCTCCTTTCTCTTCTCCCGGGTGGAAGGGAGGCGGTTTTTCCATGCAAGGTATCCGCTTCTTGAAACACCTAAGATCCTCAGCACACCAGAGACATTCGGCCAGCGTTTCCCCTCTTCCAGAAGCTGCTCTTCATACCGGGCAGTCTCCAGGAAGAGAGCCTCTGTCATTTTCCCAGTATGCCGATTGCTTTTTTTAAGATATCTAAAGCATCTTGTGTATCACGTAGCTCTTTACGCAGGCGTGCAAGTTCCTTTGCATCATCACTCTCAAAATTCCCCCTTCCTCTGGTTGGGACTGTCCCCTCATTTGCATCATATATCTTTCTCCAGTTAGAAAGAGCTGTCTTACTAATCCCCAGATTCTTTGCACACTTAGCAATCCCAAGCTCTGGATGTTCCTTCCAATACCTTACTGCATCATTCTTAAATTCTTCTGTATATTGTGTAGCCATGTTCATTCCTCCATCTGTTCTATTATACTTTCCTGTTGGGAATTTTCCATGTCTAACTTGTACTAATTATATTCTAACACCAACAGGCTCATTCCCGCACCAGCCGCATCTTCCAGCATTTTTGCCGCCGCATCCAGAATCCGGGCATCCACATAACGGTCTTTCACAACTTCCGCAAGTTCCGGTTTCCATCCTTCATCCAAAGGATGGGATTCATTGACCAGCACCAGTCTCCAGTCATCCTTTTTAGACGGATAAGTATCTGTATTTAAGCCGACTGTCGCCGCATTTCCATGAAATGAAGCCTGTCTGGAAACTTCTTTATTTTTTTTCGCAGCATTTCCGGCTTCATTTCTTTTTTCCTTCCATGCATTTCCGATGATAAAAGTCAAAGCTCCAAGCAGTAATCCGCATACCAGTCCTGCTAAAAAACCAATAAACAACACTTTCTTTAATTTACGTCCATGATTTCTCTGCCTTCTGCTGTGTAAATCTGTTCCCATATTTTCCTCCTTGGTACTGTCACAATATCCGGACAATATTATACCTTACTAATCTCTAAACTATCTCTAAACTGAAAAAGCTTTTTTAGAGGTTTCTTAGAGGTTTCTGTGATATAATCAGTAATATCCAGGCTGCATTGACAGAATACAAAACGAAAGGCAGGGCTACTTCATGCGAATTTTAATTATAGAAGACGACAAATCACTGGCAGAGACCCTGCGCTTCCAGTTGGAACGGGAACATTTTGAGACAGATATCTGCCATGACGGTGTGGATGGCCTACACTTTATTGAGCAGCAGGCGCATGACCTGATCCTGCTGGACCGGATGATTCCCGTATTGGACGGAATCTCCGTCTTAAAAATCACACGGGAAAAGGACATCTATACACCCATTATTTTTATAACTGCCATGGGAGCATTGCAAGACAAAGTCACCGGCCTTGAATGCGGAGCGGACGATTACCTTGTAAAACCCTTTGATTTCGAGGAGCTCCTTGCCAGAATACACAGCATTTTACGGCGCCCTGCCAGGTGGGAGGGCGACAAACCTTTAAAATTGGGGGATATTTCTTTTGATGTGAAGCAGAAGGTTTTATACTGTAATAAAAATTCCTGCTCTCTTTCGGCAAGAGAGGGAAATTTACTGGAAATATTTCTTCGCAACCCCGGCATGACGATTCCCCGCGCCTCCCTTCTTTCCAGAGTATGGGGACCGGACGCTTCCGTGGAGGATGGGAATCTGGATAACTATATTTATCTCCTGCGTCGCCGGCTGAAAGGAGTGAGAAGCACCCTGCAGCTTAAAACGGTGCGGGGTATCGGATATCGTCTGGAGGTGCCTTATGTTTAAACGGCTTCATATCCGGCTGACCCTCTTCTGCACCTTTATAAGCGGCCTGATCCTGCTTCTGATGTCCTTAATCTGCATCTCTTTTTCTGAAGCAGAGGCCAGGGAAAGCTATTTTTCTAATTTTGAATTGAAAGCTGCTATGCTGATCCACCAGATCGAGAGCCAGTCTGTGCTTTCTCTTGAATGGTTCTCACAGCTAAAAGCAGATACAAAGTTCGAGATGGACATTCAGGATAACGGGACAAAACTGATATTCGAAGACCTGTCACCTCAACGGCTGGATCCCAGAATATTTGCTTTGGCAAGAAAGACAGCCCGGGACGAATACGGACTTACGGAAGAGTCCATCACCTCAGACACAAAACTTTCTTCCAATGCTTCTTTTGAACTGCATACAGGCGGAAAGAAATACTATGCCTGTATCGCACTGATCCCGAAAAACAGCCATATACTGAATACCGCTGTTCTGCAGCCTTTAACGGAATTATCCCATTCCACAAACGTAAGCCGGGTTTTATTTGCCGGTGCGGATGTTTTGGGGATTATCTTACTTGGGATATTTTTCTGGTTCTACACATGGCACATGATCCGCCCCTTAATCATAAACCGCCAGAAGCAGACAGAATTTATAGCAGCAGCCTCACATGAGCTGCGTTCACCTCTGGCACTTATGCTCTCCTGCCTTTCCTCCATGAGTAAAGCCTCTGCTGATGAGGCAGAACATTTCTCTGAAATGATTATGCAGGAAGGGAAACGAATGGGACGGCTGATCGATGACATGCTGACATTATCCAGTTCAGACAGTACACATTTCCCCATAAATAAAACAAACGTAGAACTGGATACCCTGGTACTGTCGGCCTATGAAAAGTTTGAGCCTCTGGCACTGAAAAAAAATATTTCTCTTGATTTCATCCTGCCGGATACATTGTCCACCCCTTATTCCTGTGACAGGGAGCGTATCGAACAGGTGCTGTCTATCCTGCTGGATAACGCCTTAAGCTATACTCCGGAAAATGGCCGGGTCTGCCTTTCCCTTTCAGAAACTTCCGGCAGGATTACCATTCGTGTCGCAGATAATGGGATCGGTATTCCTGATTCAGAGAAAGAGTCAATATTTGAGCGTTTTTATCGCTGTGACAAGGCGCACAAAGACAAGAAGCATTTCGGTCTTGGGCTTTGTATCGCACAAGAAATCGTCCATATGCACAAAGGGAAAATCCGGGTGGAAGATACACCGGGAGGCGGTACAACCTTTGTGGTTATGTTAAGTTAATACTGTCAGTAACGCCGAACCTGTAAGAAAATGCTGGCATTTTTCGGGATATTCTCTTCCAAATCTCCAGCTTATTACCCCGTCACTAAAGCTGCTCCCTTCTACAAATAAGCGGGTCTTTTTATCCGCATGGATTAACAGCCTTCCGCTTAATATACATGGTCCAAGGATATACTTCTGACCATCCATGCCGCATACACATCTTCCTATATCATCCATAAACCTTCTTCTCACTTTCCGACAAGGATTGCCGACATTCATCTCCTGTATGGTTTACTGCCTGGCATATTTCCAGAACCAGTAAGAATCCATATTTTCCGTAGCCGGAACCCTTGCCTGTCTCATTTTTTCAAATTCTGCTTCCAAATCCTTTAAATATCCACATTTGAGCACGCTGAAACAAATCTGTTCTTCCACCATCTTTGCTTCTTCAAAAATATCCCGATGGCAGCAGTATACCTTGTACCAATGCTGTTTCCCGGCTTTCAGACATCCAATACAGTTTGCATGCTTTGATTCAAAGTACACCCTTGGCCTGGAAATACCTATTTCTTCTATATTATTGATCGTTCTCGGCCACTCCACTAAAGGATAGAGGGTATCATATCCCATGCTTTCCAAATGCCTGCGCCTTCTTGCAACACGGTGTATCTCATTTTCATCAAAACCATAGATAAGCACAATCTCTTCGGACATCTGGCCGTCATAAACCGGATAATTTTCTTCCAGCCACTGGTAAAATGGCTGTGTTTTTAAAAAATATGTACAAATTTCATGGCCTGAACGGAACTTTACTCTCCCATGCTCCAGACATAAAGAAAGCGGAGTCTTCTGCTCAAACCCTTCGCAATTTGCGTAGGTTATCGGCAATTGAAGATACTCCGCTACCTGGTTCTTAAACTTTTTGATTTTTATTGACTCGACCTTCGAGCTAATATCATGATTTAGAAGAATAACGTTTTCATTTCCAAACCGTCTTACTGTTTCTACCGCTGCAAGAGCCGAACTATGCCCGCCGCTATAACATACAACATACTGCATCCCTTTTCTCCTGATATCTTATTCCTACATGGTGAATATCAAAAAGACGCATGGTTTACAGTCTCTGCTCCATGCGTCTTTATGTTGATATTTTAAGAAACTTTTTATACCAACTGAACAATCTCTTCTTCAAGTTCTTTTATATCACTTTCAAGCAATTCTGGAAAGTATAAACTCACCTCATCTATTGTAATTTTACCATCTCTCAACATCAGTATAGCCTTCTCTTTGGCTAAGTCATACTTTTCGCTTTTAATAAATGATCTCATAATCTGTTCTTCATCAAACAAACTCATCATAATCGTCACAACCTCCTTTTCCTTTTTAAGCAGATAATCCCTTAAAACATTTCTGTCCTTGCATATACGGATTGTTTCCGTAACTGCCTTCCTTGTCATACCGTGCATTTTTGTCTGCTCATTAAAGACTTTACAGAAAATAATATACTGATTAATGATATCGTCCTCATTGCTTTCATAGATAACCTTTGCTTTTACTTCAATGTCAATATCTGCGCCTTCAAAAAATTCTTTTGATAAAGATATTCTATCAGGCTTTCGTCCTTTATTGCCCGTAAATATCACATAAAGCTCCGGCTTCGGCATTTTTACTTTTTTGCTTTTATAGTAGTTTTGGCTGGTACGTTGGAAATATTCGTGATAGCTTTGCGCCAGATATAGCAAAACTCTTACTAAAATATTCATTGTCCATGTGGACTGAGCCTCTACCAGTATCATCAGCTTATTGCCCACAATAAAGCCTAAGTCATTATATAAATTGTCTGTCAGCACATTTTCTATGGTTACGTCAGTTAATGAATCTTCCGTAGCTGCGGTATCCTCTGGATGGAGTGTTTTATACAACTTTAACAGATAACTTTTATCTTGAAAGAGGTTCAGGAACACGCTGTTTTTTGCGGTGCGCTTTGCCATAATTTCCTGTACCTGCTTTGTCTCGTCCTGCATCCTATCACCTCAGTTCCTTAAAATCTGTAGCAATAATACAATATTATTTACTCCTGCTACATCTCAATTATACAAAAAAACACTCATGTTTACAATAAAATTCCTGCGAATTCTCTATGTATTATATTTTTCCTTTCTTAAGCAGCTCACCCTGGTTATTTCCTTCATGTTCGTTCTGCAGACAGCACAGCTTCGCCAGTGCAACCTTCAATGCGATATCCGGCCGATAGGTGCCCCGTTTTATCAGGTTCACCATATCATCCAGAACATCCATCGCCTCACTGCACCTGTCAGCAGACATCCTTGGAACGAACGTGCGCCCGTTAACCCCTAATGCACTCAACGAACAATGGCACACCTCCATTTTATATGCCAGCCGGTAGCTTCGCAAAAGCAGCGACAGCACACCAATCACATTATTGGGCTGATTCTGCAGGATTAATTCCGCCTGCCGGAACACATCACTGTATTTTCCTTGCATAATAAGCTGTATCAGCAGGAAAATATTCTCCTGTTCCCGGTCCAGCACCGTATACTCCACGGTTTCCTTCGTAATCTCCTTCACAGCACACAGCCGTTTCAATGAATGAAGCACATCATACAGATTTGTTTCCTCTGAATCATAATTAATCAACTGCAGATACAGCTGATATGCCTCTGTAGTAATCTCACATCCGGCCTTTTTCACAAACTGCATGACCGTCTTCTCCAGAACATCCCGGGACAGCTTTTTGAAAACCTGGACTTCTTCTTTTTTGAACATCTTGTACACTTTGCTCCGCCTGTCAACTTCCTGGACAAAAATATAGGTGTCCGTAGTTTTCCCTTTTTCAGATACATATTTTACGAATTCCCCGCTCTCTTTCAAACTATTCGCGCGGTAAATCAGCACCTTCTTATCCCCGAATAACGCATGCTGACATAAGAAGTTCTGCTCTGCTTCCGTAAATTCACTCGTCTCCATAAGATTAAACTCCGGTGTCTCCACTTCATCTATAATTTTTTTGCGGAACTTATCAATTAAGTATGGTTCTTCCCCATACACCAACCATTTAGGCATATTGCGTTCCTCCCATAATCTTCAGCTTTTCTTCAAATTCCTTGATAAACATACTCTTTCCTTTACATATCTCCGTTAAATACAGCCGTTCCTTTGCCCTCGTCATAGCCACATAAAGCAGTCTACGGTCTTCCTGGGGTTCGTTTTTTTCAAAATCATCTACTCCATAGACCAGCACCACCGGGAATTCCTTTCCTTTAGAGTCATGGGCTGTCAGTAATTGAATCCTCCCTTCCTGCCCGGTCTCGTAAAACAGCCTGGTATCATCCCGAAAGCGTTTGACCGAAGAAAGGTATGTCCACATCTGATCTGCATTTCTTATATTCCGTTCCCGAAGCTTTTCATCCAGTATCTCCAGCACCTCCTTATAATCGATCTTCTCATCACAAAATAATTCCATGGCACGCAGTATTGCCTGCCGGGCTGGCAGGACAAAGCATTTCGCGGCCTGGTATATTTTTGAAAAAGCCTGTAAAATACGGCTGTCAGAAGCTGTGACACTCAGATATCTCGTCTCCTCCTCTCCGGCAAGGGGATAAATCATCCCCCTCGCCAGGTAATCCTCGTAAAGTGTCCGTTTCGGTTCTCCTTTTTCAGGTATTTCACCCAGCATATTCAACAGCCGGAACCAAACCATATCATCGGAAAAGTCACCAAGATAGATTGTCAGCAGATCTAAAATTACTTGAAATGTAGAATCTTTACAAAGATAATATTTCGGTTTATTGAACCCAAGCATTGTTTCATCCGGATGCGCTTCATTATATTGCCCCAGCATACTGCACATACATTCCAGCTCTTTATTCGTCCTTGCAATCACCGCGATATCCTCCTGCCGGTATCCCATGTGAAGCACGTCCTGGATAAATGCACCTATCCGTTTTGCCCTGAAATTATGGATTAAGACAGGCAAAAACTCCGTCTTTACGTGTGCATTCATTTGAAACGCTACCCGTTCCATATTGTGGCTTATGAGTGTATTCGCCGCCGTCATAATCCCCTTTGCAGAACGGAAATTATCATTAAGCCTGATATCCGCCGCATCCGGATAGATTTCTGAAAATCTTAACATGAACTGATTGCTTCCGCCCCGAAAGCCGTAAATGGACTGATCTGCGTCCCCATATAACGCAATATTATTACAGAGCGGGTCCGCCACAAGCCGAATCAGGCGTGCCTGCATCTCATCCAGATCCTGGGCCTCATCTACCATAATATAATCATATGTCTTCTGCATTTTCTTTTGCACGCCCGGATATGCCTCCAGTATTTCCACAGCCAGGCGCACCTGATCCTCATACAGAATATATCCCATTGCACGAAACTTCTGCTCATACTGTTCCTTTATCTGCAAAATACCGGCCACATCCTTCTGAGGATACTGTTTTTGCAGTTTTTCTGCCCCATACTTGTTGATAAAAGAGAAATCTTTCAGCAGGCACTCCAGGAGTCCGCCTGCGGTACATATCCTCTCATAACTGGCTCCCTGGATGACCGGCATTCGATTCAGTATATAGAGCAGCATCTGCATACAGTCAACCTTGTTTACAAGTTTCTTTTTTCCGATCAGGTGCTCATGCTGGCGAGCAATTCGGTATCCCAAAGCATGAAGCGTCATAACATCCGGCTTTTCCTTTGACTCTATCCGTTCCATAATCTCTCTCCCAGCCTTTTTTGTAAATGTAACTGCCAAGATTCTTTTAGGACTGACTCCATTTTTCATCAGCCGGCAGATACGGCCAGTCAGAACCTCTGTTTTCCCGGCTCCCGGACCGGCGCACACCCGCAGCGCCCCGTCACGATGCCGGACTGCTCTTTCCTGTTTCTCAGTATAGCTCAGCGGTTCCCTCACTTTCATTTTATCCGTGGCTTCTCTTTTGAAAGGTATCTGTACCGGCGGGCGGCAGATTTCTGTAAAAATGCAGTTCCTGCAACTCTCCGTATGTACATGGCTCATAATTTCTCCAAGCCTTTCCTCAACGCTCTCCACGCTGGATTTCCAGAGTTCCTCCTCTGTAAAGCGCAGGATATTGTCGCCTTTCTTTTCCTCAAACATTGAAAAGTACCCTGCCCTGTCACTTGCAGATTCCGCCCGAACCATCATAACCTCCACCTGTTTTTCAGGATAACAAATCTTTATTCCACCCATAAGGCAAAGTAATTCGGCAGAGAAAAAAACGTGATTATCTGCCTTTTTCGCATAATAAGAATATGGGCGGGAGAATCTCCGGTATAAGATAATTCCCTGAATTTTTCCATCCGGCTTCTCTATGACTAAATCCGCCTGAATCTGCAGATTATGGATTTCATGTCCGGCATAGGAAGCCTCAAAATTTACCTCCAATGGCTTCAGCGCCTGTGCTTTCCCCGCCGTACGCCCTGACAGCCAGCAGTATAAGCGTCTTATCCGAAACAGGTCATCCCTGACGGCCTGTTTCTTCTGCCAGCTTAATTCAAACCATTGCTCCGCGTATTCTTCCCGAAGGACAGACTCTATCTTTCCGGCCGCATCCTCCCACCCCGCCTTCCCGGCGAGCTGGATGGCGGCTATATCCAGAGCTTTCCGAAAGGATGCCTCTTTCTGAGTCTCGTAATGAAACACGGTCTGTTCCAATTCATATTTCTTTGGACATTTGAGCAGAGTCATTAAATTATCAGCCTTCATGATATAAGCCCAAACTCCAGCTGAATGTCCATGAGCTGGTATACCTTGTCTCTAAAATCCCGAAGCAGTTTTCCTAATACTACACAGGATATCACCCACTGCATACTCAGCATTGAAAATGAAAGGTGATTATATCCATCACATCCCGTATCAAAATAAATATAGTAATTATCTCCCAGGTATCCGTTATCATGTACATTCGTATAAGTCAGAGGATACATCAAGTCATCCAGCACATCCTATATTGCCTGTTCCTCTTCTGCAAAGTAATTATGAACCATCTCTTTATGTTCTCTGCGAAATTTTTTATATGCGCCAATCGACCTGTTCTGCATAATAATAATCTCTCCATCTTCCATAGAACCATACGACCTTTCTATCTTGGATAAATTTTTCCAGAAAAGTGGTAACCATGAATCCGGGAATCCCCTTGTATGCAAAAGATCCAACAACGCTCTCTTCCGCCCGACATCCTCCGGGAGGAACGGCTGTCTGGAGACATTATGTTCCTCCACCAGATCGCCGTCTATTAACAGTATGCTGCAGCTATTTTTATTGGAGGCTCTATATAAAAATCTGCCAAGTTCTTTGATAAAATTACCTCCGGTTCCCCCGCAGCCAACAATAATAATATTACTCAAACTTCCCACACCATTTGGTGTGCTGAACCTTGAAAAATCAATACTTTAGTCCATAAAAAAGGCATAAACCGCTTGCTTATGGTATAATTGAGTTGCGAAAAACAATCACACAGCAAGGAGATTTATGCCATGTCAAGTATACCACATTCTGAGGAAAACGAAAACGAGATTTTCAATTCAGTCACAAATTTTATGAATAGATTCCAAATCGGAAAGCTTCTTTTCAAATGTAATGCCGGAAAAGCAAAAGGAATCCCGGTAATCGAAGTGTTTCGATACCTGTTTTGTCTCATTTTCTCGAATCGGAGCATGTATATGCAACGGAAAACCGGCACATTTGACGGTTCATTCTGCAAAAACACCATTTATCGTTTCCTCAATAATGCAAAGATTAACTGGTTTCGGTTCACAACCTTACTTTCAAGCCGTATCATCAATGATTTCATGAAGCCGCTTACAGGTGAGAACCGCAAAGATGTCTTCATTATTGATGATAGTCTGTTTGACCGTTCCCGTTCAAAGAAAACAGAACTTTTGGCGAAAGTCTTTGACCACTGTTCCATGAAGTACAAGAACGGTTACCGTATGCTGACGCTCGGATGGTCCGATGGGAACTCCTTTGTTCCGCTCAACCATTGTCTTATGTCGGCAGCCGATGATAAAAATCTGCTCTGCAAAGCTGCAGACTTCGATGGGCGTTCCCTTGCCGGAAAAAGGCGGAAACAATCCAGACGTAAAGCAACAGAGGTCATGATTGACCTGCTCAAAGCAGCACGATCATCCGGAATTTCTGCAAAATATGTGTTGTTTGATAGCTGGTTTTCATCACCGAAGACCATTACTGCATTGAAGACAGACTGCGAATTAGACACAATCGCAATGGTTAAGAAAAGCAGTAAAATCAAATATGGATATCAGGATGGGAAATACAACATCAAAGAAATTTACAAACAAAGCAAAAAACGCAGAGGCCGCTCCAAATATCTGCTTTCCGTTGATGTAACCGTTGGTGATGAGGCAATTCCGGCAAAAATCGTCTGTGTCCGGAACAAAAGCAAGAAAAAAGACTGGCTTGCCATTATCAGTACAGACACAACGATTTCAGAAGAAGAAATCATCCGTATTTATGGGAAACGCTGGGATATTGAGGTATTTTTCAAGACCTGCAAATCCTATTTACATCTGGTAAAAGAGTGCCGGAGCCTGTCCTATGACGCTTTGACTGCGCATGTGTCTATTGTTTTTGTAAGATATATGATGCTTGCAGTTACGCAGCGGTGTAATACCGATGACAAAACGATTTGTGAATTGTTTTACCGTCTCATGGATGAACTGGATGATATCACTTTTAGTCAATCCATGAGGATTATCATAGATGCACTCATGGATACCGTAATGGAACATTTCCACATCACGGAACAACAGCTGGAGGATTTCACTACCAGCCTTGTTCAGAGACTGCCAAAGTACATGCAAAAAGCATTGGAGTACGGTTCAGCGTCTGCCTAAATGTTATTTTATGAGTTAAAGTATTGATTTATCAAGGTGCAAAACCCATTTTTTATGTGGGAAGTTTGAGTAATATTATATTTCATGCCTCTGACCTTCCTTCAAAAATATCCTCTAATGCCACTTCACCGAATATGCCTGCAACACCTACTCGAAGCGCATATCCAGGCGTATGCCTGTCCAGATTTCCAAACACCATATACAACCGTATGCCTTTCTCGTCTTCATTATCTACGCTCGAAAAAAAGGCTGAATACATTCCGTGGCTATGGATATCCATAACCAGAATATATTTCTGCTCCATCTGCAGATCTCTTTTGAATTTTACGGAACCTCTGGTTACACACTGCTCTGGTTCAAAGAGAATGTAGGAGTCTTTGGAATTATCATAGAAAATCTGCAGCGCATGCTCAAGCGCCGGTGTTTTCTTAAAAATCCTGATTACATCCTCCAATATCCGTCTCGGAATTTTGTGGGCAGACAGCTGAAAGGCTGCCTGATCCTTTTTTGAGCTGTTACATCTGAAAACGCCAAATGGCGTGGTTTCCACACGCCATTTGTCCTGATACTCATCTTCTATGATCTCATGCTTCCATCCTGGGTTCAGCGGCCGGATTTCAAGCCCTTTCCTTGAACTAATCAATACCGGCACAACAAAATGCCTCTGATCGTACTGCATATCCGTCCTGTCCTTCGTATATTCGGGATAAACACCTTCGAGTACCTCTCGGATCTCCTCCAGGGTCGCGGAACGTTTCCCCTGAATATCCTCCGGATTAATCGTAAGGGAGAATCCGCTCGCCCTTACTTCCACTGGAATTGCAATCGATTTATCCTTCTCTTCCTGACCCGATTTCATAACTGGAAACAGATGATTCTGCTCCTCAATATAGGCAAATCCACACTCAGAAAATTCCGGATAATGACTGGCAAACTTCTGTTGGAGCTCTGCCTCTGTCACCTCTGAAACGCCGAAATCCTCCTCCCCATATGTTTCCTGTATCCCAAGATATCCAACCGTAACAGGGAAGGTATACTTTTTCCCGCCTGGAGCATTTCTCTCCATAAATGGAATCAGCAGCTTTTGTTTTTCATCATACTGGAATCTGCAGCCGTCATATTCAGGATGTGCTTCTACCCACAATGCCCTTATCTCATCCAATGACATCTTTGTGTCCAGCCATAAAGACTCTGTACCGGCTGTTACTTCCAGTGGGAATTCCAGTTTATCTTCATTCGTAAACTCCTTGTACATAATCTCCGGCCGGATATAAGTTTCTATTCCTTCTTCTTTTTCTTCTACATTCATAACAGAAATTTTGAAGAAGATACCGGCCAGTTCCCTGAACGTGCTGCGGATGTTTTTCTTGAGCGCATCTTCACTCCACGTGCCCGCAGCCTCATCATAAAATACATGACGCAGATGCCCCGCACAAAATGAAACCGGCAGCTTGTAATTTGTTCCCTGCTTCTTTTCTTTTTTCTCTTTCTTTTTAGGCTTTGCAGATGCCTTCTTTTCATCCTTCAGTTCTTCTTCTGTAATTCCAAAAATATCAAATAGATCCATTCCTGTCCTCCTTCTTTATGATACCCTTAATCATGGTGCCAATATTTCCCCTGTCGCTCATTACAAGCAGCTTTTCCGGAAATTCCTCTTCTTCTTTTAATTTCTCCAGCACATTGCGCAGGTTGTCTGTCTTCCATTTCACCGAGCGCTCCGCAGTAAACTGAACCACTACCGGCTAAAGCCGGTAGGTTCGGTGTGCTGCTAAAGCAGCCTAAAGTTGTCTCTGCTCTTTGTTATTCCTTTTATCTTTAACTTATTTCAAAGTTGTCTGTTTTTAATTTCTCTTGTAAATCTTGATTTTTAATATACTCTTTGATAATTTCATCTGTTACATTTCCACTACTTGCCACAAAGTATCCTCTTGCCCACAAATGCCGTCCCCAGAATTGCTTGTTCAATTCTTTGTATTCCATCTGCAATTTTCGGGATGTTGTTCCCTTAATATATTGTACCAGCTTACTTGCTGATAGATGCGGCGGTGCTGATACCAGCATATGGATGTGATCACTTCCTACATGCCCTGCCAGGATTTCTACCTCGTTCTTTTCGCATATGATTCGGATTAATTCTCTTGTCCGTACCGCTATCTTTCCTGTTATCACCGGTTTTCTATATTTTGTTATCCAAACCAGATGGTACTTAATATCATACGTGCAATGTGACGATTTTCTATAATTCTCCATATTCTTCACCTCACGTTTAGTATTTCTATTTTTACTTTTTTCTAAACTTGAGGTTATGGGGTTGACCTAAAGGTTTCGCCTTAAGGCGAGGGTTTTAACCCCATTATACAGACAATAATCATTGTTGCAGGGACTGTCATAAAACAGAGAGCATACTACATCTAATTTCCTTAATTCCGTAATCTCCGGCAGACTGTTGCTCCCCCAGCACACTTGATGTGACTGCACATTTACATTTCCATACGGATAATTATATAAGACAGACTTCTCATTCCACTGTGTACCCGTCAATGCATATACCTCCGTTGAACAAACTGTCGTCCCGCAAACTAAAGTTCAAATCTCCCGCACAAAAACGTCAAATTAAAATCTCAAGTCCCAAATAACGTCTATAAGAATGTGCTGTAGGAAGCAGCACGTTTTCCTCTTGACCATTCCATGCTGTTCCGATATAGTTTTTATGGAACGAAAAAAAGAGAAAGAACAGCACCCCTACAGTTCGTTCTTTCTCTCATACACCAGTGTGCCTGCCATATACGGGATCATGTCCCACTCTTGTGACTCCGGCACTACCGACATATACTATGATAAGAGAAAACTCCCTGTTTTGCAAGCTGATTCGTATAAAAACTTCATCTAAAGTCCTGTTTGATTCTTTCATGGAGGGATTCTGCCCTGAGCTGCAGACCTGTCCCTGTTGTGGGGCTAAGGGAAGCTGCCGGATCCATGCCTACTATGGCCGTTCTCTGGTGGACTTCGTGGGTGGCACCCCTGTCCGCCACAGCCTCTGCATTCTGCGCCTTATCTGTACCTGCGGCCATACCCATGCCATCCTTCCGGACTTCATCATCCCCTACTCCGGCTATGGCCTGTTCTTTCTCCTGCGTGTCCTGGCGGAGTATTTCCTGCACCTGTCTACCGTGGAGAGACTCTGCGAGCGCTTCTCCATCTCTCTTTCCCAGCTGCGCCGATGGCTGGATCTTTTCCGTGTGCAGAAGGTGGAATGGCTGGGCATCCTCTCTTCCGTGGAGATATCCGCCCTTTCTTTCCTGAAGGCTCTGTCCATCCAACCCGCCTATTCTGATTTTGCTTCCGCCTTTGTCCGCCGCTTTGCGAAATCCTTCCTCCAGTCCCATAGGAATCCGGCGCCTTACTGCCAGCAGGTATTCGGCCCGTGAAATGCTTTCCCTCAACCACACGCCATAGGTATGGCTTCCTTTCCCCACCTCCCTCATAATGGTGCAAAACAACCTAAGGAGGATATTTTTATGGACAACAATCAAAAGAACCTTTCGGATGCAGCCGCCATGGCACAGTTCCGGCTCGCGCTCATTGCACCGGTCATCCATGACCTTTACCCAGATGCGTCCAGGAACGCCTACTACCAGCGTATCACCGAGAACCCTCTCACCCTGCCGGATGGTTCTGTGTTCCGCTATAGCCCCAAAACCATCAGCAAGTGGGTATCCCTTTACCAGAACGGCGGCATCGACGCACTTATGCCCCGGGAGCGCTCCGATAAGGGTGCCACCCGGGTGCTGCCAGATACCGCCATCGAAGAAATCTGCCGGCTCAAGGCGGCTTTCCCAAGACTGAATTCCACCCAGATCCACAAACATCTTGTGGAAGAAGCCTTCATCCCTGCTTCCGTCAGCGTCTGCGCAGTCCAGCGTTTTGTGAAGAAGCATGACCTGAAATCGGCATCCAACCCAAACCTGAGGGACAGGAAGGCCTTCGAGGAAGATGCCTTTGGGAAAATGTGGCAGGCGGATACCTGTTACCTTCCTTATATCACGGAAAACGGCCAGCGCAGGAGGGTCTACTGCATCCTGGTCATTGATGACCATTCCCGTTTCCTGGTGGGCGGCGGACTCTTCTATAATGATACGGCCTACAACTTCCAGAAGGTGCTCAAGGATGCCGTGGCCGCTCACGGGATCCCGTCTAAGCTCTATGTCGACAACGGTTGCAGCTACGTGGGTGCGCAGCTCTCCCTGATCTGCGGTTCCATCGGCACCGTCCTTTTACATACAAAAGTACGGGACGGTGCCTCCAAAGCCAAGATAGAACGCCAGTTCAGGACACTCAAGGAAACCTGGCTCTATACCCTGGATATGGATTCCATCACCTCCCTGGCGCAGTTCAACGGGCTCCTTAAGGATTACATGCGCTCCTACAACACTTCCGTCCATTCCGGCATCGGCACTACACCCCTTGCGCGCTACCAGCAGACCCGTTCTTCCATCCGCAGGCCTAAGTCCAGGGAATGGCTGGAGGAATGCTTCCTGAACCGTATTACAAGGAAGGTGAACAAGGATTCTACCGTCTCCATCGACAGGGTGGCCTACGACGTCCCCATGCAGTTCATCTCATCAAAAGTGGAGATCCGGTTCCTTCCGGATGACATGTCCTCCGCCTTCATCCTTTACGAAGGGGAGCATTACCCCATCCGGCCTACGGATAAGAACGAAAACTGCAGGACCAAGCGCAATAACGCACCAGGCATTGACTACTCAAAGTTAGGGGGTGGCTGTTGATGTTCCGTTCTTACTATGGATTATCTTTCAATTCTTTTGATAAACAAATGGCCCGGGAGAAAGACCGTTTCCTTTCTAAGGACATTTCTGAGATGCTCTCCCGGCTGGACTACTTAAAAGATACCAGGGGCATCGGCCTGTTCACGGCACGCCCCGGCATGGGCAAGTCCTTCGCCCTGCGCTGTTTTGCAAAAGGACTCAACCCCAACCTCTACCACATGGAGTACATCTGCCTCTCCACCGTAAGCGTCATGGAGTTCTACCGCCAGCTCTGCTCCGTCCTGGGGGTGGAGCCAAGGGGCGGTAAGCCCGGGATGTTCCGCGCCATACAGGAGCAGATCCTCTACCTTTACAAGGATAAGAAGCAGCCCCTCCTCCTGGCCGTTGATGAGGCCCAGTACCTATCCACAGGCATCCTGGAGGACATCAAAATGCTCATGAACTACGGCTATGACTCCCTGAACTGCTTCACGCTCATCCTGTGCGGGGAACCCCATCTTAACAATACCCTGCGCAAGCCCGTTCATGAAGCCCTGCGGCAGAGGATCACTGTGCACTACAACTTCTCCGGTCTCTCTGATTCGGAGGTGGCGCAGTACGTGCTCCATAAGATCACCTGTGCGGGAGGCTCTTCCTCCATCATAGAGCAGGCCGCCCTTTCCGCGGTCCACAGCCACTCCCAGGGAAGTCCCAGGCTGGTGGACAACCTCATGACTAACGCTCTCACCCTTGGCGCACAGATGGAGAAGAAGATGATCGACACAGAAGTGATACTAGCCTCCGTCAGCAGCCAGAATCTTGGGTAGGGAGGTGCTGCTTATGGAATATAACTGTATCCTCAGGGATGGTCCCCGCAGGGAAATCTGGACAGGAAAGATCCTCTTATTACGGTGGCGGCCTGGGTGGTATGAAGCAGAGATCAATGGGCGGGGGACTTACTTCCACATCCTGGCCGGGCAGCATAAATATGGGAATTACCTTTGTATCCCGAACCATGATGTAGGATGTGAACTGTCTGATTTTTCTGATATTTTTTGGAATGAGGGGCGGCTCAGCAGTCTGATGCGGAAGGTAGATGCAGTTACGGTTGCCTCTGGCTTGGCTTATCTCCCGACTCTGGCTGACAAACAATGAACCACCTATATGCATCTTGTGGCCGTGGATCTTACGACAGGATCTATGGCCTTTTGCGTTTCAAAGGAAAAATCAATACCGGCAGTGTGCAACATTTTCGACAGCATTATGCATTTGCAGAAGGCACTGCGCAGTCTACGGGAGAAAAGTTGGAAAAATAATTTGCTGTTTGCGTCTCCCTCAATTCGCCGCCCAACAAACAAACCCGCCCGTGTATAATATGAAAACAGAACAGAAGTGCAGGAAACGGGATTGTGTACTTTGTCTCCTCAAACTGTAATGGGATTCTCTGCTTTGAAACTGTCAGCAGCATATGTCCGCTTATTGTCATATCGGATTCCCTCCGGATCGTCCCATCATAATAATTCTGAGGTAGCCTGCCAATTCTGTAGAACACATCCATATTCCTGGCATTTTTCATTGCTTCCAGCAGTCTGTCAACATCCACATACTTTGCACTGTGCGTTTTGTCTCCCCGGATTACTTCTACATGTGCGGCATGATAATAATTACCGCCAAATTTTTCATCATCCAATGTTATAACCGTCTTCATACTCAGTACCTCATATTAAATAGCCCTTCTCATTGCTATACTGCATCCTGGCATGGATTCCAGGTTAATCACCGGATAATCTTCCTGCAGTTCATTATTTAAGATAGTCCCCAGATTATTTAGCAGATAAACAATATATTCCAGAGAAGCCTTTTTTAGACATGCTTTATTCCCTGAAACAATTCCCATTACCTGTTTAAAATCATCGTTATCTCTCGGTTCTACTTCCTCCAGTTTATCAATCAGCGCTATCAATTCATTTACTTTTATCATATTCCTTCCTTTCAATGTGCAAATCCACAGTAATTCAGCACATAATCAAACCCAAGCCCATTTTCATACAGCGGGCGCATACAATAGTTGTAAAGCCTATAGTCATCAGACTTCATCCTCTCAAAGCGGTTCGGATGAGGTTCCAGCTGTACCCCCATGCAGCAGTAGACACAGCCGGATCTGTAAACCCCTGTATTTTGGAACACGCCATTGCGGCACTCTATTGTCCCATAGATACTGCAAATGTTGAGATTATTTACGGCAATATACCGTAGGATATCCTGACGGGTCCAAAAACCTAGGGGCTGGGATTTTGGGTGCTTTGCATCATATACATTGCAGCCTGTACGGTTATATTCCCTCTGCCTTCTGTACCCTTCATCCTGTGTGATCCCAATATAGGGAACCCTGCCTGTTTCCTTGTTATATGCATAAATTGGCTGCTTTTTCGTAATGTCACAGCACAGTTCGCTGATATCAAAAGGTGCATTTACAAGGAATTTCCACTTTTCGGCCAGCTTTCCAAAACTTCCTCTTTCGTCTCCGTTCAGAAGATAATTTCGATAACGGGCGCTTAGGTTGCCATGCCGCAGCTTTCTGATTTTTGCTGCCGTCTCTTTACTGATCAGTGGGTATCCATGCACTTCCAGCACTTCCTTGAATGACATTTTTGGCCTCAGAACAGTCACATTATCATATAAGGAAACAAATCTGACGATTTCCGGATACTCAAGCCCGGTATTCACAAATACCAACGGAACATCCCCGACCGTTTTTCTGACAAGATCAACAAGTACCGTCGAATCCATCCCGCCCGAAAAAGATACATAGACGTCACCCTCGTGGAAATCATACCAGTCCTCAATTCGCCTCCTGGAGAGGATAAGCTTCTCTTCAAAAGGAAGATACTTTCTCTGGGCAAACTGCCATTCATTCAGTTTCAGTTCATTGTCCATTATAAACATCTTATCCGCCCTCTCCTATAAAACCATAATCAATCTCTTCTCCTGCCAGGTATAGGATAAAAACTGCGACTTCATATAAAAAAAAGTCCTGAGAAATGCTTTTTTCTTTCATTCCATCAGAACTTTTTCCTGTATTTGCCGCCTGTCTCTTTTTGAATCTGGCCAGCCACCTCCGGGCGGTTTTTACCGCATGATCCTTATTCCCGATAATCCTGCCGTTCTCCAGTCTTGCCTCTTCCAAAGTAACTGTCTCTGCTGTGTCAAATTCATAATTCCCTATATTCAGTTTGTTTTGGAAATATTTTAATGCCTGATACGAAACATGCAGATTTTTTATCACTGCGCTTACCACGTATTCGTTAAATATTTCCCCGTCCTCGATCATTTCCGCATAACGGAATGCGTCTGCGGAATAGGCATAATAGAATCCCAGCGACATATGATAGTTATAATCATCATTTCCCGCTGACATCCCATGAGACCTTAGAAATTCCTGGACATCTGTATCCTCCTTCTTCTTCACTCGATCTGCCATTTCTTTCTCTTTGTTGTACGCATAACAACTTCCTCCTTCTATTAATATTTTTGCATAAAAAAACATCTGGCATAGTACCAGATGCAAAATTCTTCCCACGCTTCCCCCTGATGATAGATAAAAACCTGTTACCAGGGATTTCACGCCTTCTCCTCTTCCTAAGAATCAGAGTATGAAAAGAATCTTTATGCGTTCATTATATTGCATACGAAGCAGAATGTCAAAAACTTTATAATGTTAATCCACACTAATTCCAACCGCCCTTTTCTCTTATTTGACATTTTACAAGCATAAAATACAAAACCTTACTGTTAGGGTGAAATGTATCCGCAGCCTTTCCCTACTTCGGAGGCTCCACCCTTACTTTCACTAACTCATTCGCTGCACGGACAAGGTTGTCCCGGTAAGACAGATTCTTATAACGTTTGATCTGAATCTGTGTGACCCCCATCTGCCTGGCTACCTGCTCCGGGCTTGCTTCATATGCAAACATTGTGACCGCACAAGTATTTCTCAGCGCTTCTGCACTGTAATTCGGTACGCCGGCAAGTTCTGTATATTTCTTCATGAGCCTGCTGATATACATGGTATTCAGCTTATTCCCGCGGCTGTTATAGAACAGATATTCTTGTTCCTGCCTCTGGGCAATATACTGCCCTAAAATCACAAACACATCCTCCGGTATAAAACAGGGGTCCTTCCGGCTTGGCAGTTCCGCATACACACCATTGTCATATGCAACAATATCACACAGCTTCAATCCTACAATCTCTGTCGATGAAAGCCCTACCCTCTGAAGCAGGGCAAAAATACAATATGCCTGGAGGTCATCCTGCGCTTCAGTAAATATCTTATCAATATGTTCTACCGGGATCGTCTTTGCGTATTTATCTATCTTTGCAATCCTTTTTAAATAAGGAAGGAAGTAGTCCCGAAATGATGCCGGGACCTTGTATTTCCCACGCTCATCACAGATATATTCAGCCAGGGAATGCAATTCCCGGATTTTCTTTGCCATTGTGCTTGGCTGCATCTTTCCTGTCTCCAGTTTCTTCTGCAGATATTCAAAATAGGCTTCTGCTTTTTCATAGTCCAGCTGTAAAAAATCACTCTCGCAGAACCGCATAAATTCGGCCACATCTACTTCATATGACGCAATACTGACTTCATTACGGAAATGTGCAGTAAAATCTGGCCAGATTACTTGCAGAAACTGGTCGGAAGCGTGTATGTTGTTCATTTGGCCTGCCCTCCCTTGTTGACTGATCCGCGGAAGCGGATTCACAATATGTTATAAGTATATATTCATACTATAACATATATTATATGTCAAATTCAAGTGATACTATAAATTTGATTACTCCGCACTATCTTCTACTTTAGCATTCCCTACCACAGATTCCTTAAAATCTTTTCATAATCAACACGCAGCGAATTTACCTGTCTACTTGGCAAGGAGCAATATCAAATCAATATACCATTTTTCGGAACTCTAAAAACTCCGTAATTGATAAACAGACTCTAGGTCTAACAAAATAGCGCATAGCCCGCTGGATTTCCACAAAAACTATACGCTAAATACACATAACTATATTTTTATACCCGGGGTCTTAAGCCAAACTACAGATTCCCCTTCAGTCCTATTTCCGCAGCCTTCTCCTTCATGCCTTCTATAGTTTCCCGAATCACTTCATCCAGTTCCATCCCCAGCATCTCACAGCCACTGCGGACAACATCTCGATTGACGCCGAACGCAAAAGACTTATCCTTAAATTTCTTCTTTACAGACTTTACTTCCAGATCCAATACACTTTTGGATGGGCGCATCAGACATACCGCATTAATCAGACCCGTCAGTTCATCCACTGTAAACAATACTTTCTCCATCCGGCTTTCCGGTTTCGTATCCGTACAAAGTCCATAGCCATGACATTTCATAGCACGGATATAGGCTTCATCAATTCCCCGCGCCTGCATGATTTCTTCTGCCTTTTTGCAATGTTCCTCTGGATATTTCTCATAATCCAAATCATGCAGCAACCCGGCCACACCCCATACGTCCTCATCTTCGCCATTTAAACGTGCAAAATGCCTCATCACTGCTTCCACAGCCAATGCATGCCTTTGGAGCGCCAATGTCTTTGTATATCCCGTCAGCAGCCCCCACGCTTCTTCCCTTGGTAACTTTCTTTCCATTGTAAAACCTCCTAGTATAATAATGTAATGTTTCCCACCGCTGGTTCAGCGGCAAATTAAAAAATTGTATAAATGGCCGCGGTACCCATCATACGGCGGCATGACATTCCCGTAAGGAAATGCTAACGAAAACAAACCTGTACCAAAAACATGTACAAAACCGTTCCTCCCCCGATGCTGAGCAACGTGTTCTTTCGCCATTTATGAAGCACAACAATAGAGGAAACTGCAATCATCTCCGGTATCACAAAATACTTTCCGGCAAAAGCATCCTTTAGGCAGTAAACCACCAAAAGCCCAATCACCGCATATGGAAGTACCGTTCCCAAATAAGATATGTATGCCGGCGGCTTCTTCCCTTCCGGAAATATAATAAACGGAAGAAACCTTGTAAGCATAGTGCCAGCCACCACTACAATTATTGTAACAATCTCCTGTACGGCTGTCATAATACCGCCCCCTTATCTTTTCTCTTCTTATCAGCAGAAAAACACAGTATAATCAAAGCCATCGCCGGCAAACTGAACCACTACCGGCTAAAGCCGGTAGGTTCGGTGTGCTGCTAAAGCAGCCTAAAGTTGTCTCTGCTCTTTGTTATTCCTTTTATCTTTAACTTATTTCAAAGTTGTCTGTTTTTAATTTCTCTTGTAAATCTTGATTTTTAATATACTCTTTGATAATTTCATCTGTTACATTTCCACTACTTGCCACAAAGTATCCTCTTGCCCACAAATGCCGTCCCCAGAATTGCTTGTTCAATTCTTTGTATTCCATCTGCAATTTTCGGGATGTTGTTCCCTTAATATATTGTACCAGCTTACTTGCTGATAGATGCGGCGGTGCTGATACCAGCATATGGATGTGAGCACTTCCTACATGCCCTGCCAGGATTTCTACCTCGTTCTTTTCGCATATGATTCGGATTAATTCTCTTGTCCGTACCGCTATCTTTCCTGTTATCACCGGTTTTCTATATTTTGTTATCCAAACCAGATGGTACTTAATATCATACGTGCAATGTGACGATTTTCTATAATTCTCCATATTCTTCACCTCACGTTTAGTATTTCTATTTTTACTTTTTTCTAAACTTGAAGTTATGGGGTTGACCTAAAGGTTTCGCCTTAAGGCGAGGGTTTTAACCCCATTATACAGACAATAAAATTCCCGCTCCCAAATATCAGCAGACAAAGCAGAGAACATCCAAGACCTGTCAAAGCCGGCCGGTGGTCTTTTGCCTCCTCCCACTGATTTATAAACATCACTACAAATAAAGCTGTCATGACAAACTCAATCCCCGTTGTATCAAAATGAATGACATATCCCAAAAGAGCCCCAAGCGTCGCTCCAGAGACCCAGTAAATCTGGTTCAACAGTGTTACAAAAAGCATAAACCAGCCTTTATCAACATCCGCAGGAGGCGTTACCGTACAATTGACAGTAAAAGATTCATCACACATGCCAAAAATCAGATATGGTTTCTTCCATCCCGTATTTTTATATTTTTCCAACATTGATATCCCATAAAACAGATGTCTGGCATTCACCATCAATGCCAGAAAAAAAGCATGCAGCGGATGAAAAGCAGACAGCAAGAGTTCTGCTGTGATAAATTCCATAGAACCAGCAAATATAAACATGCTCATAAGCATTGGATAAACAAATGAGAAGCCTTTACTCCTCATCAAAAACCCATAGGACATCCCAAGAAATAAAAAACCCACACAAATCGGCAGTGTATAAGGCAATGCCGCCTTAAATGCTTTTGTTTTCATCAAATTTTTCTCCCTTTTGTTGACTTCCTTTTCGATATTTTTTATAATGTGGAATATCATACTGTACATTCGTCTGATATTTTGAACGATTTTGTTTTTTATATTTTACAACTGTTCGATATATCTGTCAAGCAGAAAGGAAATTTTATGGAACTGGGAAAAGTTATAGCAATTAATCTGAGAAATTTAAGAACAGAACGGAACCTGACACTGGGACAGCTATCAAAAATATCAGGTATCAGCAAAGCGATGCTGTCAGATATAGAAAAAGGCGGCAGCAATCCTACCATCAACACCATCTGGAAGATTGCCAATGGATTGAATGTGCCATACACCCGACTAATGGACGGTATCGAAAAAGAGGCGACTGTTATACGCAGGTCAGAAACTACTGCACAGAAAGGGGAAGCCGAGCATTACCGGGTATACTGCTATTTCAAAAGTACTCCCGTCCGGAATTTTGAACTTTTTTATGTAGAATTAGACGCCCAATCCTCCAATGCCTCTATTGGACATTCCAAAAAAGCCCAAGAATATGTTTATGTGATTCGCGGGGCGCTGATTCTTCATACGGAAACAGGGGATTATACACTGGAAGAAGGAGATTCTCTTGTATTCGACTCCTCCATCGGTCATACTTACATCAATCAGAAAAATATAATGGCGGCTTTCATGGTAATCAACTACTACCCTAATTAACATCTTCATCTGCCTTCCAATACAGACTCACTATAATCCACGTTCACTATTGTCTGCCAATATTTTGTCAAATTAAAAAAAAGCCACTATAGGATACCTATTCCTATAATGGCTTATCATCTATTCTGAATCTTCCTTTGAAAGCATTTCAAGGATTTCCTCAATACTTCTTCCTGACTCAGCTACTGCCTTGTACAATCTTTCTTTTTGAGCCTCTTCAATTTGGCTGTTTAATTCCTTCTTCTTTTCTTTCAATACTTTCATATGTTCTTTACATTCTGCGATATCCTTTTCCACAGCTTCCAGCTGCTCTTCCAATGTAAGATTATTTTGTTTTTTACGTCTTCCAGCCATTGCTCGTCCTCCAATCAAAAATATTATCTACATCCTACCACCGATCCGGTGAAATTACTATACTTTTCTTTCCATTTTTCTTTAATATTTCAAGCAGGCCGAGCACGAAGAAAAGCTGCGCTCTATCCAGGACAGCAAACGGCAGCTTTATGAACAGTATGCACTTGGAGAGATTGACCTGGAAACCTACCAGGAACGCAAGGCGGTATATGACGCGGAACTGGTGCAGGCAAGGAATGTCCATGCCGCCATTACCGCACAGACCAAGCAGATACAGAGCGATTATGAAGCAAAGCTGAAACAGCGTGAGATCGTTCAGGAAGTAGGCAGCGCCGACACACTGACGCAAGCCCTGATTGACAGGCTTATCAGTAAGGTCTATATCTTTCCGGGAGACCGGATCGAGATTGAATATGTGACACAGGATTTCTTAGGAATAAGCGAACCAGGAAAGGAGGCGTGAGCCATGAATACCGTATTAAGCAACTACGGGCAGCTATGCGGCTGCCCGGAAATCCTCAAAAAAAGTTGTAATTTTTTTGTCGTGGGCTTGACATACGGGTGCCTAAGTCATGAAACTTGCTTTTGAATTTATATTGCACTATTTCTTTGATTTTTGAAATAAACTCAATAAATTGCACTTCATTTATTTCAATATTAATGATATACTGAAAATAGATTTTTACTATTGAGGTATATGAGATGATTCCTTATACTGGAGATTACATTGAACATATTGATGGTAGCATAAATAATTTTAAATATTACACATTTACCCCACGTCCTCTGATGCATGGGGATATGTATAAAATGGACGATGAACTATCTGCCTTGCTAATTGAAGTTCATCGAAATATTGGATTTTTAAAGGGACTTTTTAAGTATGCCCCAAATAGAGAAGCGTTCGTCGAATTAATGCTATTAAAAGAATGCACATATTCCCGAATGATTGATTACGATACTCTCACTTTTCACGAGGTACTTGCCAGTCGCGGGAGTGGTAAAAACGATATTGCATCAATTACTAATCTCAAACTGGCATACAAGAAAGCGATAGATAGGACAATTTCAGCTCCAGTTCTAAGTGAACTTTGCGGAATTGCATTATATGGTGATGTAGTTAGCAAGCCAATTGATATTAGGGACAAACAGACTTTTTTATTGGGTGTCAGGACGAACCTTATATCTTACAACCCTACAGCCCCTGACGCAGTTTTGCCAGCGCTGGCCGATATTTCTGCTTATCTATATAATGACAAAGACACTGATCCGTTAATTAAGGCTGCATTAGTGCATTATCAGTTTGAGATGATACATCCATTTGAGAGATATAACGGGATTGTAGGACGAATCATTGTTCCAACGATATTGTGCAATATCGTTGGAGAAGCAAGACCGCTAATATGTCTGTCCGAGTATTTGTATCACAACAAGAATGAATACTTCGACTTGCTTCAAACTACTCAATACAGTGGTGGTTATATTCGGTGGATCAAATTTTGTGTAAATGCTATAAATGAAACTGCAAAACGGTCAGCTCAGTTACTGATACAGTATGAAGATATTGTAGCAAAAGATATAAAACAATTAGAAGATATACAGTTGCTACCCAAAAGTGTTTGGCGTGTATATAATTATCTTAAGCTTTTTCCTGTGACTAGCATTTCCCATGCCGCCACACAGTTGGGAAGTTCGTTCAATTCAATCTCAAATGCCCTGCACTTGTTGAGTTCGAATGGCATCGTCACTCAAGAAAACGACAACATGAGGAATCGTATTTGGAAGTATACTGCGCTTGCATCCCATTTGATATAAGATTAATGTTCGTTTTAAGGGAATATTCGATAAGATTAAATTATTGGCTCTTTATTCCTGAACTTTAGGCAGCGATAAATATCTAAGATTTGGAGGACATAATGACGCAATCAAATATCATCATGTACACTACAGAAGATGGAGTCATAAAAATAGAAGTTACATTTGACCATGATACAGTTTGGCTTTCTATAGATCAAATGGCGGAATTATTTCAACGGGATAAAAGTGTAATTGGAAAACATGTAAGAAATATTTTTAAAGAAGGAGAATTGGAAAAAGAAGCAGTTTGGGCAAAATTTGCCTACACTGCTTCTGACGGCAAGACCTATCAGGTGGATTTCTATAATTTAGATGTTATTATTTCCGTTGGTTATCGGGTAAAATCCCTGAGAGGAACACAGTTTAGAATATGGGCTACTTCTATTTTGAAGGAATATATGAAAAAAGGGTTCGCATTAGATGATGATCGGCTTAAGAATCTCGGAGGCGGAAACTATTTTGATGAATTGTTAGCTCGTATCCGTGATATTCGTTCTTCTGAAAAAGTATTTTGGAGAAAAGTTCTGGAAATATATGCAACAAGTATTGATTATGACCCAAAAGCAGAAAGTTCAATTATATTTTTTAAGCAGGTACAAAATAAAATGCACTGGGCGGCTCATAAGCACACGGCGGCAGAAGTAATCTATCAGCGGGCAGATGCAGATAAGGACAATATGGGATTAACAGCGTGGGCTGGAAAGGAAATTAAACGTTCTGATGTAGAGATCGCAAAGAATTATTTAAGCCGTAACTTCCTTAGTTTAGGTATTACCCTCTTATTCCATATTCATAAAGGTATTATAGGATGCCGACAAGCATTGGATTTCCTTGCTTTTCGGTATTTTTTATGATATAATACCTATTAGGTATTATATCAGGAGATGAAGATATGAAGAGTAAACGAGCAAACTATCCGAAATGGGTAGAAGAATTCAGGGGAGAAGGTCGTGAAATTAAGAAAGTAGGCTCTTGCTATTATTTATATACTTTCAAAACAGTTTATGATCCGATGACTAAAAAACCAAAAAAAATATCTACGGGTTATCTTGGAAAGATTACCGAAGATTCCGGGTTGATCCCGGCAAAACATAGACAAAAAGCTACCCTTATGAAACCGTTGGAGCTTGGCAGGCCTCTTGAAGCCGGCGCTGTCGAGATGTTGGAGCTTTTAGGTTCGGATATTTTGGAAAACCTTCAGCTTTTTTACCGGGATGAACTTGCGGAAGCAATCTTTATTATAGGCAAAATACGGTTGATTGAACCAACTGCCTTAAAAAGAGTGGATTTCCTTTACTCGAATTCTTATGATACGGTACTTCATCCCCGCATAAGACTTGGAAAAAACGAGCTTACCGCTCTGCTTAGGGAAATTGGCAGAAACCGGCTGGCACAGGTGAATTTTATGAAACTTTATACGGTAGGCAGTGAATTCCTTCTTTTTGATGGAACACGCATTGTGTCTTATTCAGAGAATTTAAACCTTGCCCAGATTGGTTATAACCACTGCTCCATTCAGGATCCTCAAATGAACCTTCTGTATTGCTTTAGTCTGTGTCCGACTTTCGGGCCTGCTTATTTCAAAGTAAATGCCGGCGATAAACCAGATGTATCCGTCCTGAAAAATGCATTAGATGAATTTGGTATGATAAATTTTATAATGATTGCCGACAAGGGGTTTGGTTCGGATGAAAATTTTCGATATCTTCAGGACAATGGAATCTCTTATATCGTGCCGCTCAAAAGAAATGATTCCATGATAGACTATCAAAGTCTAAAGAAAGGAATCAGCCATATGGAAGGAATGTTCCAATATCATAACCGGACGATTTACTACTGCACTATGAAAAAATATAAAGCGGTCAAACAACGCGGACGGGTAAAGGCAGGAGCGGAACGCAAAATAACTGTTTTGCAAGATTTGGTCATAACATTTACGGATCTAGGGTTGAAGAACCAGGAAATCAAAGATTATAATGAACGTATTGAGCGTGGCTGCAAAGGATACACCTTTGTGGATTTTCAGGAAAAGGAAGTACGTATGGGCACACTGACACTTCGGACTGACATGGATTTGAAAGCGCAAAAACTTTATGAAACCTACAAAGAACGTGAATCCATAGAAGATGCAAATAAAGTCTATAAAGATGTTCTGGAAGATGATAAGTCCTATATGCAGGATTCGGATGCTTATAATGGATGGTTGTTTTTGAACCATATTTCCATGATGCTTTACTATCGTGTATTTAACTGTATTAAAGCAGCCGGCCTCACGTCTAGGTATTCTGTCAAAGACATAATGACATACCTTAAACGTTTTACTTACCAGAAAATCAACGGTGAAGAAATCCGGGAAATTCCAACAAAGGTCTCTATAGATAAACTGCGTAATATTTTTCCGGAAGAAATGAAAAGAATCGTTCCCGAAAAATCGAATAAAAAGAACTAATACTTCTAACAGAGAAGGAGACTAAAGATGAATGTTCCAAAAGAAATGAGAGAAACCTATGAGAAAATTTCAAAGCTGTTGATTGAGTATAGTGAAAAATATCTGAATAAAGAATATGAAGAATTGTGCCTTCATGCACTTGAAAAGTTATGCCGTAAACGGCCGTCGCCATTAAAAAGTGGCAGGAGTACTACCTGGGCTGCAGGGATTGTCTATGCAATTGGGAGTAATAATTTTATATTTGATAAAAACCAACCAATCCATATGACAGCGAAAGATCTGGCAGCCCCATTCGAGGTTGCTGCATCTACAGCATCTTCTAAGGCAGCCCAGATTAAGAAAATGTTGAAAATTGACTATTTTCACGCTGAATGGTGTCTTCCATCAGAAGCTGCCAGTAATCCTATGTTATGGATGGTTTCCATAGATGGATTGGTATTTGATGCCAGAATGCTTCCAGTAGAAATACAGGAGATATGTTATGAAAAAGGACTGATTCCATTTGTTCCCGCATATAAAAAAGAGCCATAGCTAATTCTTATGTAATTTCTTGACTCTATAATACCTAAGTTTAGGAAGTTACGGTTTAAGCGAAAAAGAAATAGATGCGCTAAATAAAATTGTTACGGCGTATTTAGATATTGCGGAAGTCCATGCCTTGAATCAAGAACCCATGTATATGAAAGACTGGCTAGAAACAATTGATGACTATCTGAAAATGACAAGAAGGGATATTTTAACCACAAAAGGAAGAGTTACACATAAACAGGCTCTTGAAAAGGCGCATGGAGAGTACGAGAAATATCGGAAAAAGCAGAAGGATATCCTTTCTCCTGTGGAATGTCATTTTCTTGAAAGTATAGAAGAATTACAAGAGTTGGAAGAAAAGAATTAAATCCATTACCTTATACTCTTTGATGTTATATGTATCAGATGGATGACGAATTGGCTGTTTTACTGATTGAAGCCCACAGGAATATTGGTTTTCTGGAAGGGTTTGCTAATACATTCGATAGGAGATGAAATAAATATGAGCAACTATGCAATTATTCTTGGTGTTGATAAATATAAATATGCTTCCGCATTACCATCTTGTGAAAATGATGCCAATCTTATGGAGGGATTACTAACAGCAACAGGAAAATATAAAGTGTTGCGAATAGCAAATAATGCGGCAAAGCATCAAATACAAGAAGAAATATCTTCTTTTTTACCCATAGATTCTACAGATATTGGTGAGGTTTTGTTTTATTTTAGTGGTCATGGAAAACAGGATGAACAGGGTATGCATTATGCATTGTACGATACCGATGTAAGTAAAATCAATAGTACTTCTCTCAACAACTCTGAACTTGATGATATTATTCGAAAATGTGCTCCTAAGCTATA
The DNA here is from genome assembly GCF_059728535.1 of Sporofaciens sp. St.21A7. Lineage (NCBI taxonomy): Bacteria > Bacillati > Bacillota > Clostridia > Lachnospirales > Lachnospiraceae > Sporofaciens > Sporofaciens sp. St.21A7. Next base: position 207,429 of record NZ_BAAGFN010000002.1, on the reverse strand, counting down.
TGTCAAAATCATTGATGCTTGCCAATCTGGGGTTGCCTACATAAAAGGCATTGATGAAATAGATGGCGATTTCAAGTGCATTGAAGCAAAAGGATTTGAGAATTGTATTTTCATATATTCGTCATTAAAATCTCAATCATCTTATGCTGAGGATCTTTATAGTAAATTTACAAAAGCTATCATAGATGCCGTTGAAAGTATATCAGCACCAGCCGTAAAATTTACAGACATTCAAAATTACTTGAGTGACATTTTCAATTCAGCAGGAGGCATACAGACTCCATATTTTAGCACGCAGTGTGATGGCACGGAGTTGTTTTTTGAAAAAAACTCAAATGTATTAGCGTATTTACAAAGCCTTCATCCAGAAACTTCTGATATCAACGATAATTCGCAGTCGAACATTGATGCTGTTAAAGCGTATTTAGGTAAATGCCGGGATGATGGTGATGTGAAATCAATGCTTGAGAAAATTCAAGATGCTCTAAATAATTGGAAATTGGAACACAGCTTTTTGAATGAGTTTTATGAATGTGAGTGCAAAACAAATTTTCCTTATGAATACCATAGATACCATGAAGATACCAGTCTTGTGAAAATGTTACATGGCAGGATGGAAAAGGAAAATTTGTTTATTGAAGTGGAGTATACCTCCGTCAAAAAACAAAATCCTCTGGTGGAATCTCTTTTTTCAGGCTATAAGGATATTCCTGTATCATATCAATCCGTGGCAAATCAACTTCCATCTGTTTTTGCTATCCACTTTAAGGCCTCGGATAGCAATTTGCCCGACTATGTAGTACCATTTATTTTTGTATATAGCCCTACTTTCTTCTATGTTTTTACATGCACAAAACAATTTGTCCGAAAGGGCTGGAAAGAATATGAAAATGGTCGTTACACAAAATATGTTTACACAAAATTTGAATATGATAGTTTCAATGAATCGGATTGGTATCGTTATCAGATAAAGCGTTTACAGGAAACTGTTGACTTTATTGAAAAAACATTACTTGAATATATTGAACCCAAATAACTTTTCTACTCAATTCAACAGATGGTATCTGTTAAATCAAAGAAAGTGCTAACAATCCAGAAAATGCCAGCGACCGGCTGGCATTTTCAAATCGGAACCTAGTATACAGGTATATATTTTTTGTCGTAGGTTTGACATACGGGTGCCTTAAATCGTGGATTCTAATGCGCTTTACCCCTGCTTTCCCTGCCCCTCTCGTCATTTCATGGTGCAGGAAACTTTTTGTCAGATGAAAGATACGGTCAGTCGGGAGAAGCCCGTACAGCCTGCCGAGATACTCTTTTAATTCCTCACATAAAAAATCCGGCATACTGACATTTCGCTTGCTTTTCGGTGTTTTGGGGTCTGTTATCACATCTTTTCCCTCTAATCGCTGATAAGATTTTGTTATCCGAATGACCTTGTTATCAAAATCTATATCCTGCGGCGTGAGTGCTAAAAGTTCGCCAACACGCAAGCCACACCAATATAAAATTTGAAATGCTTGATAGGAATATGGCTTGTCTTTTACTGCTTCAATGAATTTCAGGTATTCCTCTTTCGTCCAAAAAAGCATTTCCTCCGCTTTCCCTTTCCCAAGTGGTCCGGCTTTAACAACGGGATTGCTTTTTAATTCGTAAAAGCGCACCGCATGATTAAATAATGCGCTCAATTCAGATTGCAGAGTTTTCAGATAAGTCGGCGCAAAGGGCTTTCCTTTTTCATCACGATAGGAAATCTGCTCATTCTGCCACTGGATAATATCTTTTGCACGAATATCACACATTTTCTTATTCTCAAAGTACGGCAACAATTTTGTGCGTAAAATATGCTCTTTTGTCAGCCAAGTATTGCGCTTCAGCTTTGGCTTCATATCCCTTGTGTATGCCTGCACAAATTCCCCGAAAGTCATATCCAAGTCAGCCGCTTCTTTCATGCGAAAATGATGTTCCCATTCCGTAGCTTCTCTTTTGGTTTTGAAACCTCTCTTGACTTTCCGGCAGTTTTTTCCCGTCCAGTCATAATAATGGAACGATACATACCACGTTCCACGCTGTTCATCTTTATATGCCGCCATAACCTGCCCTCCTTAGTTCGCCGCCTGCGCCATGCCGTAGAATTTTTCTTCATAATATTTTCTGCTGACACGTCCGGCGATTGTGATAAAACCTTTTTCTTCCAGTTCCTCATTCATCTGTCGTACTAATTTGTAAGCAAATGGTTTGGAAACACCCAACTCCTGCGCTACCTCCCCGGCAGTTACAAATAGTTCATTCTTCATTCAATATCCTCCTTTTTATTTAGCGTTTTTGTTAAGTTCTGTATTTGAATTATACTTAACATTTCTGTTATTGTCAATAGCCTATTTGTTAAACTTATCTTTTTTATTAAATTTAGCATTTCTGATAAGTTTTTATTGCTGTATTATCTGAATTATGCTAGAATATATGGAGAATACAGAATTGAGAGGTCAGCTATGGACGTAACGATACGAAAAATACAAAAACAGGAATATCCGTTACTGGATAATTTTCTATATGAAGCAATTTTCGTTCCAGATGGTATCGAACCTCCACCTAAAACCATCATTACATCTCCCGAATTACAGGTTTATGTTGAGCGTTTCGGGGAATCCAAAGATGATTGGGGATTAGCAGCAGAGGTTGACGGTAAGATTGTCGGTGCTGTTTGGGTTCGCAGTATGAACGATTACGGACATATAGATGATGAAACGCCCTCTTTGGCAATCTCTCTTTATAAAGAGTACCGGGGCTTTGGCATTGGAACGGCTATGATGAAAGAAATTCTTAACCTGCTTAAATCACATGGGTACAGTCGGGTTTCTCTTTCTGTTCAAAAAGATAATTATGCGGCAAAGATGTATTTAAAGATTGGTTTTGAGATTGTAAGGGAGAATGAGGAAGAATATATTATGGTGTATTACCTATAACAAATTTATAAATAAATTGGAGAAAGGACATTCCATTTATGAGAATCCGACCGTATATACCAAGCAAAGATTACGAATATGTATCAAAATGGATTGATGACGAAAGAACTCATGCTTTTTGGTGTGCAAATCTTTTGCCATACCCCATGACACAAAAATCTTTCCATGATTTATTAGAGAAAAATGCAATGGACTGGACGGACAGTGCTTATGTCGCAACAGAAAACAGCGGACAGGCAGTAGGCTTCTTCTGTTATTCTGTCAATACAGCAGACAATATCGGTTTTCTTAAATTTGTTATTGTTGATAAAACTAAACGTGGAAAAGGTTACGGAAAAGAAATGCTGAATCTAACTCTGCAATACGCTTTTCAGATAAGTGGAGCAAAAGCGGTTCAACTAAATGTTTTCAATGAAAACACATTAGCGAAACAATGTTATGAAAAAATCGGCTTTGTTGAAAGAAAGATTGATAAAGATGTATTTGCATATAAAGACGAGTTATGGAGTAGATGTAACATGATAATTTCAAAACAATCACTCTAATTTTCAGAAAGGACACATGATTATGGTATTAGGAGAACGGATAAAGAGAATACGCACGTTCCGGGGCTTGACACAGCGTGAACTAGGCTTGAAATTGGGATATGAGGAACGCAATGCCGATGTTCGTATCGCACAGTATGAATCCGGCTATCGTGTTCCCAAAAACAACACTTTAATGGAAATGGCAAAGATACTGAATGTCAATTATATCCATTTTATTGGTGTCACTCCCGGTTGCGCCGAGGATATTATGCTCACATTCCTTTGGCTTGACGAAGACGACCGTAGCACGATCCATTTATTTCAGCTTGTCCGTAATCCCGGCAAATGCAACGCTTCTGATGATAAATCGGTGCGTTACTATGATAATGATGATTGGCCTACTCATGCCCCGGTGGGTATGTGGCTAGAGTATGGGTTAGTCAATGATTTCATGCGGGAGTGGTGTTTGAGGAAAGAGCAGTTGAAGAATGGGGAAATTTCCGAGGACGAGTATTTCGAGTGGAAAATCAACTGGCCTGCTACGAGCAGTAGTGTTGATGAAAAAGGGCATGATAAGAAAAATAATAGTTATAAATGGAAAAAATAGATATAAGGAGTTTTTATGGAAAACAATATATTACAAGTAAAAATAAAAAATATACGTGGAATTTCATTCTTAGAAATCAATATGCCCCTTAATCCTGATGTTTACGCAATTACAGGCATTAATGGCATTGGGAAAAGCACTGTATTATCTGCAATTTCTCCACGTTTAGTACGTCCTATTAATTTTTCTATGTTACGTGATTTTGATTTTAAATCAGATTCCTATATATCATATTCTTTAAATAATAATCACGAAATATGGAAACCTAATGAACAAAATCAATGGAACTGTATTACAGAACAATGTCTAAATCTAAGGGGTTTTCAAGAAGGCAGTATTACAAAGGGCACTCGATTCTCTAACACTTCATCATATAGAGCTTACAAAAAACTGCAACACGTCAACCCCAATTTAGTTGTTCCCGCCGACCCATTTGTAAAAGAAAACCTTGGTCTAATATTGCATAATAATAAATATTACTATCAAAATTTATTTCGACTAGAGCGTGACAAAGCTTATCGGATATATCATTACTCAGGAGTACCCTATTTTTTCCAAAACGGAGAAAATTTACTAAGCTATTTTGATCTCAGCACTGGTGAATTTTTGTTAATAAATTTGCTTCACTTACTAAATAATCTTCTTGTACGTGTTAATAATAATGAAAATCTAAATCTAATACTCATTGATGAAGTTGAGTTAGCTTTACATCCTTCAGCAATAAAAAGACTTGTTGATTTTATGCGAAATATTGCACACCGCTATAATGTTGCAACATATTTTTCTACTCACTCTTTAGAAATCATCCACTCTCTGCCAATAGATAATTTATTTTATCTTAAACAGACAGATTCTTCTGCCATAAAATGTGAAACACCATGCTATCCAGCCTATGTTACAAGAGATATTTATTATCATAGCGGTTACGATGTTATAATATTGGTTGAAGATGACCTGGCTCAATATATTGTAGAAGCATTTATACAAAAATGTAATTTAGAACAAAATAAAAGAATTCAAGTTCTCCCTATTGGCGGCTATGACAACACTTTAGACTTACATCAAAATCTATTAGAAGACCGTGTATTTTCAAACGTAACACATATTATTAGTATTATTGACGGAGATGTCAAAGAGATTGTTCTTAAAAAGAAAAACGAAGAAAATCTTTGGTCTACTGTTCCTTTTGATAATGTACTTTTTTTACCTATAGAAAGTTTGGAAAAATACCTAAAAAAACAAATTTTTGATTTAAAAAACCATAATCTTATGCGCTTAATCCGAGATCGATTATTCAAATTTAAAACCGAAATAAATTGGTTTGAATCTGAGTATCTTGAAAATATAGTTAATAGACGCAATTTGGATGTTGCACAAAATAAGCAACCCAAAACTGATATAGAATATTTTGCTAATGGAAAGAATCTTTTTTCAATTCTTTCCAAAGAATACATTAACAATGGCGGAACAAGAAGTGAATTTAGAAAAAATATGTGTGAACTTGTAATAAGTTGTAATAACTATTCTAATTTTGAAGAAAAATTAGGCACTTCATTAAATCAAATCTTTTATTAGCAAATATAGGTATCAAAAAGGTATCACGCCCCACATCAAAAGCCGGAAAGTCCGCTGTTTATGCGGCTTCCCGGCTTTCTGTTTACTATTCGAACTCGGCGTGTTCTTTGTTGTTCTTAACTGTATTTGTTTAAGATTTATGCAAATACACGCCCATTTTCACATCAATTACATCATTTATTATGGCTTGCTGATTTTCCGTTGCCAAAATGTTGCCGCCCTTATTTATCTCTATAATGAGAACCACATTGAACAATCTTTATCACATTATCTTCTATCCGATAAACAATACGGTTTGCATCGTCTATCCGCCGGCTCCAATAGGATGCCAAATCACCACTTAACCTTTCTGGCTTTCCTATTCCCTCGTAGCCATTCCGGTCAATATCCTTCAACAATTGGAGAATACGTTTTAAAGTCTTTTTATCCTGTTTTGTCCAATATTCAAAATCTTCCCACGCCGCATCTGACCATGCCTTAATCATCAAAGTCCACCTCATGCACCGTACCACCTGTAGCTTCCATTTGCGCTACAGACTCCTTAAGCCTGGTCATATTTTCCTGCGAATAAAAAGGATCGACAGATACTTCAAATGGTATTCGTTTCTCTCGCCCTAATTTTTTTAAATAAATATTTATAGCTGTTGATAAAGACATACCAATATCAGCACAAGCCTGTTCTGCCATTTTTTTTACATCATCTTCTATGCGCAAACTGATTTGAGCCATTATATCACCTCTTTCTTCATGATGGTATTAGTATATCCCATATCGTAGCATTTGTAAAGCATATCTCTATACAAATACTTACTTCTTTATTATTTTTTCAATATCATTTATACAAATGGATAACATATCCCCTTTGCCCAACCTTTTTCTTTGTCCAACATCCTTTCTGATTTCATAAATGATATCTTCCAATAGTAATAAAGAGTTCTCTGGGCTCATGTCTTCCAGTGACGCTTTTCTGTATCTTAACTACTTTTTTACTACTTTATTTGACCCCCATAACGTTAATCCCTTGGAAAAATCCGACATCATTCTAAACTTATCAGATTCTGTCATTTGCTCATTTACAGGTTTTTTTGTATCTTCCATAATAGTATAAATTATGCTTATAAATTGTTCATACGGTGCCTCTCTTTTGTCGTATAAATATTTTTTTACATTATATCGGTAATCAATGATTTTTGCTATTACAGACGTAAAAACCACACCGACTATAGACACCATACCTGTTATCATTGCCACAATAATTACTTTATCTGTGGTACTTACAAACTTTTTCAGGAAATCAACCAAATGCTCAATTCCATTCCCTAAGCAAGAAAATATAAGCCATATAAATAATATTGCTCCAAACACAAGTATTACCAACAAAACCAACCCTATCACAAAATTGATTCTAGGATGTCTCTGCGCAAACGGTGCTTTTTCTTCCACTTTCTCTGAATCCTTTTTCGTACTTTTCATATACTATCCTCATTAACTATTCGTCAATTTTATATAAATACCCATTTCTATTGGCAACAACTTACCACCTAATTTTTTCTGAAACAATAGATTGTAAATATAGCAGGCAATCTCATAGACTACCTGCCATATAAAATAAATAATATACTCTTGCACTACTCGAACTCGGCGTGTTCTTTATTATTATTAACTGTATTTGTTTAGGTTTTATGCGAATACACGCCCATTTTTACATCAATTACATCATTTATTATGGCTTGCTGATTTTCTGTTGCCAAAATGTTGCCACGCATTTATTATAGCAAATCCCGGTAATTTGGCAACCTATTTTTGAAATGTTACGGATTAAAAGCCGTTTTCAATGATAAAAGTACAGAATATCTCCTACGTTCATTTTATAGTTGTAAGTTCACGCAAAATAAAGCTCTCATAACGTCTAATGCGTAACACGACGATACCTCTTTTCTCCTTATCTATCCTTAATACATGGTGCTAGCACCATGTATATATAATCAATAAGGAAGAACAATTTTCCGCTACCATCACTACATTATAAACGTGAAGCTATATTTCCGTTCTCAGTAAAGAATACATCTTCATGTCGATAACTTTACCGTTTTTTACAGCATTGCTTCTCAATGTACCCTCATACTGGAATCCCACTTTTTCAAGCACTCTACAAGACGCTGCATTGTATGCAAATGGCTCTGCGTAAATACGGATAATATCACTCTTTTCAAAAACATATTCACACATTTGCGTTACCGCTTCAGTCATTAAACCTTTACCCCAGTATTTCTCGGCAATATAGTATCCCAACTCGGCAGTCTGCCTATGAATATTGTCCTGTCGAAAAACGCCAATGCTTCCCACCGCCTTGTCATCTACTGTAATAGCAAAAGCAAAAGTTTCATTTTCATCTGCGGAAATCATAGAAGAAATATAATCTATTCCGTCCTGCTCTGTATAGGGATAAGGCATTCCGTCCCGAAGATTATCTTGTATCTTTCTGTTGGAGAGAGCCATTGCCAAATCTTTTGCATCTGATAGTTTCCATTTTCTTATTTTACAAATCATTTTTTATTCCCCATTTCTTTAGCAAATAAATTTTTACCCTGCATAAGTGTTATAATCAAGTTCGTATTCTCATCAATGGACTTTGTTCCATCAATCCGCATAACCGGGCATTTCAAGGACTTTACCCATTCTTCAACAGTACTTTCATTTCTGGATTCAACAAAGCGAAAAAATTTTTCTTCCTGCTCAAACAAATCCCCGCCCGATAACATTCTATTACCGAACTTCTGAAAAGAACGATCTTTCACTCGCTGCAATCTAATATCCCGTGTAACATCAAGCAATATGGCACATTGAAAAAATGAATATAACTCTTCTCCATAATCTCCTTTAACAGAAGCAAGAATAAAGTTTTCATGTGTTCGTATCTCACAGAGCAATCGTTCCGCTACATCCTCACGGGTACGTGGAGAAGCATATATATAATTAGAATATGTTTTAGGGAAATACAAATTTTCAATATCAATAAAATGGAAATGTAACTTCTCTGCAAGAATTTTACCCAATGTACTCTTTCCACTACCATTTAATCCACATATAATAATTCCCATAAAATCTCCTTAAGCAACTTCTGGGTTATCAAGCTCTTTGCAAGCTCAAATTTGGCACTACACATATATCCTCTTATTCAAGAACATACTCATAGCAACAATCCTCTTTTGTAGTACCTTCTATTATGCACATTTTTCCACTATTGACAAAGCCATTATCTTCATAAAACGTTCTAGCTTTTATGTTATCTTTTATAACCCATAATACTATTTTATGAACTCCTTTTTTTCTTACTTGCTGAATCAGATATTTTATTAAAAGTGTTCCTATCCCCTGTCCTACAAAAAAAGGTTCAACATAAAAATCCGTAATCTCAATTGTCTTATCACCTATAGAATGTCCGTTTATTATCCCTTTGATAATTCCATCATCATATAATAGCATTCCATCTAATCTATCTGGATTATTTTTATATTCTTCATATAAACGAACAACCTGCAACTCGTTAAATGACACATAATCATTTTCAAATATAGGTCTATATGCAACCCTTTTTCCAAACACAATAATCTCGGCTATCCTTGAAATATCCTGTTTATTAGCTTGTCTAATCATGTATGATTACCTCATTACTTGTACATATTTCAAATTATTTACAAATAGACATATGAATGTTTCTATATTTCGCTAAACAGATAAACCATTTCTATCATATTATCCTCAATAATTCCTGTTTCCGCAAATCCGACAGACGTGTATAAATGTTTTGCAATTTCATTACCCAAGAGAACTCCTGTATATACTTCTCTTACATTGAATTTTTCTCTCAAATATGTAATTCCGCACGTCAACGCTTCTTTGCCATATCCTTTTTTCTGATATTGTTTATCTATCATAAATTTCCATAACGTATATTGGCTTCTAGGTTTATAATATCCTAACATAATAAATCCAACTAATGTATCACCAACATATGCTGCAAAAGGAAAAGCTGTTTCACGATAAACATATGCCTGCGCTAATGCATGAGCAGTTGATGATACAAACTTGTCTTGATATTCAAATATCTGTAAATTTAACACATCTTCAAGGTTATCCGATGTAATTTCTCTAAGTTCAACCATATTGTTACTCCTATAACTTCTTATTTTGCAGTTTCGTAAATTCATTTATTTGAGTATACCACTTCTTATTTTTATTTTCCACAAAAATATAGGGCATAGCAACCGCCACACCCCATATTTCTTATCGTTCTAGCGACTTCTCTATTTTCTCTTTCTGCCCTTTCAAATCATTCTGCTTTTCGTACAGACTGTTACGCTCCTTGCACAATTCTTTCATGCGCTCCAACTGCGCCCGCACTCCCTCCCGACAATCCGGCTCAATCTTTTTATATTCCCCGGTCAGATTGCGGATTGTATTATTGTTTTCTTTTGCAACAGTGTACAAAGGGATACATATAAAAAAACAAAATAATGGACTGCCAACCTACTGAAAAACCGCTCTTTCACAACGAAGGGCGGTTTTTTCATGGGCGCAGGGAAAGGAGGCACCCCAACTACCGGGGCTTGACAAGAGAGGTCAAACCCTTTTTTCATGCCAGAAAACCAAGAAGGAGGTATTGTGATTATTCTAATGCTTGGGAGCCACCAATTTAAAGCTTGAGAGCCACCCAAAATCCGTCCTGATTTTAATGCTTGGGGGCCATCTATAAGATACAAGATATAGTTGTACTGAAAATATCATGGATTGTCCAGAGTAATTTTGGAATGTTCCTGAATAAAATTAAGAAATAACAAAGCAGACCTTTGGCCAGCTATGCTGATACGAAATTCCTCGAAATCTTATTTTTCCAGCATATTCTCTTTTTGAACGAAAGAAGACAGAACCTTTGATGACCGGCTCTTCCCTCTCTTTGTCTGCTAATCGAAATCACCGAGACAATCTTTTGCATAAAACTTGAACAAAGCTTAAAATAACAGCTTCAAATTAATGGCAAATAAATTTCACCTCATTTTTTCTTTCTTACTTCATTAAAAATCTGAAGCTCGGAAAGTGCCTCCATGATGGCAAGTTCTGATATCCCTTCAACAGTGGTTCCTGTTCCAGGATTAAATAATTCTTGCTGTGCATCAGCTCTGAAATCATAAGATTTTAGTTCGGCTGTATACCATGCCAGGATTTCATCCCTTAAATTGTCTGCCAGATCAAGCAATACTCGTAGATTTCGTATTTTTTGTCGAATATCATTAGGAATGGTCGGTTCGTCTAACTTTATTTTCATTAAAAACCTCCTGATAAAAGGAATAAATGTTGTGGCATCTAAAGAGTCATCAGTGTTTCCTGCTAACGGTTGATTTATCGTCTGCCACATACAAAAATAAATCTGCGTTTTTATGAGTTTAAGGACTCCATAAGTTTTCTGGCTTTTTGAGAATCGTACAGCTTTCTGAGGTTATTTTCGGTAGTCGGTATGGAATAAGAGTTATGTATGATCCGGTCCATAATAGAATCGGCCTGGGTTCCGCCGCCTAACCGTTCATGCCAGTCACAGACCTCGTATTGCCCGACAAAGATCGTCGGATTATTTCCACAACGCTGTTCTACCAACTCATATATGAATTTTGACTCTTTCTCATTGATCTTATAGTTCAGCCATTCATCTATGATCAGCACTTTATAGTTTCCCAGTTTCTTCCGGTATCGTACCTGCTCTCTGAGGTTATCTTTGTGGGCCTGAAAATGTCCCAGCATATCCGGCATTCTGATATAACACGTCCGGAGAGTCTGTTTACATGCTTCTACACCCAGGACACATGCAAGATAGGTTTTCCCGGCACCCGTCGGGCCTGTAATGATCAGGTTTGTTGCAGCACCTACGAATCCCATGGTTGCAAGATTTGCGATTTTCTCCCTACTGCTCTCTCGTGCATCACAGTCTAAAGTTTCAAGGCTTGCATTGGGATACTTTAAATCTGCATTCTTTGTCAGCCTGGTGATCAGTCTGTTCTGCCGTTCTGTTATTAGAGCTGAGAGCAGATGCTAAAGTCTCTCATTGTAAGTCAGGTCAACAAAAGATACTTCTTTTTCCTGAGCCTCGATCACAGCCACTAAATCACTGAGTTCTAATACTGATAATTGTTTCTTGATCTCTGTATTCATAAATTTTTACCATCCTCTCTATAATAATCCGCACCTCTTACGATTCCCTGCTTATGATCTTTTACGTTCTTTTTTGTAAGATCATTTTTTCTGTTTTTTGCAGCTCTTTTCACATAAGGCATAAGCGTGTTGTAAGTAATCAGATGAAAGTCCTTAAATGCAAGGCTGCAAGCTGTTTCAAGGATATCTTTACCATATACACCAGCGATATCCAATACGGTTCTTGCATCTACAAGAGCCTGTTCTTTTACTTTTGCATTGTCATACAACCTGCCTATCACGGTTCTTGTACTGTTGCCAATAGCTTCTGCTTTATTCAGCGTTGATTCCATTGTATCCGGAGTGTATATTGGATATGGAAGATGGGACATCTCTGTTCTTTTCGCATTCCGAATGCCTGTGGGAATACGTTTATGCTCAGCTACTAATTGATGTGAGGCGTAGATACAAACAAGAGAACTGTTATACTGCACATCAACGTATTTATTTATGTAACTGCTTGGAACAGAGTATTGTCCCTTGTGAAACCATATATGGGAATTCGGGCCTACTTTGTGATTATATGACCACTCACAGATCTCAAAGGGAAGCATTGGCAGGGTTCTGAGATATGGTTTTTCCTCCAGCTCATAAATTGTTTTTCTACTGCCGTTTCTCTTTTGGAAGGGTTTGTCATTTAGCCTGTCAAGCACTTTTCTGATTGCCGAATTAAGCCCTTCTATAGAATGAAAAGTTTCATTTCTGAGCATGCCGATGATCTTTCTTGCAATTTTTCCCACCGCGCCTTCGACACTTGCTTTCTGTTTGGGTTTCTTTACCTGTGCCGGCATAATTGCAACCTGGTAGTGTTCTGCAAAAGATAAATAGGAATCATTCAGCACGACCTCTCCATGTTTCGGGTGTTTGATCACGCCTGTTTTTAGGTTGTCACAGACAATCCTTACAGGTGTCCCGCCAAAGAATTCCAGCATGTGGACATTGCACGACAGCCAGTCTGATTGGTTCATAGAAGCGACAGCCTCTACATAGGTATACTGGCTGTACGGAAAAGCCGCAACAAACAGATATGCCGTTTGCTGTTCCTGTTTGTCAGGATCCATGTAGCTCATCGTAGGACCTGACCAGTCAACCTCCAGAGTTACTCCCGGTTTGTGTTCGATATGACTGGTATAATTTTTATCAGCTATAAAGCGTTTATAGCCATTTGCGAATGTAGCATAACAGCAATGGGAAATCCCTTGTGCATTACCCTTTTCACAGTATTCCTCCCATAGCAGCATTTCTGTAACCCCGACCTTTTTCAATTCACTGTGGACATACGAATAGTCCACTGGAGCAAATCTGTTTCTTGGCCTGAAGGTATGGGGATAAAAAAGGTGATAGATCTCGTCATCGTTCATCAGACATATTTCATCCCAGTCTTTGTCACATTTGTCATAAGATTCTTTCACAAATGCAACAGAATTACGAGAGACCTTCAAAGTTTTAGAGATCTCTCTGGCACTTAGATCCTTGTGAAGAAGTTCAAGGATCTGTCTTACTTTTGTTTTCTTAAACATAGAAAACCTCCTTTAAAATGTATTTGAAAAGTACGGGTACTTTTCATAAACACATCTTAAAAGAGGGATCTTATCTTAAGCAATATATTTGGATGACCACAATATATAGTGGTGGCTCCCAAGCTTTAAAATACACTGGATCCAGATGGCTCTCAAGCTTTAAATAGATGGCTCCCAAGCATTAGAATAATCAGTCATATCTATTGAAAATTCCAATGGACTTTCCGCCCTTTTTTCTTGCAAATATGATAACAAACCATTAAACTTCTGTTCTTCTAATTCATTTTCTGCTAAAAGACACAATATATAAAATTCTGTTTCATCTTTATTCATACTTGGTATTCGAATCGGATATTGGATAATTTTTTCCTGATATTCTTTTCCAATATCCATATTAATGCCCTCTATGTCTTTAAATTTATTTTTGATTGCATAGGACACATGTCTTTCATCAGCGCCAATTACAAAAGCTACTTTTCCATTAAATAAAAACAGCCTCATTGCTTCTAATGTATCTAAAATAGTATTTGGACTGCATCGATCCAATTCATCCACATAAATAACAAGTTTCTCAATTCCTGCCGCTTCTATCAACTTTGCAAATTTCTCTCTGAACTCTTTTATATCTTCCCGCAGTTCCTTATAATCTAACTTCTCCTTTATATCTTTAATTACTGCTTCTTCATCTAATTCCCCTAAAACTTTTCTTGATTTTTTTATTACAGAATTCATTGTCAAATTAGCAATTGAACCGATTCCACCTGTTAGTGCCAAATCAATTCCAAATTTTATTCCTCCTTTAATTAGTTTAAATTTATCAACACTTTGATAGAGTGCCCGTATTATCTCAAGCGCTGTTCCTTCCAATTTTCGGTTTTCTTTTATTCCATCTAATATTGATGATAAAATTGCCGTCTTTGCATCGTCATAGCTCTCATACAACCAGCCATTAAATAATAAACAGACTGTATCATCTTTTTGCTCTTTAAGCTTTTTCATACACATATGCATCAAACTCGATTTGCCACTTCCCCAGTCACCATACAAACCTATACAAGATGGAAGCAACTTTTCATCATTTATGGTATCAATCATAATATCAACAATATACCCATAATCTAAATAATCAATTTCTGTTTCACTATCTCTCCACATAAATTCCTCCATGATTCTGCCTATAGTAAATATTTATTGGCTAAATTTACCTTTTTCTTTATTTCCTCCACTAACTGGTAAACCGTCGTACATGGACACATCTTAGATGGTATCGTTTTTCCTTCTCGAACACACTGCCCATACTTCTGCCTTGCTATTTGTAGAGCTTTTTCTTCATCTCCTGTCCGGGAAATCTTTTCTTACAATCCCGCATCTGATTTTGAATATTTTTGTCCTGTTTTTCTTTGAAAAATCTTTTCAAACTCATCACAGCATACCCAAGATTCCATAATAGCTGGCATTGCTCCATAATAGGAGTACATCCATATTTCAAAACATGGATTTGACCAGCCCAAATTTATGCCCAATGCCTCCGCTTCCTTTATGATTTCATCAAAATCTTTTACCTCATCCCTGTCAAACACAATCCAAGGCATACGATATTGCGCATCATATGCTGTCATTTCCAGACATTTATCAATCATTACCCTTGTCTTAGTTTCCACTACCTTGATTACTAATTTATTCTGTATGTCTTTCGGAAGCTCTTTATGCAGTCCCTGAAAATAGCATCTTTCTGTTGCCTCTGTATCTGTAACCACCAAATAATAACCCAATTCCGGAATCTTTAATGGCTGTCGCTGTTCTCTGGTCTTTCGGTTACCAGTCCTGTCTTTTCTTGCCATATTATGATCATCCCTCCTTAAAGATATCAATACTCTTTAATGTTGGAATCGCACCATACTTTCCAATCAGATAATTTTTTTCGTAGCTTTCATCTTTTCGAATCCTGGCACCAGATTCATCTACAAAGTCCGCCAGAGAATACAATTTAGAAATCCCCTGTCCATCTTTTTCCGTAAACCACACCTCATCCCTCCGAAGAAGCTGATTAGACAGCTGCCATGTATCATGTGTTGTAAAAATCAACTGTGCATGATTCGTATTGATTTCTGGATTCAGGAAAGTAAGCAAAAAGTTCCGAACCAGTAACGGATGCAGACGAGCATTTAATTCATCAATGAAAAATACGCTTCCCTTTTCCAAAACATCCTGTAATTCTGGATACAATGCAAACATTTTCAATGCCCCCGCCGATTCCATGCCCAAAGGAATAGCTGCAAATTCATCAGAATCTATTTTTTTGTGCAATGCACTGATTTTATATGTTTCTTCTTTCGTTTCAGTGTCATGCGGAACCCTTTCTATCTCAAAATCTTTAATGTGCTCATCAAAAGAGGCAAAATACTCTATCACTTTCTTTTGCACACTATCATCGTCTACAAAGCCTTTCGGCAAACGACGTGACAAAAAGAAATTGGTAAATGGATCCCCAAAATCTGCGAACTCATTTGCCAGAAACCAGTCCCGAATGTCTTTACACTTATTCACTTTCAATTTTGCTCCAAGAGAAACAATTAAAACCTGCTTCTCCAATGCCACCTGAATATTCTCCCTACTGCTCTTTGGAAGACCTGACAAGTCCAGTGTATTTTCTTCAATAGAACGATAAAAAACAGACTTAAACTTACGCGCTGTCTTAGCCTTCGAATTCAGCCATTCCTCTGTAACTCCATGTCTGTCAACACAAAAGCCATAATTATATGTTTTTTCTGTCTTATCCCCTGAAATTGTAAAATATATTTCAAAACTAGACTCAGCATTACCTGAAATACTATCAAACAAAAATGGAGTTGGCCGATATTCCTCAAATTTTTCTTCTTCATCCCCATATTTGAAAGATTCAATCACATAATCTGCCATATATTCAAACGCATTATATATATTAGACTTTCCACTGGCATTTGCACCATATATAGCCGCCATAGGCAAAATTTTTTCATTTCCTTCCGAAACCACCCTGTCAGAAAATTCTGTCATCTTTGCCGCAGATAAATCCAAAATTGCTTCATCTCGAAATGATTTAAAATTTTTAAAATTAAATTGTATAAGCATGCTTGCACCTCACATTTTTCTTTACTAACTATTGTATCACATTTTATCACTTTTTCAACATGTAAATTCGATTTATTCTCACTTATATGTATTTTATTATCGCATTTTAACATAATTATCTTTGTCTATCCATAAATTTACAATAAAAAAAGATGGGTCCAGCTACTTCCTGCCAGATACATCTATTGCTATCCTCACTTTATGTTATTTATCTGCTAACGCTATACACACTTTTTACAGCTATCTATGTATACTGTTCCTTTTCCTGCCCTTATGGGAACACGATACACATAATACACACTCAAAACGGGGCTACAGTTTAGGGTAGCCCAAATAAATTTCATCATAGCTATCCAGACTTTCCGGCACGGATACCAGCTCTGGCCTCGCCTTTGCCCTCAAGTCATTTTTTGCCTGCTCAATACAAGTATTGTAATCGGCGGCATACGGAACCTTTTGCTCAATCTTGAACAGATCGGCTCCAACTGCGGCGGCGATCATTTTTGCCACCTTTTCCGAAGCCAGTACCATGGAAATCAGTTACAATGTAACCGGCCCCCGCCGAAAAGAGCTGGCAACTGCAGTAAGCGACTTCATCGGAACGGCTCCGGCAGCGGGGTTTTTGGTGCCTACAATTTTTCCAAGGCAATTCCGTATATAAAAATATCCGCTAAAATGTTCTCACGGCATAATGTCGGAATTATACTTTTTAGCGGATATTGTTTTTTGCCCCCAACTGTGCCTCCGATATCCAAGGCCTTACCGGCTTTTTACTCCCTGCTTATTGTATCCACCACCGTCATTTTCTTGATCTGCTTCGCCGGCCCCATAACCGCCAGACATACGGAGCCAAGCATAATGAACACAATCACCAAAAGCTCCCATCCCGGAACGCTCCATTCATCTCCCCATCTGGAAGTCACAAGGTTTTGGAACAGAACCTTATTAAGAGGCAGCCCAATCACACATCCTAAAAGAACACCAAAGACCGTATAGGTCATTGTCTCACCCAATACCATCCTGTTTAACTGCCGCACAGTCATTCCAATCGCCCGCATCGCGCCATACTCCCTCATCCGCGCCGACACGCTCATGGCAATGTTATTGATGATATTAAAGAAACCAATCAGAGCAATCACTGCCAAAAAACCATAGAGAAATACGGACATCGAATAGCTCGCCCCTTTCGTTTCTTTGTTTCCGATCCGTTTGTCAGAAAATGCAACACTACTGCTACATTCCTGTTCCATTACCTTGCGGATCTCCTGCACCTGTGAATCCGTTGCATCCCGATTAAGCTGTACATCAAGAACCGCATACCCGTCTTCTCCTGTCAGTTTCCGGAACAATTCTTCCGAACAGACTGCCATCCCTGTCATACTGTCTGTATTACCGTCCACTCCATAACTGTACGGAACATCTCCAAGGGTACCGACGATGGAAGCTTCCTGCTCCCTGCCGCCTGCCGATACCGTGACATTGCTGCCTGCTGCAAATGTATTCCCTTCCCGATGTACGGAAAGCATGCCTTTTCCATCTATCGCATCCTGAAGATTTCCCTCAATCAGAGAATCCTTTGCCCACTGAAATTGCTGGTCATCATAAGAAATCACGATAAGCGTGCTCCCTTCTCCTGGAACCGTAAACTCTGCATAACCCCTGCCAAATGCACGCTTCACGCCCGGATACTTTCTGATTACTTCATCAAGCCCTGACGGAATCTGATTAGTATAATCTTCCTTATAAATATAAAGATCGGGGGCAGACGCACGAAGCGGCGTAAGCGCATGATGCATAAAATCAATAGCTGTGCCAAATGCAAGGAACAGGATAATACTGAATGCAAAAGAACTTGTTACTAAAAGGAAATTCTTCTTACTTCCAGAAGCATGATGAACCCCCAACGCCATATCCACTTTAAAAATCCGTGTATTTGCCGTCCTTTTCACTGCCTGCACGGTTCCTGCATTTCCGGAAACTGCTGTTAACGGAGACACTTTCGCAGCACGCTTAGCCGGAGACCTTGCAGCCAGAAGTACAGTAACGAATCCCACGATCATTCCGGCTGCGACCGCTATATAACTGACTCCGAACACCGGCAATCCTTCAAAAAGCCCCGGGCTTAGACAACGCAGCATTCCACAAAGAACCCATACCATACAAATCCCCGCAATAATGCCCGCTGGAATGGCCGTCCTGCACCAGCTGAGCGCTTCTCTTCGCACAAATCGGATCACTTGCTTTCCGGTTGCTCCAAGGCATCTCATCATACCAAAGAATTCTGTCCGCCGTGCGATATTACTGTTCATACTTGCTGTAATCATAAAGATTCCTGCAACCACGACTAACGCCGCCAAAACTACCGCCACAAAATATAACTGCAGGATGTAGGTATCCTGGCTCTGAAACATTAGCATAAGAACCTTTACATTCTGACGCACCTGCCCCTCTTCCAGGCCAAACTGCGCGCTGATCTCACGGATTGCTTTCTGGATATTACAAAACTTCCGAAACTCTACATAATAAAGCACTTCCTGTGCCGATTTTGTTTCTTCCGGCCGCAATGCAGAAAATCCGTCCGTATTCAGATACATGCCAAACGCGTCATGCTCTGCCTCTAATGCCGTATCTTTCGTAATCCCGGTAATATGATACTGCTTCATCTCCCCCTGAGGAGTTGCCATGCTGACAGTATCTCCCACCTGCACGCCCAGCCGAGTCTTTGCACTCTCATTCAGAACTGCCTCTTCGGTATTTTCCGGAAATGCTCCCTCTGTAAGCTCCGCTGCCGGAAACATTTCCAAAAGCTCTTTGTCAAACCCACAGACTGCCGTTTCAATTCCCTCAATCCGATAACCGTCTCGCAGATGATAATTCAGCACCCCATACCGCGCGATATGCTCCACCTCCGGTCGTGCTTTCAAAAGCGCTCCCTGTTCTTCATCCACCAAAAAACCTGCATGCCAGCTTCCATCGCTCTTAACCGCCTGTATCATCTGGGAACGAATCTCCATATCCGCCATCCCAAAGATCACCGTGACCAGAAACACTGCCAGCACGATGCAGAGCCTGGTCATCCGATTCTGTTTCTTATGCTGTTTCGCCGATATTTGTATCAAATCCAGATAATGCTTCAATCCGACACACCTCCCAGCTCACTAAGCTCTCCGTCCGTAACCTGGAACACCCGGTCTGCCTGGGACGTCAGGTTCATATTATGGGTAATCATTAAAACAGTCTGCTGATAATGCCGTGACGCCTTGCACAAAAGATCCATTACATCCTGGCTGCTCTGGGAATCCAGATTCCCGGTCGGCTCGTCCGCCAGGACCAGCGCCGGCCTCGTAATCAAAGCACGCCCTATGGCCACCCGCTGCTGCTGTCCGCCAGAAAGCTGTCCCGGCAAATGCTTCCGTCTGTTCGTAAGCCCCAGTACCTCTAAAATCTCATCCACCCGTTCCTGATTCGGTTTCTTGTAATCTAACAGAAGCGGGAAGATAATGTTCTGCTCTACATCAAGCTCTGGAATCAGATGAAAGGACTGAAAAATAAACCCGATATTCTGTCTGCGGAAGACTGTCCGTTCATTTTCCCCCATCGCAAATATGTTTCTTCCATTTAAAAATACGTTCCCAGAGTTTGCCTCATCCAGCCCGCCAATACAGTTCAGAAGCGTGCTTTTCCCAGAACCGGATGCTCCGACGACCGCTCCGAATTCTCCTCTCTGCATGGATAAAGAAACATTCTTTAACGCATCTACACGGGCCTCCCCGCTTCCATAAACCTTACAGAGATTTTCTACTTTTAATATTTCCATACAATCCCCTGCCTTTCTCAACTATTCTTTTTTGGATGGACAAAAAAAGAATAGCATTTTAACCTTACATTCCGGTGAATGGAAGCTTACAGATTCGTAAGAAAGGTCAGCCAGAAGACGCTCCCCTCTCCCGGCCTGCTCTCCACAGACAGATTTCCCCCCTGACCTTCCACAATTGATTTCGCCAGGGAAAGCCCAAGCCCTGTCCCCTGCCGGTCACTGGAAGACCGGCTCCGATAAAACTGTTTAAAAATATGATGGATGTCTTCCTGCGCAATGCCTGACCCGTTATCTTCTACTGTCATGCGAAAAACTGCAGGGGTTCTTTTCCACGATACACGGATAACATCTCCTGTTTCCGTATGATCGAGCGCATTTTTTATAAGATTCCCAACCGCCTCTTTCGTCCACTCCTGATCGCAGAGCAGTCTCTCCTCTGGCCTGCCGTCCATCAAAATCTCTTTTCCCTCCTGCTTCGCGCGTTCCAGCAGATCGTCCACTGCCTGCCCTGCGACTTCTGCCGCAAAACACTCCCGTTTTTCAAAAACTATATTCCCAGTATCCAGACGCGCCATTTTTAAAAGAGACTGTATTAACTGCTCCATCCGTTCCAGAGATTTCATGGATTTCTGAGAAAAAATCTTCACCGTTTCTTCATTCTCGGGCTCATCCTTTATGATCTCCATATACATATTTAGAGCTGCAAGAGGCGTTTTCAGCTGATGTGAAATATTCGATATCATATCTCTTAAAAACATCTTCGCTTTATGTTCCATCTCACTCTTTGCCTGCAGCGACATAGCAAGTTGTTCAATACTGCCAAACAACTGGAAAATTGCCCCTGTTTCTCCTGCGGGCAGATGGTTTTCAAACCGGTTCTGGTCATACTCTGCAATCACCGTTTCAATACTTTCATACATCTGCTCTCTTCTTCGCAAAAACAATCCCGTACCGCCCAACACCATAATCGCAAACACCAGACCTACAAAAAGCAGCGCTGCAATCTTCCAAACGGACGTTTGCTCTGCAAACAGCAGTAAATAACTCTGCGTATGTTCTGTATGTCCGATGGTTTCCAACAGTTGTTTCCCTTCTTCCGTTACCTCCACATGATTCCATGCAGAAGCCACCAGCGCAGGTGAAACTTCCTGTTCCAACAGATAAGAAGCTGCCGCAAGCTCGCGTTTTATAAGAATTCTTCTGATATCCTGTGCCTGAAAAATGCCGCAGATTCCCAAAACGCAGATCTGCAGCAAACAAATCACTACAAGAAACAGATAAAACCTTCGTGTCTGCTTTTCATATAGAAATTTCAAACCTCTCACTCCTCCCACTGGTATCCAAATCCCCGGACTGTTTTCAGATGTTCCGGCCGAGACGGGTTCTTCTCCAGTTTTTCACGCAGGCGGCGTATATATACGGACAGTGTGTTATCATCCACAAAGTTCCCTGCGCCGTCCCACAGTTTGTCCAGAATCATCCCACGGGTAAGAACACGCCCGCTGTTTTGCAGCAGCAGACAGAGAAGCCTGTATTCTGCCCCTGTAAACTCTGCCAATTTATCTCCTAAGAATACTTTCCCTTCTGCAAGATTTATCGTCAGATCACCCGAACGCAGGATATTTCCTTCCTCATTCTTCCTATTACTGCGCCGCAGTAGTGCGCGGATACGGGAACACAATTCTCCAAGCCTGAACGGTTTTGTAATATAATCATCACCTCCGCAGTCAAGACCGCGGATTACGCTTGTTTCCTCATCGGATGCCGTCAGGAAAATGATAGGAACCTGGTTTCCGGATTCCCTGAGCTTCTCACACAAGGTAAATCCATTCCCATCCGGCAGTGTCACATCAAAAAGAAGGATATCAAAATCGCTGCTCTTCGCAATCCGTTTTTCTGCCTCCTTTATCGTTCTGGCAACATCTACATCGAATCCGTTTTTCTTCAGAGAATATGTCAGACCGTCAATCAGACTGATATCGTCTTCAAGAAGTAACAGTTTCTGCAAATCAAACGCCTCCCTTTATTCGCATAATAACTCTGTTAAAATATATTATACATTATTCTCATGGAACAATATATATTTTTCTCAGATAGCCAATATTTCCAGTATTTACAAGGCTTTCATATATCACATTCTAGTATTTTACATCACGTTTGACACCATTCTGCATAAATCAGGCAGCAGGCTTCTGCTCTTCCTGCTTCCCTCTTCTGACCCAATAATGTCCTTATATCAAAACTGGCTTTCAATCTTCTTGATCTCCTCTCTTTCCAATTCGGCTGTCACATGAGTATATATGTCCATGGCCAAATCAACCGTAGAATGGCCAAGGTGCTCCGGACGCACCGCCTGCAGCTTCATATTGCCTATCTCCTGCTTTATATGCTTATAGCTTTTCTCATTGCTAATTATAGTTGTTTCCCGGACAACATTCACCCGGTATTCCTTTAACCAAGTGCTATACCATGAGTCAACCGTTAACCGCTGCGGCTTTGCATAGATTCCATGGTCAATCTCATATTTCACATCCCGCAGCTTCTTTTCTACCTGGAAGGCGCTAACATCAAACTGTCCGACACAGTGTCGGATATCAATGGTAAGAGCGCACACAATATTTTAGAATACCTTCTCACCGGAGCATCTATGGATGAGGCGAAATATAACGAATTGTATAAACAGAAAATCATTGCCCATAACCTCAAAGCCACTAAGGAACAGATCATAGATGACCTCAATGGTGTTATGAGTCCCCTTCAGCGCCGGATGATGTAGGACGGATTTTGCGGACATTCAAAATAAAAAAGAATGTGGATGTAACAGGTAATGGCAAAGACGATTTTTGAGGAACTGGGCGGAAAATACGAGCGGCAAACTCAACGCCCATCTTTCTGATATAGACAGACAGGCGCAGGAACGCTTTGAAAGGCTCATAGAGGGTATGAATCAAGCACAGGGCAAACGGAACAGCTAAAGGCTGAAAACGCCTTAGAATGGATAAAGCAAATCCAAAAGTTTAGATTTTTCCTGAAATCCAAACTTATATAAAATCCAAACTTTTCTGAAAACGGCTTGATAACAGGGGATTCTTGCCGGAAAAAGTTTGGATTTCATTTCACAAAGCGCAATACTCTAATTATGACAAAATGAGTAAAATATTGCTATTTAGCTCTGTTTCAATCAATTTATTCTCATTTCTGACAAGAGAAGGGCAAAACAAAACCCAAACTTTTCTATCAGAAAATGCCTTGAATAAAGGAGTTACAAAAGAAAGTTTGGATTTCTCCTAAGTTTGGATTTCAGGACGAATGAATAACATACGGGCTTGTGCGATGGAGATTGTGAACAAAGAAATTATTTACGTATAACAGACTGGCGGCAGAGGATAAAAGCTCTGCTGCTCTTCTTTTCGGGGAGTTATGATTAAGCGATATGAAACCGCTTAAAACAAGAGATTCCATATTTGTATTTAGGAAATAAAAATATGAAAGTCGCTTTTTTCGGGAATACACTTGACTTTAACGCAACGTAATAGTTTATAATTATAAAAAAATTGGGGAGGAAGGATGATATAATTATGAATGTAAATGCAATTCGTTCAGACGGTATTTACGCAAAAATTATGAAAGCTCCGTTTGATAAGAAAGACGATATTTATCGTTATGAGATGATGATGCCTTTTGAAAAAAAATTGGCTTGCTACAGTATACCGCTAAAAGCAACTACACCAAATGGATATGACGTGATAATGGCAA
The DNA here is from genome assembly GCF_059728535.1 of Sporofaciens sp. St.21A7. NCBI lineage: Bacteria > Bacillati > Bacillota > Clostridia > Lachnospirales > Lachnospiraceae > Sporofaciens > Sporofaciens sp. St.21A7. The sequence continues at coordinate 183,307 of NZ_BAAGFN010000002.1, read as the reverse complement.
GCGGCATGCTTGGTCATATTGTGCCAACAAAAGTGGATGAAACTCAACGGGATAATATTGAACGTATATCTTCTGATAGTCTTTGGATTGATTGTAAACAGTCAATCCAAAGGTCGTTGAACTGTTTTTCTAAAGCAGGAGTTGAACTGCCTGTTCAAGAGTATTTGTTTACCATTCTGTTGGCTAATGCTGAAAGCCCTTATACCATAATGAATGAGGGTTATTGCGGGGACGGGGGCATCCCAGGATATATTATGGCTTGGCTAATCCCTAACGATTACACAATAGAGCATCTTCCAGTTGCATTTGCACATGAAACTAATCATAATGTGCGTTTCCAGTTTATTAAATGGAAAAATGATATTACACTCGGAGAAATGATGGTCAGTGAGGGGCTTGCAGAAAACTTTGCCACATATTTGTATGGAGAAGATAAGGCAGGACCGTGGGTTAAAAAAACAGATATGAAAATGCTGAATGAATATATCAAACCAATTATTTATGACGGACTAAATGTGCAGGGGCTTGAAAATCTCAATGCTTATTTATATGGCGATGAAATGGCGGCTTTACAAAACTATCCCCCCGTTGAGCTGCCCTATTGTGCCGGATATGCCTGCGGCTATTATTTAGTGAAGCATTTCTTGAAAAAAACTGGTAAAAGTATAATTGAAGCGACACTCTTGCCCGCAAAAGAAATTTTAGACGCTGCGGAGGATTTTTGGAATGATTAAAAAGACTATGTCTGTCCATGAAGTTGCTAAATTGACTGGTATCACCGCCCGCACACTTCATTATTATGATGAAATTGGGATTTTGAAACCTACGGGCTTAACCGAAGCGGGCTATCGAATGTATGACGATACAGCACTTAGCCGGTTGCAAAGTATTTTATTGTTCCGTGAGTTAGAATTTCCTTTAAAGGAAATTAAAGCAATTCTTGACAGTCCTGACTTTGACGCATCAGAAGCTATTTCTCAACAAATTGAGCTGTTAGAATTAAAATGTAAACATATAGAGGAACTGATTACCTTTGCCCGCGAAATTCAAAACAAGGGAATAACGGCAATGAATTTTGAAGTTTTCGGCAAAAGCGAGATTGAAAAGTATAAAGCGGAAATCAAAGCAAAGTGGGGCAATACCAAAGAGTATCAAGAGTACAAGAAAAAGGATATTGCCCGAAACGGAGGTAGTTATAGTAAGATTGCAAACGAACTGTTGACAATATTTTTTAAATTAGGAAAATTGAAGCATTTAGCACCTAATGCTGATGAAGTACAAAACGGAATCGCTGCAATACAGAAATTTATAACTGATAATTATTATGAATGCACCAATAAAGTGCTTAGTGGATTGGGTGAAATGTATGTAGGTGATGAACGCTTTAGGAACAATATTGATAACGCAGGCGGTGATGGAACTGCTGTTTTTGTTAAACAGGCTATTGTTGTATATTGCAGTAAAAGAAAGGTGTAATTAATTGTGACGGAATGGATACGCTGTCCTGCTTGCGGAAATAAGACTCATAACAAAATTAGAGAAAAAACGATTTTGAAAAACTATCCTTTCTATTGCCCGAAATGCCGACAGGAAACATTGATTGAAGCAAAAAATTTACAGGTAACGGTTATTGAAAGGCTTGATGTGAAAACACAGAGCTAATTAACAAATCGACCTATCGTTATTTATGAGGTGATTAGGATATGGAAGATAATATTTATTGTATAATAAAAAAGTCTATGCGCTCTATTTTTATGTAAAGGAGCAAAATTTTATTGGCAAAGACAGAAACACACAACAAAGAGTCACCCGACAGCACCCACCCGCAAAAATTATCGTGGAAAGTCACTATGTAGGCACTGAAAAATGGAAACGGTATTCAAACGGATAGCCGGGGAACAGATAACAAAAAAGATTAAGGAGATAGCGGAAAACAGCGGAAATTAGCACTGGAAACGGAAAAGGGAATATATAGTATAATAGGAGTTGCGGTACGAATTATGACCGCCCCGCTTTCCGCCAGCTTATCGAGGACATACAGGACGGTGAAGTGTCAACGCTCATCACAAAAGACTTGTCATGATTGGGAAGGAATTATCTTGAAACGGGTACTTATATCGAGGTATTTTTCCCAAACCATAATGTACGGTACATTGCAATCAATGACGGAGTGGACTCCATAGATAACGCACAAATGGATATCATGCCGTTCCGCAACATCATCAATGAAATGTACGCAAAGGACACGTCAAGGAAAATCAAACGCGCACTCCACGCAAGGAGAATGCAGGGCAAGTATATGGCTACTACCGCCCCGTTCGGTTATATATGTGAAACGGTTACTTCGCTGTGCAAATTTTATGTACCTCCATGCTTATTTTCTCTGACGGATGGCCACAGGCATATTATAATGCCTGCATCCCCCCAATTTGCTTATTTGGCAGGTTACCTGCCCCTGCCGGACTGCTATTCCGGTAAGGGCATTTCATTTATACTATTGTAAATCTCCGGCTTCTTGCCAGCTTCACGAACTGGCTGTACACATCCGGGAGCACCGCTTTCAGAGTTTTGCTGTCAATGCGCGGTTGCTGATGATTTCTTTCCAGTAGATGATGAAATTCTTAGTTTTTAATTCATCGACTCCTTTTCCCTCTAAATCTGCCTTAATCTCGGCTTTCACTTTCTCCGCCTGGGCTTCCAGCTCTTTCATTTGCGCTTCAATAGTCTGCAGCTTTTTAACTCTGTTCTCAATCATTCTCTCCGTCATGGTGTGTTCTCCTTTCATGCAACGTTTTTCTTTATCTTTATGCTTTTATTCTACATCATTATATATAATATGTATGCTTTTTATAGATTATCTATATTTTTTTGTAGGTTTATTATTGCATTATATAGAAACATCCGCTATAATACAATTACCGAAAGGAAGTGAGTAAATGGCTTTTTCTTATGACAAACTATGGAAATTACTAATAGATAAAAAAATGACTAAAGAAAATTTCCGTATATTAATCAAAGCATCTCCTACAACAATAGCAGCAATGGGTAAAGGGGAAGGTATTTCCCCTAAAGTCTTAGACCGTATATGTACAGCTTTTAATTGCCAACCTGGTGATATCATGGAGCATGTACCTAACACTAGTTCAGAAAGGGGAGAAATATTTCAAATGACAGAATATGATTTTATTAAAACCGTAACAGTAAAAATTGATAACAGGCAATCCGTCTCAAAAAAAGAAATTAATACCGCCTTGAATTATCTTCATGCACTTCAATCAAGCAATGCATATCCAGGCTCTAAGATTGAAGCTATGCATATCGGTGGAGTACTCGCTGATGAATTAAGCAAAAAGTAATTCGGAAAGGAAGTGTTGCCATGTCAGCATTACAACCACAACCTATCATTACCACTCTGGAAGAATATGAAGCACTCCCGGAGGATACAAGAGCAGAAGTCTTTGACGGACAGATTTATTACATGGCCAGCCCATCACAAGATCACCAGACTATTCTCACAGAACTGCTTGTCTCTATCCGTAATCATATACGGAAGAAGGGCGGAGGATGCCAAGTATTCCCGGCTCCATTCGATGTGAAGCTTTCTACGGAGCTGCTTACCATTGTCCAGCCTGACATCATGATTGTGTGTGATAAGGACAAGCTAGATGGTAAGCGCTGCAATGGTGCCCCGGACTTCATCATTGAGATTGTTTCCCCTGGGAATCCGTCAGATGATTATATCCGCAAACTCTATTACTACAAAAATGCTGGAGTCCGTGAATATTGGATTGTAGATCCGCGCCGTAAGACTGTGACGGTTAACTATTTTGAGGGAAATATGCTCAATGTTCAATATTCCTTTGATTCTACAATTAAGGTTAATATCTATGATGATTTGTACATCAATTTCTCTGATATTGCCGGTTTGCTGAATATTTAGCCAAAAGAAAAGGCATGTGCTCCGCTGCATATGTCTTTCATTCCGTCTATGTAATTTTCTGTCATTCTCTACTGTTCTTTCTTATTTTCTTCTAACCACTGCTCAAAATTTCCCTCTGGATTCCACTTATAAAACGCTATTTTCATATTTTCCAAAATAATTTGTGCATTTGGATGGGCCTCTCCTAGTACCCTTTCTTTAATCTGCAGACTCTTCTTTTGCAGTTCTTCCGCTAAATTTCTGACACCATTTACACCAATTTTGACACCGTTTTTTTGTAAATCAGTCAATAATATACGAGCATAGACGATATATAATGCTTTGATATAACGTATTGACGATGGGAAACGGCAACAAATACTAAGAGCAATTTTATTCTCATGGGATATTTTCTTACAAAAATGTAAGGTGAATGCTTAATCTGAAAGCCAAAGCAAAATTGCCAACGGAAAATCCGCTGGCAACCAACATTTACTTCGATAATTCATATTCAAAAGAAGCCCTGTCTGTCTTAAAGGAAAAGAAAATACGTTCTCCCTTCCGAAATCTGTAAAATGCCTGGCAAGCCGCGCTTTCGTGAATCGTCCTCGTCATGTCTCCATTAGCAGGAGCTTTAAGAGGGCGCTTGACTCCCTCCAGCAATCTTGCTTCTAACTCCAAATCTCCCTGAACAATTCGAAGTTTCCCATTCTGAGCCTGTACTGCTCTTGCCCCCAAATAAGTTGCCAGCCGATATTCTCTGCCCTTCCATAACACAACACCTATGACGCCGCGAAAATGAAACCCTGCAACGGGAACATCGGCCACAGATAACATCAGCGACCCGTCCGGGAAACCGCACTGTGTCCACACATATTCTTTAGGAAATGAACATCCCTGGTCACCCTCCCAATATCCGAATGCATCCTGAAACAAATATTCCTGGCCATTAACGTACACCCTGCCTTGAACAAAATGCCGCATGCTTTGCACACTATGCCGGCATTCTAGAAAAGGCAGTACGGAAAATGGCCCCATAATATCATATTTTAAAGGAAAAATCGGTCCAAAATGCAATTTTCCATTTATATTTAACTCTGGCGTATGTATTGCCAAAAGGATTCCTCTCTTTCCAAAGCGATTTTGTCCTATCCGAATATCCTCTCCTGTCCGATGAAATGCAGCAACAGGGAAATCAACTTTCCATGAATGATGTTCTGTAATGATCTGAATGGAACAAAATTTCTTTTGTTCTGACTTGTGGACTGCCGGTATAACTGCCAGCGTCTGAGTCGCAGACTGACATTTAAAATACCATCCATAAAAAAAATTACGCATAAATTCTGTCCTCCATTGAGAGATATTTTATTTTTCCTCAAATAGCTGTCATTTATACACCGCAGTCCCTATAGTCAGAATCACTGATTATATTTTGCTAATGTTTATTCCCACTGAAAGCACTTCACCGCAATTCCCGTGCAAACAATAGCAACAGCCCCCATGACCGCTACCGGCAGCCACAGGTTATCAACAGCCAGCCCCAGTGATGCCGCTTTCATAAGCTGTATCCCCTGTGTCAAAGGAAACAATCCGACAATCTTCTGCAGCATCTTTGGCATTACCTCAAACGGTACAGTTGCTCCTGAAAATATCAACATAGGGAAATACAGGATACTGGCTATAACGCTGGCTATTTTCGTATCTTTTGCAATCCCGCCTACCATCATGCCGATACTTAAGGTAGAAATCAATGTAAGAAACCAGCTCCCAATAAAGGCAGGCCAACTCCCACGAAACGCCACTCCCCAGAAGCATGCAGCGGCCGGAAAGAGAAGAACCATAGAAACAAGGGCATACAATACATAAATCGTAAATTCTACAACGAGAAGCATGACCGGGCTCACAGGAGTCACCTGAAAACGTTTCAGGATTTTACGTTCCCGATATTCCGATACCACAATCGGCAGACCCATAAGGCCTCCGGCACAAATAGATATGGTACACACCGCACTCATAGACTGCTCCAGAAACGTATACTCTGCTCCGGGATATGCCGGCCTGGACTGATAAATAATCCCAAGGACAACCAGTACTACTACCGGCATAATCACCGCAAAAATAACCATATTCATATTTCGGATATTCAATTTTAGTTCTGTTTTCAAAAGATTTGTAAAAGTCCTCATGCATCTGCCTCCTCATCTGAAAATTTTAAATAAGCATCCTCAAATTTTTCACATCCGCTTTGCTCTTTTGCCTGCTCTATTGTTCCATAAAACACCGTCTTACCTTTTTTCAGGATACAGACCTCATCACAGAGCGCTTCCACCTCATCCATAAAATGCGATGTAAGAAAAATAGTCAGCCCCTGCGCTTTTAAATCCTCCAGAATCTTCCACACTGTCCTCCTTGCCTTCGCATCAAGCCCCGTTGTAAGCTCGTCTAAGAAAACCAGCTCCGGCGCCGGGATAAGCGCCAAGGCAATAAACAACCTCTGACGTTCACCCCCTGACAGACTTTTTACCGCATTTTTCAGCTTATCGCCAATTCCAAACCGCTCACAGAGTTCCCTCCAGTCTGACGGGCTGTCATATAAACATGCTATTTCCTCGCATATTTCGGAAACTTTAATCTCTGGCTGATAATCTCCTTCTTGAAACTGGACGCCTACCTTTTGGAACAGTGCCCGGCGTTCTTTTCCTGGGTCACGTCCCAATACAAGCGCTGTCCCTTGTTCGGCCCGCCTGGTTCCTAAGATACATTCAATCGTTGTACTTTTCCCTGCTCCATTTGCTCCCAGCAGCCCAAAGACTGTGCCATTCTTAACGGAAAGATTCAAGCCGTCCAATACCTTTTTCCCGTTATAAATTTTTGTAAGGCCGCTTACTCTGATGGCTTCTTTCGCTTTTCTCATTTTTATCTCCTCTCTTACTCCTGTTTTCAGATTGCAGTATAGCATTACCCGGAAATATCTTCTCGACTTTTTTTGGCATATTTGAGGTGCCGCGCTTTTCAGCTGATGGAGCTTGTATGAGATAAGTTATGGTGGAAATTTCTTTTCTGCCGCTGGGCAGATTGATGTTACTTATTAGCCTTTGGTAGTGTTTGCATAAGCGCAAAGAAATGTTGTGTCTCGCCAGTATTAAAATACGCATACCATTCTTCCAGCGTGTCGGGTCTAAAAACGCCTAAGTGCTCAATAATCTGCTTTGCCCACAGCAAGGCTCCAGATGCACTTGCGGTAATGAGATTGTCACCCACAACAGAAAGCTTGTCCACAAAGCAATCTGTCCCTTTATAGTTGGGGCAAAACATTTCAAGAAACCCTGCTCCGTTGCTTGTGTGCGGGCGCTGATCTAGCAGTCCTGCGCGGGCCAGAGCAACAGTAGCGCCACAGATAGCGCACACAGTAGCACCCACAGAAAGTAGCTCAGTCGCTTTCTTGATAATAGCACCATGTTTCGGATCATCCCAGGTGTTTCCCCCTGGCAACAGTAGAACACTCTTATCATTCATCACAATATTATCAATTACACAATCTGGAATAATGTTAAGACCGCCCATTGTTTTTATGGGCTCTTTTGAAATACCGACCGTTTTGACCGATACGTCTGGTGCATCCTTTTTGAAGAATCGACCAGAATTTAATTCCGCGGTAACGTACCCTATTTCCCAGTCTGCCATAGTGTCAAGAGTATAGACATAGATCGTAAACATAACTCTCCTCCATCTTCATAGTTGATTAGTCTGCTCCCTTATTGTATCATGTAATTGTTGACATCATTATGTCAGCATTTATGTGATAATAAAAGAATTTGAAAGGCGGCTCTCGAATGAAAGTAGATAGACTTGTTAGTATTATTATGATACTCCTTGAAAAAAAGAGGGTAAGCGCACAGAAGTTAGCAGATACGTTTGAAGTCTCGCCCCGCACAATATACCGCGATATAGACACAATTAGCATGGCAGGTATTCCTATCCGTTCTACATCAGGAGTAGGCGGAGGATTTGAAATTATGCCAGATTATAAGGTTGATAAAAAAGTTTTTTCGGCGGATGACCTCTCAGCACTTTTGATGGGCCTTTCCAACCTTTACAATATAGTTCGGGGGGATGAATTGATACACGCTTTGGCAAAAGTCAAAAGTTTTATTCCTGCCGACAGAGCGAAAGATATAGAGCTAAAAGTGAACCAAATATGTATAGATCTGAGCCCGTGGGTAAGCAACAGAAATACTCAATCGTATTTGGAAATTATAAAAACTGCTTTGCAGGAAAACAGGGCAATTTCCTTTAGTTATATAGATCGTCATGGAAATAAAACAACACGAACAGTCGAACCATATCAGCTTGTACTAAAAAGCAATCATTGGTATTTTCAAGGATACTGTTATAGCAGAAATGATTACCGCTTATTTCGATTGTCTCGCATGACAGATTTGCAAATGAAAAAAGATACTTTTGTTCCACGGGCTTATCAAAAACCTATTTTAGACATCGCAGAAATTGTGGAAACACTGCAAATAGAAATCAAAATCCGTATCCATAAATCTATAATGGACAGAGTACTTGACTTCTGCGCTTATGAACACTTTACGCCAGATGACGATGAATATTACATTGTAGACTTCCCCTTTATTGATAGAGACTACTACTATGATATACTTCTAAGTTTTGGCGATAAGTGCGAATGTCTGGAACCTTTACATATCCGTGAAAAAATAAAATATAAAGTACATAATATAGTTGCCCTATATGATAATTAGAATCTTAGATATTTACTTTATTCTATCGCTCTGACAATGCACATTAAGCGCCTTAATTGCACGCAATTCTATATATCCCCGTTCCCCCCGCGGTTCCAGCTGGATACGTGGGCTATCGTCATCCCATTCGTAACCAATCACTGCCGGATCATATTGGTTCATAGAATACTGTACGGAAAGGATTGCCTGGGAATAATCTTCCTCCCTGAACGGCTCACCCTGAAAAACCAGATACTCCGAAGCAGGCAGGGAAATGATATCAAATCCTTCCGGGATCCCACCTGCATAGTCTGACTCCACTTCTACCCCCTGTACATAAGTAGACGTACCCGGCGTCTTAAATCTTTCAGGCAGCCAAAGGCAGACGGGCTCCCCGCAGAGAGAATCCATACTCGTGAGAATTCCCCATATGTCACAGTTTACCTCGCTGCAGTAATCAAAATAATCCTCTGCGCAAATACCCCGCTTGATGATTGCCTTGCGCTCTGGCTTTCGGATTACCTGTACAAAAACACTCTGCAAATTTTCCATATCAACAACATCCTTCCTTAATTCTTTGAATTTCACACCATAAGGGATAAAAAGCGCAATAGGAACCGGGTCCTTTACATAGTCTCCTGGATTACAGCCAAATTCTTTGTAAAAGGCTCGTGTATATCCGTCCACACTGCCAAAGCCGCACTCATAAGCTACATCTGAAACAAGACACTGCTCCTGCTTCAGCCGCATAGCGGAACGTGTAAGACGCAGCTTCCGAATATATTCCGCCGGAGTTGCCCCCAGATAATTCTTAAACAGCCGGTAGGAATGCCATGGGGAATAGAGCGAAACTTCCGAAAGTTGAGTTAATGTAAGTTCTTCTTCCAAATGTCCCTCAATATATTCCTGCATCCTCTGAACAGCCTCCATTTGTTCGTTCATACCGCCCTCCTGATATACTGCTAATGCTCCACCCTGTCAGAATCCAGATTCAAAAACCATACAGTTAATGAATCTAGTACAACCTCGCAGAATTCACTGTTAATTATGCAATGCTGTACTAGATTCCGGCCAGGTAAAACACTCGATTTATTGCAAAGACCTCCGTAAATATTCAGCCGTAATCGTTTTCCCATGCCAAGCCATCTCTGACGGAGTTCCGGTAAAGACAATTTCCCCTCCGGATGTTCCGCCATCCGGGCCGATGTCAATCACATAATCTGCCAGCTTTACCACATCCATATTGTGTTCTATCACAATTACCGTATTGCCCCGCTTTACAAAACTGTCTAAAAGCTCCATGACTGTCTGTACATCTGAAGCATGAAGTCCCGTTGTCGGTTCATCCAGCACGTAGATATTGCCTCTCTTATCCAGATATTTTGCCAGTTTCACCCTCTGGCGCTCTCCGCCGGATAACGTAGACAGAGGCTGCCCCAATGATAGATAGGATAACCCAACCTCCACCATAGCATGTACAGCTTTGCGAATCTTTGGACAGCCTGAAAAAAACTCTTCTGCTTCTTCCGCATTCATGTCCAGAATATCCACAATATTTTTTCCATGATAGGAATACGAAAGGGCTTCTTCACTGTACCGGCTGCCGCCGCAGGCCTCACAGGTGGTCGTCACCGGATCCATGAAAACCAGCTCTGTCACAATCACTCCCCGTCCTTTACAGTCCGGGCATGCCCCTTTACTGTTAAAGGAAAACAAGCCTGCACCTACACCGTTCTCTTTCGCCAGCAGTTTACGTATATCATCGAAAAATCCTAAAAAAGTTGCAGGCGTAGAGCGTCCTGTGGCCGTCACCGGAGACTGATCCACTAAAATCACCCGTTCCTCATACTGCTTCGCAAAAATATCACGAATCAGCGAACTCTTCCCCGAACCCGCCACACCAGTCACAGCGGTCAATACATTTAATGGAATATCAGCGGAAACATTCTTCAGGTTATGGATATTTGCGTTTCGGACCGGAAGAAACCCTTCCGGTTTTCTGGTCGTTTCTTTCAATGGTATCAACGCTTTCATGGCATTACCTGTTAGAGTGCCAGAATCCAAAAGCCCGGTATAGCTTCCCTGATATAGGATTTCCCCGCCTTTTCTCCCCGCCAACGGTCCGATATCAATCACTTCATCTGCAATGCAAATCACATCCTTGTCATGCTCCACCACCAAAACACTGTTCCCCTTGTCCCGCAAGGACAAGAGCAATTTTGTCATACGGTGGACATCCCGCGGATGCATTCCGGTACTCGGCTCATCAAATATATAAGTCATTCCGGTAAGCGCACTTCCCATATACCGTACAAGCTTAAGACGCTGCGCCTCACCGCCTGATAAAGTGGCAGACTCCCGGTTCAGGGAAAGATAAGGAAGCCCAATGTCGATCATCCGGTTCAGAGTTGTAACCAGCCCTTCTGCAATCGACTTGCCCCTTGGATCTGTAATGGTTTCCAACACTTTCCGAAGCTCTGTAAGCTCCATCCCGCACATCTCGTTAATGCTGTAACCTGCGACTTTGCAGGAAAGCGCTGCAGAATTTAAGCGTTTCCCACGACAGAGCGGACATTCCAGAGGATGCACATAATTTGCCAGACGTTTCATGGATGTCTCGCTCATATCGGAATTGTCACGTTTCAGAAGCAGGCGGCTCATCATATTATGGATTCCCTCTACTTGCTTCGACACACGCTCTCCGCCCTGTTCCCTGGAGCCATATAGCAGGAGGTTGCGTTCCTCTTCCGTATAATCACGCCATTTTTTTTCAGGGTCAAATAAACCGCTTCCTATATACTGTTTCCAATACCAGTTATTCACATGAAATGTAGGGAGATCCACCATCCCCTCATTCCAGCTCTTGTCCTCTGCAATCAACGGCAAAATATCAAGCTCCATCACCTTACCGATTCCAAAGCATTCCGGACACATCCCGTTTGGTTTATTGAAAGAAAAATAGGAAGCTGTACCCACATACGGTTCCCCGATACGTGAATAGAGAAGACGCAAGGCAGAATACATATCGCTGATCGTCCCTACGGTAGACCGGGCATTCCCTCCAAGCCTTGTCTGGTCAATGATGACCGATGCAGACAGATTTTCAATCTTCTCTGCTTTCGGCTTCTCAAACTTGGGGAGCCTGCTCCGAATATATGCCGTATACGTTTCATTCATCTGCCGCTGGCTCTCTGCGGCAATCGTATCGAATACAATACTGGACTTTCCGGAACCGGAAACTCCGGTAAATACAATAATTTTTTCTTTTGGAATTTCAAGAGAAATATTTTTCAGGTTATTCTGGCACAATCCCTTTATGATAATGCTGTCTTGATGCGGCATATCTGTTCCCCTTTCTTAAATTTTCTGTTCGCAGTATAGCATTGTTCCAGAATATAGTCTCGACTTTTTTTGGCATTTTTAATCCGGTTCTCCTGTCTCATTAGACAGCGCTTTCCCTCACGATAGCAGAAAAATTTATTGTAAACCGTTTTCCAGAGCATTTTCAACAGCTTTCTTTATGACCTTGCTTGAGTTGGTCGCACCCGATATGGCATCCACATCAATCTTCTGTTCCGAAACAATCTGATCCACAATCGTCTCTGCCGCCTGTCCGCGTTCATTTTTATGCTCTAATATCCTGATCTTCTCAATCTCTTTATTTTGTACTGTAACTTCAACCTTCGCATAAATGAAATTGACATTGCATTCTCCAATATAAACTCCGTCGGCAACATCACTGATACGGACATCTCCAATAGAAATTTCCTGTACTGCCTGCTTATAATCCCATACACTTTTTAAATAAACTGTCAGAGCAATCAGTCCTAAAAAAACTGCGGCGGCAGCAACGCCTACAAGCAACTTTTTATTATGTTGTCTCATTTGAATCGCCTCTCAATCTTTCTCAAGATGTGGTCTGGTACGGCCTTCCTCTTTCCTGTATTGGCACAGACGATTTTCCCCATTGGTTTCATACCGGCAGTTTTAAAAAATTCATCCATATTACGGATTGCGCCTCTGCTTTGCCCGAATATCCAGGAAAACGGAGCCGGGGTATTACAGGCGGTCAGCAGCATATATTTCTTTCCGCACAATCTTGGTTTTGGGAAAGCTCTCGTCTCTTCCATAGCAATTCCAAGCAACCGGTCAAAAAGATTTTTCACAGGAGCCGGAACATTTGCCCAATATACGGGAGCAGCAAGGATCACGACCTGACATGCCCCAAGCTGAGAAGTAATTTCATGGATATCATCCTTCAGCACACATTGCTCTCTCTTTAAACATGCCCTGCATCCTGTACAATAGGCAAGATTTTTTTCATATAAATTGATTTTGGTAACGGCATATCCCGCTCTTTCTGCAGCATTAACAGAATGTTTCAACATAGTTGCTGTAATTCCACCCGAATGAGGGCTCCCTAAAATCGCAAGCGCTTGCTTCTGGATCATTGTTTTACCTCCATACCTGCAATAGACTGGTAGATCATATCAAATCCACATTGAAGAAATTGTTCTTTGGATAATCCCATGGACTGTTTGATGTAATCCGCTTTACTTGCCGTAAACTGAATCAGCCCTGACAACATTCCCCAACAGGAAAACGAAACAGGCGCAATGTCTAAATCTGCCCGCAAGTCGCCCTTTACCATACCGGACATCAAAACAGTCTTTATCATTTCATTAATCTCTTCTCCCACCTGAAAAGTTTCCCTTTCCTCCGGATAGAAGTCCTGGCTCTCAAAATGAAACTTTATTTTTTCCAGCGTCATTTTGAAATAGAACGGATATTCTTCCTGGTACCGTACCAGTTCCTTGCAGATAAGGTCATACTTTGAACGTGTGGATTCCTGATGCTGTATGGCAGATGTGATGTAGGCGCAGAGCTTTTTCATGCTGCCCAATACCAATACGCTGACAATTTCTTCCTTGCTTTCAAAATACACATAAAGCGTTGCTTTACTGTAACCTGCTGCTTTTGCAATATCATCCATAGATGTCTGGGAAATACCCTTTTCCATAAAAAGCACGGCTGCAGCAGAGGCAATGTTCTCCCGATGCACGCCTCTCGGTTCTTTTTTTCTTCTTCCCATAATCCCTCCAATAATTAAACTATTAGTTTAATTATATGGAAAAGGCTTTCGTTTGTCAATGTTTCTCTGAATAGCTTAGACTGTTCTTTCTGTTTTTTATATCATATTTCCATTCTTTCGACTTTCCGTACCATATTAAATGTCAACAGGAGCCCAGTCACAATGGTGGACTTTCCGGCGCCGTTTGCACCGAGTAGCCCATAGATAGTGCCGCGTTCCACACTCATATTGAGATGCCGCAGCACTTCCTTTCCATCAAAGACCTTGACTACTTCACGAACTTGTACCATCTTCGTTTCCTCCTACATACCACATGAATTAATTCCGCTTAATGGCCTTGCATCCAATCTTGTCTTACACCCAAGTTTTTTTGCAATACAGCACATCACGAATCTTTGAACATATCGGAGCGGGCCATTCGCAATGCGGATCTGCTTTGCCGAAAGATATTCCGGTATCGAGAAAGACTCCATGATTTCAGGCCGGAAATAACCATCCTTTCCAAACTGCTGTCCGGCTTCCACAAATGGCTGCAACAGTTTTGCTCCTAGTACATCATAAATTAAATAACTAGCCAAATATATATATGAGTGTTATAATCAAATTATTTAATATAGGAAGGAATGTTGATTATGGCACACGCAAATATATTAGATATTGAACAGGAAGATTATGAATATCTCCAATCTCTGTGTAGATGCAGAACAATACAGGCTCAGATTGTTGACCGAGCAAAAATATTGATATACAAAACACAAGGTGAGTCAAATGCCGCAATAGCACAGCGCATAGATGTTAACGTGAATACCGTTAAGTTATGCCTTAAAAAGTTTAAAGAAGGCGGTGTTGATCTTGCTTTATATGATAGACCACGTCCTGGTCATCCAATTGAAATTACAGATGATGCTGTGGCATGGATCGTGGATTTGGCCTGCCAACGTCCAGCTGATCTTGGCTATTCCCAGGAACTTTGGACTCTGAAAAACCTGCATCAGCATATTCAGAAAAATGCACAAGAGGTGGGCTTTCCCCGGCTTGCCACGATCACAAAACCTATGGTTCAAAAGATATTGCGCAAGTCGGAAATCAAACCTTTCAAAATCAAGTATTACTGTGAAAAACGTGACCCTGAATTTGAACAGAAAATGCATGATGTACTTTTGGTATATAAGCAAATATCCTTACAGTTTAATGAAGATGGTAGCATAATCGTCCCAGAAGATGGGATTGTTGTCCATACAGTTTCTTGTGATGAAAAACCCGGAATACAGGCGATTGCAACGACCGGGGATGACCTGCGTCCAACAGCGGATACAGGATGTGTTTACCGTGACGCGGAATATAAGCGTTTAGGGACTCTTTCCTTATTGGCAGGAATTGATCTGCTGACTGGGGAAGCAATTCCACTGGTCAGCGAGAGTCATAAAAGTTCAGATTTTATCAATCTGTTGAAGAAACTGGACAATAAATATCCAGAAGGGGATGTGATACGTATCATATGCGATAACCATTCTGCCCACAAGTCCAAGGAGACAAAAAACTATCTTGCAACGTGTCCGGAGGGACGATTTATCTTTGTATTTACGCCCACGCATGGATCATGGTTAAACATGATAGAAAGTTTCTTTAGCAAGATGACAAAGCAGATGTTAAAAGGAATTCGAGTCAAATCAAAGGAGGAACTCGCTGACCGCATATACCTGTATTTTGAAGAGGTCAACAGGGAGCCAGTTGTATACCATTGGACTTATAAAATGGATGAAATAAGTCAGGATGAAGCCGTTAAAGCTGGCATAAAATCAAATGCTAATTAGGCCAGTTATTAATTATTCAATGTACTAGTCTTCCTCCCATCAGGCTGAGACCGAACATATCTCCTTTGATGATCGTTCCGCCATACGCACATCCAAGCTGTGCCGGAAGCATTTTTAAGAATTCTTCGCAGCATCGTCCTTGAGATACTTCCGGGAATCCTCCCTGCAGGAGAAAGGATATTTGGGTTCCCGGCTGTTCCTTTGCAGATACACCTGCTAAAAACTCCAGCATAATCCCTGGCACATTCTCTACATAAAGCGGCAGGGCAAACAGGACATTCTCATTCTCTTCAAACGCAGCCTTTGCTCTCTTCCACTGTTTTCGGTCTGAGAGATACCAAGTCTCCGATGTATTCCCGCTGCTATTCAAACCCGCGCCAAATGCAGCAAGGATCTTCGCAGTGTTGCTCTTAGACTGTGTACGGGCAGCACCGCTGATCATTACGAAATGCATACAGCCATCTCCTTCCACGCTTCAATTGGATATGCCCCCAGACTGATTCCATGAAAATTCAAACAAAACCGACTCATCCAGTGTGATAAATAATCCTTATTTCCTTCACCTGCATATAGAAGCCCGAATTGGAATTCTTTTTTATAACGAGGAACATGGCGTGTCTGTCCGTTTTCAATTCTGGTATACATAGTCGCCATGGGCAGCATCCGGTCTATTATATTTTTCATTTTATAGCCAACAAATCCTAGTGTCGTATCAGAGATAAAAACAGTAACATCATATTGCAAATAAGCCCTTAGGATCTGTTCGTAATCATCTTTGACAGCGCAAATACCAGGTGTTTTTAACCAACAGGCATTGCAGCCAATACAAGGTGTTATCTTCATATCTTTTATATAAAATGTCTTACACTCCGCCGTCTTTTCCTCCAGGCGGCATATTGCTTTTTCTGCCAGCAGATGCTCTTTAGGCAATGTATTGATAATTAACAGCCGCATTCTTTTTTCTCCCTTCTATTCAATAGGGCCAAAAAAACACCGGCCCTGCAAATAATACTGTAAAGCCAGTGGAATCCCCCAAGTCAATAGGAAAGTGTAATTCATTTTAGAGGAACCCATACTTCGTAAATGTGTTTGTCTATATCCTCATTTGGCATCGCCATACGGACAAAAATATACACCATACCGCGAAACGCTGCCTGATTTTCTTTTGCCCATGTATGGCACAGAGAAAACATCTTTTCCGGAACCGAAGTGTCATTATTATCTGCAAGCAATGTAGTATACAGGCATTTCCCATGCTCCAGATAAACATTTTGCTTCTCATATTCTACTTTTCCGGCAGGTTTTACTACATACATTTCTGAGCCTTTGTAACCTGTTTCATCAAAAGTAAGCGTCCGAACCATGCTTGAAAGAATATCCTCATTCTCCACGTTGAGAAACCGCAGCACTTTATCCCTGTACTCTCCAAAGGAAGCTACAGAAGGAAACCGCTCTGCCACATAATAAAGCGGTAGTTCCCGGATCTCAAGCTTACCGGTATTCTCGGAAAAATCCTGATAAAAACGCTGTGTCTCCTTCAGACGCTTCTGCATCTGAGAAAGCCGGTCTATCTGAGCCTGCAGGCTGTCTGACTGTTGCTGA
Organism: Sporofaciens sp. St.21A7; assembly: GCF_059728535.1. Lineage (NCBI taxonomy): Bacteria > Bacillati > Bacillota > Clostridia > Lachnospirales > Lachnospiraceae > Sporofaciens > Sporofaciens sp. St.21A7. Next base: position 166,135 of record NZ_BAAGFN010000002.1, on the reverse strand, counting down.
AGCTTTTCGGCATATTCCTCTGGCTCCGCTTCCACCATCCCTTTGATGGCAACCGGCGAAAAGCCCCGTTTCTTATAGAAATCAATCGCCATCAGACGGGACATGTCAAACAGGTCAAATTCACGATATCTGCTATACTGTCCTCTTTTCGGCTTGATAAGTCCGATTTCCTCATAATACCGCAGGGTTTCACGGGTAAACCCCAGATGTTCAGAAATATCTTTCGTATGATAAACCGCCGATTCCGCGGCAGCTGCAGCAAGTGTATCTTCAGCTGCCTGACTCTCCTTTGCTTTGATAATATCTCTGGAATAACGTCTATCCATAGGTTTTGGGGCATCGGCCGGAACAAACCAGGTCTTTCCTTTTTTTACAGCACCCTCTATCCTTCCGGCCTCACAATAATAAGCAGCCATTCGGCTGGACACTTTCCATTTATTTGCAATCTCTGCAGCAGTGAGATAATCCATTTCCATCCCTCCTGCATCTATTATATTTCAGATACCTGAAATATACAAGAAAGTAACTTTGGATTTATTAAAATTATCACCAGCTTGGCATTCCTTTGCCTAACAGGAAATATTATAGTATTTGTGATTTCATTTATTTCTCCCGTTCTTTATGTGACTTGATGATTCGCAAAAAATCTACGGGAAGCAAAAGCACCTGTTTCTATAAAAATAAATGCCGTCGGAATAACCCATATTGCATATAATATGCCGTTATCCATTTGTTCTATTGACATGAGAGAAACAAATTGAGCATGATACATAGGTAAAAGCCCTATAAACCGAAACAATGGATTACTTTCCGAAATGGGTAATACAGCAGGGAAAAAGTACACTGCCGCTGAAGCAACCAGAGCCACCATCTGATTCCTGCTGATAGCTGAGATTAGCAGCGTAATTCCCGCAACACTCAATGTTCCCGTAAAAGCCAGCAAAACTTGATATTTCAGCAAAGTTCCACAGGTAATATTAAAAGGAATATACCCATTATCAAATGGCATAGGCGCAAAAAGAACGCTGCAATTCAATCCATCTCTTCCATATAGAACAAATGCAAACAAAATATTGACGGCAGCTACTGCCAGTGTCACTATAAATGCAGCAATCAAACCAGCGCCCACTTTCGCCGCCCCACATTTCGTCCTTCCATATCTACTTGTAAGGATAATATTATCCACTCCGCCATATTCACCACAGAAAACAGGCGCGGTCATAATAACAATAACCAGCGAAAGAATGAAAAAAATCTTAACCATGTTCTGGCTCGTTGTAAGCCAGCCGTCAACATAACCAATCCTGACTTCCTCACCGCCAAATGCATCCGAAACACGAACACCGTTCCAGTTTCCATTCATATCAGAAAACCGCGTAAAAACTGCAGACTGCAGAGCGTTATGATAGAGATACGCAGCATTCATTCCATGTAAGTTCGTTTGGGCAGCAAAGTCATTCATCATTTGCTGAACTTTTTCATCTGTCAATACTCCCTCATATTTCGCCGCAATCTCCTTATCAATCTCTACGGCTGTTTTTCCTGTCCCTTCCTTGCTCACTCCATCAAATGCGTATTTATTTTGATAGCTGGAAAACCCCAAAATGGCAGAATAAAACAGCACAAAAAGCAAAGCAATCTGTGTCAGGCGTTTTGAAAATATTTTTCGTAATTCAAATTGAATTAGTTTTTTCATTCTTCTGTGCCTCCTTTGAACTGAACCACTACCGGCTAAAGCCGGTAGGTTCGGTGTGCTGCTAAAGCAGCCTAAAGTTGTCTCTGCTCTTTGTTATTCCTTTTATCTTTAACTTATTTCAAAGTTGTCTGTTTTTAATTTCTCTTGTAAATCTTGATTTTTAATATACTCTTTGATAATTTCATCTGTTACATTTCCACTACTTGCCACAAAGTATCCTCTTGCCCACAAATGCCGTCCCCAGAATTGCTTGTTCAATTCTTTGTATTCCATCTGCAATTTTCGGGATGTTGTTCCCTTAATATATTGTACCAGCTTACTTGCTGATAGATGCGGCGGTGCTGATACCAGCATATGGATGTGAGCACTTCCTACATGCCCTGCCAGGATTTCTACCTCGTTCTTTTCGCATATGATTCGGATTAATTCTCTTGTCCGTACCGCTATCTTTCCTGTTATCACCGGTTTTCTATATTTTGTTATCCAAACCAGATGGTACTTAATATCATACGTGCAATGTGACGATTTTCTATAATTCTCCATATTCTTCACCTCACGTTTAGTATTTCTATTTTTACTTTTTTCTAAACTTGAAGTTATGGGGTTGACCTAAAGGTTTCGCCTTAAGGCGAGGGTTTTAACCCCATTATACAGACAATAAAATAGATACAAATCTTCCAAATTAGGCTGCACCTGCGAAGCATCTGCCATAGGCGGATGATCTGCAATGATCCGTAAAACCGTTTTGTTATTATTCATGTTGCGCAAATTGCTGGTGTTAAATGCTGCTGCATATTTCTCCGCCTTTGCCGATGGGACAATACACTCCCACACCTGCCCATTGATTTCAGACGTGATCTCCTGTGGTTTCCCGAAGTGAATAATTGAACCGGATTTCATCATAATAATTTCCTCTGCAATAAACTCTACATCAGAAACAATGTGGGTAGATAAGATTACGATACGATCTTTTGCAAATGCACTGATCAGATTACGAAAACGGACACGCTCTTTAGGGTCAAGCCCTGCTGTCGGCTCGTCTAAGATTAATATACGCGGGTTATTCAACATTGCCTGTGCAATTCCCAATCGCTGTTTCATACCGCCGGAAAAGGTTTTAATTTTATGTCTGCTTTCTGCAGATAATCCTACCTCTTCAAGTAATTCGTTTGATTTTTTCTGCGCCGCTTTTTCACCCACTCCCTTTAGAGCTGCAACATACAGCAGAAAATCAAGTGCGGTAAAATCGGGGTAATACGCAAAATGCTGCGGCAGATATCCCAAAAGATTCCTATACTTTTCTCCAAGCCCTGCAATGTTTTTCCCATTCAGAAATATTCTTCCAGAAGTAGGTTTTTGAAGATTGCACAGCAGTCTCATAAATGTAGTTTTCCCCGCGCCATTTGCCCCCAATAGTCCATAAACACCATTTGATAAAGTAATGTTCAAATCATTTACGGCTGTCTTCCCGCCAAATTGTTTGGTCAGCCCGACTGTTTTTAAAACCATGTCAAACTTCCTTTCCTATGTTTTTATGACGAGTATAACGCGTAAATTTCAACTTTTTATCTACAAAGAAAGATTTTTGAAAAATGCAGATACCATAGCTCCATTCGGCGTATTATCAATGTTCAGATATCCGCCATGATGTTCGCAGAGCAGCCTGCAGATATATAATCCAAGGCCAAAGTGTTCCGCACGGTCTTCTTCTGTGAAATATGGATTCGTTACCTTATGTACAATATTCTTATCAAAGCCTTTTCCGTCATCCAATACCATGATCAGCAATCCTTTATTCTGTAAAGAAAAAGACAATGTAATGGACGTCCGGGCATAGCGGACGGCATTTGCTAACAGATTATTGCATACTTGTAAAATGAACGATCTATCTATAAAAAGTTCACAGGCAGGCGCCTCATTTTGCAGGTGCAATGCTTTTCTATTTTGTGTACATACCATTTGTGCGTTTTCCTGTAGAGAAGACAAAAACGGCTGCAGAGAAACCGCCTCGTACTTCGGCTGTGTGTCCTCCAAACGCCTGAGACTGCTCATACTGCTTACATAAGCCTCCATACGGGATATGTGTCTTCCCATAGTAGCAGCGATTTTTCTTGTCCGTTCATCTGCATTTACCTGCAGCATTTCATTGTAGCCTTTTAATACTGTAAGCGGGGTACGCAAATCATGGGCAAATGCAGCATTGAGTGCTTTCCGTTCTTCGACCTGCCTCCACATTTCAGAAAAATTATTTACAAGAGCCGCGCGCATGATTTCAAAGGAATCCACAAGCTCCCCCAACTCATCTTTACTGTCGTATCCTACCGCAAAGTCCAAGTCATTATTTGATATTTTTTCAGCCGCAATGCGCAAGTTTGCAAGCGGCTTTTTCAGCTTGTCCCTGTAAAACAGAAATGCTGCCGCTATAATACATAATGCGGAATAGACAGGTGCAGCAATCGTAGAAAACAATTCTAATAAAGTGATGATACGTTCATCCTGCCCGGAAGGCATAACGGGTACATTCCCGATATAAGCGCCGTCGCCCAGTCGTTTGCCCTGCTCATTTGTCAGATAATATTTTTCACCGGCCGACGGGTAAGACTTCCGTATCGTATCCACTGTGTTATCGCATATGGAAATCGTCATTATAGAGAGAATAAGAGCAAGTACCGCAAAAACTGCCACGTAGAGCACCAGACTTTTCCTAAGAGATAAATTCAGTCTATAGTGCTTTATTTTCTCCATTTGTATCCGCACCCCCAAACTGTTTCAATATATGCCCTGTCCGTATATGCTGCAATCTTTGACCGTATCCTTCGGATATGCTCCGCCACAACACTGCTGTCCCCCATGCTGTCATAACCCCAAATGCGCTCATAAATCCGTTCTTTCGTAAAAACCTGTCCCGGATTTTGAGATAACAGTTCCACAATATCAAATTCTTTTTTAGCAAGACCAAGACGCTGCCCCTCAAAGAAAAGGCAGCGCTCTGAATAATCAACCGTCAGGTCACCGGAGAACTTGATCTGTGCATCAAAGGTACGCCTTGCTTCCCTGCGCAAATGCGCAGTCACCCTTGCTTCAAGCTCCATAAGGGAAAAGGGCTTGACAATATAATCATCACCGCCGACGGCAAACCCTTTTACTTTGTCTGTATCTTCTATTCGCGCAGTCAAGAAAAGAATAGGGCAGGACACATAATCCCGAATACGTTCGCAAACCTTCAGGCCATCCAGTCCGGGCATATTAATATCAAGCAAGATAATATCCGGTTCCTGTTCCACTTGCTTTAATGCTTCTGTTCCATTTACGGCTGACAGGACAAAATATCCTTTGCTTTCAAAAAAGGCACGAAGCATTGACACAATATCTGCTTCATCATCCGCTATTAATATTTTTTACGCATGCTGGCATCTCCCCAATTGCCTGGCTTCCTTTTTTCTCTACTGAAACCGCAATTCTCTTAATCCGAGAGGCTAACTCCCCGTTTTTCTCCAGAAAGACTGCCCCATAAGATTCTGCCCTCTTTATTTCCATACTGTCAATATCACCGGACATCAAAATAAACGGTATATTCATGTCGCTCCGTATCATCTCCTGTAGCAGAACAACACCTGTCTCACCGCGCATATGCAAATCAGAACAGACCAAATTGACCTTTTTATTTTTCAGAATCTCCATTGCCGCATTCACTCCCGACGTTGTATATACGATAAACTCTTTCCTAAACACACGCTCCAGAATCTTTAAGCAATCGAAATTATCATCTACAAATAATATTTTAATCATTGATTAACCTCAAATTATCTTTCCAAAATCTATGGCGCACTGATTGTATCCACGTATCTGCCTATTCTGCCGTCTTACCTTTTCACATACATCAAATCCTGTTCCATCCGGTAAAGTAACATCAAGCAGTAATAGATCGTACTCACTGATAATTGACAGGGACTCAAGGGCTTTTTCCACTGTCCGTACAACCGTAACATCAAATCCGTTCTTCCCTAGAGAATACTTGAGTCCATCTACCAGACTCACATCGTCCTCTAATAATAATATTTTACTTATCTTTAGCCATCTCCTGCCACACAGATATTTTCTTTCATATGCTCATGGGCAGCACATCAAAATCTTCTGATTTAAAGTTAGAATAGTATCTCCCTTTTTCAGCAGTAAATTTTAAAACACAATAATCAGGATCTGTCACGCCCTGGGGATAATACATAGTATCACCCTCAAGCCAGATCATCTGCTTAGCTTCAGCATCCTCTAAAACCTCCATGGTGCCAATCAGCATAACTCCACGGAAAAAACGTTTGTCATAAAAATAAATGCTGGCATTTGGATTTTCCCTGTATTGAGCTACCCGCATAGAAGATGTATTAGTTGTAAACCAAAATTCCTTGATTCCCACTCGTTTTCTGGGCGGCAGCATAGCTTTCATATTTGGGAAACCTTCCGCGGAAATCGAGGCAATAAATGAAACTTTCTGCTTATCTATTAAGTTTCCTATTGTTTGTTCTGGATTTCTCATTTTGTCGTCTCCTCCACTCTTTTCAGCAGCGTTCCCGTCTCCAGTATATTTCCTCTTAGAAAGGCATTAACTTTCATCCGCTTTTTCCCAGGAAGCTGCACTTCTTTACTTGCTTAATCCTCCAACTTACAATTTTGCTATCGCTTTTCTGAGATCTGCAATATACCCGACCTGCTGCTTTTTCAGATACCCCTTTACAAACAAATTCATAATCGGGTTCTTCACCTGGACTTGTTCTGTAAAAGTAATCTGTGTACCATCATCGCAGCTCTCAAATATGCCGCTCCAGTGACCTCTCATGTTCTGATTTTCCATATCAAAGCGGTATTCTCGGTATGGCTCCTTTGCAGTGATCCGAAAATGTGTTACAAATTTATCCCTTGTATACTCGTCAAAACGATTTTCATCAATTATTTCGATTTTAGATAAATCACTTCGCCATTCAAAATTCTCATTATCTGTAACAATATCCCAGACCGTTTTACAATCACAGGGAAATTGTGCTGTCACTCTTGAGATCTTCACTGGACGTCCCTCCACTCTTTTATTGTTTTTTCCAGAAGATCCATTTTAGTTCCATCGTTTGAACACAATAATCTCTGCATCAGTTCCAAAGCCGCTGTACTCAGACACCATGAGGTATTTCTCGTCAGCGATGATCCCGTAGCACCTGTCGCTGTCCTTTTTTTGCAGCTGGTTCCCCAGATAGATCCTGTTGTCATCCCAAAACTTTACAATCTGGCTGTTGGGAAGGGCATATTCAATGTTGGCAAAGGAACCTTTCAGCGCATTCAGCTCTGTTACTTCTTCCATATCCGGAATGTGAAGCGCATTGAAGGCCGCAATCAGCTTTTCTTTCAATTCACTTAACGCTGTCTTGCCTTTTTTACAGCATTGTGCAACAAGGCATTCCGCCCCAAAAGGCTGGCCTCCTGTTGCCGCACACCCGTTACAAGTGCTGCTTAATTCACAGTTCGTACAATCAATTCCACAAATAGATTTCATTATGTTTTCCTCCGTATACATTATTACTCCATAGCTTTCCGGTAATAAAAAAATTCTTTCATTGCTACAAAGATAATTTTATTGTATCTACTTTATCCATTACTTTCAACGAGACAGTCCACTTTTGCAAAATAAAGTGCCATATTTGCAAATTTAGGGAAAAATTTAGCGAGAGCTGTAACCACATTGGTTACAGCTCTCGCTATTTTGGACTAATCATTTCTCGAAAGCCTCTTCACTTTTGATAACCCCGTGTATCTTTTCATCATAAAAACCAACAAAATCCCCAAACAGCTCCAAATCTAATGAATTGAACCTTTTTTCCCTGTCAAGGTTTTTATGTATATAGTCAGCTCTATCCTTCGAAAACCGTTCTTTGTTTTCGGAGACATTATAATCGTAATCCAGTGTTTCAAGCCATTTGTCAAATTCCGCATTAAATTCATCCCTATAGGTTTCATCATTGAAATAATTATGTCCCTTATCCTGGAAATGAATGAAACGAAACCGGGAATCATCTTTATATTTTTCATAATAAATGTCGTAGCCGTATTTGGCTGGAACAACTTCATCATCCAAACTATGCAGGATCATAATGGCGGCATCGCTCTCTGAAAATCCGTCCATCGCAGTATTTGAGGCATAGCCGCCGTATTTCATCCTCTCGTGGAGCTTCACAAACGGCAATATAAGATAGATACCGTTCCCTGCCTGTTTTTTCCCCTCTGCTTCAAACATATCCGATGAAGAGTTAAAACCGGAACACGCGATAACTGCTTTTACTTCAGGATGATAGGTAAGTACACTGCAAACACTGTAACCGCCCCAGCTATGCCCGAATAAAACGATTGGCAGATCTGGGAAATTCCCACTTTCTTCCACAAATGTGATTGCATAGTCAAGATCTATGACTCCCTGTGGAAGTCCTCCAACTCCTTCACCTTCGCTTTCATCATTTCCCGTAGCATCATAAGAAAAAACACAGTATCCATGATGCGCGAAATAATTTGCGCAGTCCATATAAGAGTTGTGCCCGCCACCGCCAAATCCGTGAGACATTACAACGATTCCATGCGGTTTTTCCTCCGTGGTGTACAGATATCCCGTCAATTTCTGTCCCTTATTGGAAACAAACTCATATTTCGTGCGCTGCAATCCGTCAAAATCATCAACATGCCGTATAAACGCCTCATCACTTTCAAAACGCTGGTTAAAATTTTCGTTGTATATTATCACGGATAATGCCCAATCTCCGGCAATGAACAGCACAATAACTACAGATAATACAATAATGAGAATTTTTCTCTTGGATTTCATTTTCATATTGGTCACCTATTCTTCCTTATAACTTCAATACAGCAATCAATTCATTGCAATCCTTTTCACCTGTCTCAACAAATCCAAACGAATGGTATAAATGGCGGGCAACATCATTATCAGGTTCATATGACAGCCAGCAGTATTCTGCATTACCGCACGGGAGTGTCTTTATAAATTCCAATGCAAGCCTGACCGCTTCGCGTCCATATCCCTTATTCTGATATTTCTCATCTATCATCAACCGCCAAAGGTTGTAGTTGCCTGCTGCCACAAACGGTGCATCATCCCAATAATCATCTGTCCCAAAGCCAATCATTATAAAGCCTATTGGTGTGTCATTTTCATAAATACCAAAGGGAAAAACATAGCCATTTCCGGCAATTGTTGTATAAGCTTCGATAATGCTCCTGTCATTGCTTGAAACAAAATGCCTTTGATTTTCTGCAACCTTCAATTTAAGAATATCCCATACATTCTGTCCGTGTATTTTTTCCAATCTCAGCATACTGTTATCCTCCTTTTAATCTCTCCACTTATGTCTAATTCTTCCCACGTGATTCATTTCCCAATTTCTTGTAATTCAACAAGATTTTATAGTAAGTAACCTACAGCGATAAAAAAATAGCTATACAAGCATTTCCTGTTTAGTCTCAAATACATTGCACCGCTAAGAACAGAAAATATCATAGTAGAGATTCCATTCCATATTTCAAGTCCTGCTCCTCTCGACACGAAATGAAATACTCCCCATGTCACAGCCAATATAATACCACCGAAAGGAATCGGACTTTCTTTTTTCAACAAGGTTTCAATCGCTTTTTGCCCATACATTATGATTAGAGTAACAAGCATTACCTCAAAAAGATAGTATAAATATTGTGCACAGAATTGGTATGCATTTTTACCTTGAACTTCACTAAATACTTTTAGAGTATGCCAATCTATAAAAGTCAAGATTTTGCAGCAGATTAAGCAGGAAAATGTTATGACCCAATTTTTCAAAGAAGGATGATCCTCTTTATTTTCTCTTGAAGGAAAGTGATAATACCTCTGCGAAAAAAATAGTGCCATTACAATAACAACCGCCCATATTAAAACCATTATCATACAATGAACACTTCTTTGGTTTACTGTATAGTTCCATATATCTACATGCAGAATCATGAATTCAATTACAAATATTGAAAAATATTCCAGCATAAATGCTCCAAACAAGAGCAGGCTCAGCCATAGATATTTTGTCCATTTTACTTCTCTAACCATTTTCCTCACCTTATGAAATCCCGATTTTTCAGCTTTGCAGATAATCAATCAGCTTACCTGCATATTCATCACTATGTTCGTGTAAATACTTCTTATACTTTCGGTAATATGATATCGATACACAAATTCACACGCATTTTTTATTGTATTCGAGGTGCTTTTCTGTTTTGAATCCGCTTTATTGCTTTGCAGAACATAGATTCATACGGCTTTGTCAACATTTATCTCTGCTCTATAAATTGAAAGTTGCAAGTTAGATGACATTTTCACCAAGAATTATTTTAGGCATTGTGGTTAAGCACCGATTCCAGCGTTTATAAAATTTCTCCACACCAAGTTTAGATACTCTTGCATGAGCTTCTTCGTTTTCCAGTACCCAATATAAAACATATGTTACCTTTCCTACATTTCTTGTAAGACGGATAGGTAACTCTCCTTCTTTAACTGCATTAAAATCTTTTTGCCTATGAGTTCGTTTTATGTAATGTACATCAATAACACCATCTTGCTCCAAATAAAATTCAGCTACTTCTTTCATTAACTCTTCAATTTCATCGAGCTTAGTTAATTTTGCTTCATATATACATATTTCATTAAACATAACGCCCTCCCAAAATCCTGATTTGCTTATCACCTTAATATTACTTTCTGAAAGATACCTGCTTGATGCATAAAAACTCCTGTCTGTTGCTTTATTATATAACCATTTTCAAAAAATTTCCAGCCAAAAAACAGCTGATAAAAGAAAGCGGGTGGAAAAGTTAAAGACTTGTTAAGAATTTATATGGTACAATTCAGAATATAGAAACATCAAATTCAAGAAAAGAGGAATACACTATGTTCTGGAGAATACTGAAAAAGGACCTTAAACGTAAAAGGGCAATGAACGTAATACTTCTGGTATTTATTATACTCGCGTCGATGTTCATGTCCTCCGGCGTGAGCAACATCATCACCGTGACGACTGCGCTGGACAGCTATTTTGAAATGGCGGACGTGCCCGATTACTTCACGATGAGCGAAAACAAATCTGAGCACAAGGATATCTGCGGGACGCTTGAAAACGCCTCCGCGATAGACGAGTTCCGTATCGAGGAGTTCGTCTCGATGTCCCAGTCCAATATTACACGTGCCGGCGAACCGCTTAACGCTTCCAACCTCAGTCAGAAATTAGTTTTGCAGAGCGACAGGGAGATGGGGATAAATTATTTTCTGGACGACGAAAGTATTCTTAAAAGCGTACCGAAAGGGGAAATTTACGCTACCCGTTTCATAGAGAAAAACATGGGAATTAAGGCAGGTGACAAAATTACTGTCGAAATAGAGGGCATAAGCCGTGAATTCACCTTTGCGGGCAGTTTCAGGGACGCTGTCTGCGGCACGGAATTGATGGGCATTAAAAGGTTTATCCTGAACGGCGAGGACTTTGACGAATATATGTCCAATGAGACGATAAAAAATATGTACGGCGGAAAATTATTATACATACACACCGCCGACCTTGACAAAACCCTGTCCCAGATCGCGGATATATCCGACAACTTTGCCTTTGCGGGCGATACGGAGATGCTGGAGCAGGCCTATATTTTTGATATGATAATCATGGGGCTTATCCTTGCGGTGAGCATGATTCTTATCATCATATCCTTTACGGTGCTGCGGTTCACCATAGCCTTTACCCTCTCCGAGGAATTCCGCGAGATAGGTGTTATGAAAGCAATAGGCATACGGAACATAAAAATCCGGGGATTGTACCTTACAAAATACTTCGCTATTTCCGCTGTCGGCGCGGGCATTGGCTTGATGCTCAGTTACCCGTTCGGGAAATTGCTTATAAATTATTCCTCGGAGACTATTATAATAGACAGCGGCAATAACGGTTTTATCAATGCTGCCTGTTCGGTTCTGGTAGCGGCTGTAATTCTCCTGTTCTGTCTTTGCTGTACGGGCAGGGTGAGCAAGATGTCCCCTGTCGATGCTGTAAGAAACGGGCAGACAGGAGAACGCTTCCGCAAAAAGAGCGTTATGAGCCTTGGAAAATCGCGGCTTAACACAACGGCTTTCCTTGCCGCAAACGATATTGTAAGCAGTCCCAGACGCTACGCTGTCATTATCTTTACCTTTTTTCTGTGTATGTCGCTGCTGATCATGCTTTCCAATGTCACAGCGTCTCTTAAAAGCAGAAAGCTGGCGAAATATTTCGGTATGGCAGACTGCCACGCCGTTACGGACATCGGCGACGAAACTATGAAATTTATGACTGAGGACGGACATGAAAAGGTTAAAAAATATCTTGCGGATATGGAACAGACCCTTGCAAAAAACGGTATGTCCGCGGAATGTATGACGGAATATTATATTTATTCGATGATAAGACACAGCGAATATGAAAACAAGGCAGCTATACTTCAGGGTACGGGAACAACAATGGATATGTACGAATATTTAGAGGGGACTCCTCCCCAAAACAGCGGCGAAATTGCAGTGACGACTCTTTTGGCAAAAAAGCTGGATGCAGATATAGGCGATACCGTTACCTTGTCCTACCCAACAGGAGAAACGGCGGAGTTCATCATAACCGCTCTGTATCAATCAATGGTTAATCAGGGTATTTCCGTAAGGGCTCATACCGACTGCGATATAAACTATATCGCATCAAGCGGCTCCCCTGGTACGCAGATAAAATTTACCGACGACCCCGATGATGAGGAAGTATTACGCAGAATTGAAAAGATCAAGGAGCTTTACCCTGAATTTTCAAGCGTTAAAACAGCAGGCGAAACTGTAAATGATACCACCGGAGTCGGCGATGCCATAGACTCGGTGAAAAAAATGTCCGCCATCCTTATGGTAATTTTAGCCGCACTTATCACCGTGCTTATGGCGCGTTCCTTTATCGCGAAGGAGCAGGCGGAGATCGCCCTTATGAAAGCCATAGGCATAAGGAACAGCAGGATATACGGACAGTACACGTTAAGATTTTTTATTGCGGCAGCGGCGGCTGTCCTTATTGCGGAACTTTTGGGTATGCCCCTCACAAAGCTTTGCTTCGACCCTGTTTTCAGACTAATGGGTCTTGAAATGGGCGTAGAATATATGCAAAACCCCGTGGAGATATACGTGGTATTCCCCATTATCGCTCTTGCTGCCACAGTCGTCAGCGCATTTTTGACCTCTCTTTACACCAAAAAAATTAAATCCTCCGATACGGCGAGTATCGAGTAAGAAAGGAGTTTATTATGAATATTTTAGAAGTAAAGAACCTCTGCAAAACCTACATAGTAAACAAACGTCAGAACAATGTTCTGAAAAACGTAAATTTCACCGTTTCCAAGGGTGAAATGACAGCAGTTATGGGTCCCTCCGGTTCGGGCAAATCCACCCTGCTTTACACTGTGTCCGGTATGGACGGCATCACATCGGGGGAAGTCTTATTCTGCGGTAAAAATATCACCGCAATGGGAGAAAGAGAGCTTGCCGATCTGCGTCTTGATGAAATGGGATTTATCTTCCAGCAGATGTATATGCTGAAAAACCTCACCATTCTGGACAACATCATCCTCCCTGCGGTACAATCAAAAAAGAATACAAAAAGCCGCAGGCAGACCGATGAGCGCGGCAGAGCGCTTATGCGCAGGCTCGACATCGATGACATAGGCGGCAACGACATCAACGAGGTGTCTGGCGGACAGCTTCAGAGGGCTTGTATTTGCCGCAGTATGATAAACGATCCCAAGATAATCTTTGCCGATGAGCCGACAGGCGCCCTCAACCGTTCAAGCTCCGATGAGGTAATGAACGAACTGTTATCCCTCAACCGTGACGGTACTACAGTTATGTGCGTTACCCATGATCCAAAGGTAGCCGCCAAATGCAGCAGGGTGCTGTATATCATGGACGGCGGTATCATGGGTGAAAAGGAAATGGGACATTTTGACGGCAGCGGCAAGGAACTTTGCAGCCGTGAAAGAGAACTGAATAACTGGCTTATAGAACAGGGCTGGTGATACTTGAAACAATACTTGCAGGTGGTGATTTTATGACTGACATTCTGATTGTAGAGGACGATAAGGAACTGGCGAACTTGCTGACCGACTTCCTGTGCGAGGAAGGATATGTTGTATCAAGCGTGAACAGCGGAGAACGTGCCGTACATCTTTTTGAACGATATGGCGCAAGGCTTGTGGTGCTTGACATCAATCTTCCCGATATGAACGGCTTTGCGGTATGTTCAAAACTCCGGGAAAACACGGATACTCCCATATTGATTGTCAGTTCAAGGACGGGCAGGGAAGATAAGCTCAACGGCTATGACCTCGGTGCTGATGATTATATTGAAAAGCCCTATGATATAGATGTTCTTATCGCTAAAATTAAGGGTATATTTAAACGGCGGTATCAGCATGATATATTATCAGCAGATGGTGTGACACTCAACCTTGCAGACAAAACGGCGGTCATTGACGGAAAGCCGGTGGAACTGCCTTCAAAAGAGTTTGATTTACTGGCGCTTTTGATTGAAAATCAAGGAAAAGTTCTAAAAAAAGAGTACCTGTTTGGCACGATCTGGGGCAGCGACAGCGTTTCGGAGATGCAGACGCTTCATGTTCATATCAACCGCATTCGCCAAAAACTCGGTGATGCCCCTAAGAATGCAAAACGTTTGCTTACTGTCTGGGGCGTGGGGTATAAATTTGTATGAAAGCTTACAAAAAACTGTGTGTCGCAGTGATGACCATATTTCTATTACTGACGGCGGCATTGAACATATTTCTCGCGGAATTAAAAGAAAATAGTGACGGTATTTATCGTGTTGAAGCCAGGAGGCTTGCGGATGAGATAGCGGGGACAGGTAGTTATGATCTTAAAAAATACCCCCATATTACGGGCGTGTTTACAGGTGATGGCATCTACCGTTCCGATGAGCATTATCTTATTATAGAAGCGGGCGAATCGCTTTATCGTGTTGAATATACCATCGAGAACAGACAATATGGCATTGCTGCGGTAAATTGCGTATTGGGTGCGCTGTTCCTGTTGTTGACAAGTCTTTTGTATTATATCCGCAGACATATCATCGCACCTTTCGACAGGCTGAGTGATGTTCCTAAGGAGCTTGCAAAGGGCAATCTTGCCGTGCCGATATCCGAAGAAAAAAGCCGATTTTTCGGCAAATTCGCATGGGGGATTAACCTCTTGCGTGAGAGCATAGAAAATAGCCGCAAAAAAGAGATTACGATGCAAAAGGATAAAAAACTCCTGCTGCTCTCCCTTTCCCATGACATAAAAACACCTTTGTCGGCTATCAAGCTGAATGCAAAGGCACTTGCAAAGGGATTATACAAGAACGAGGAAAAACAGCGTGCCGCTGCCGAGAGCATCAATACCCGCGCTGATGAGATAGAGCACTTTGTCAGCGAGCTCTCAAAGGCAGTAAGCGAGGACTTTATGAGCTTTGAGGTCACACCCGGCGAGGAGTATCTCAGTGTTATCATTGCAAAAATAGACGCGAGATATACTCCCCAGCTTTCCATGTCGGGAACAGAGCTTTTGATTCGCAAATATGATGACTGCATTCTTTCCTGCGATCCGAACCGCCTTGCGGAATGTTTTCAAAATCTGATCGAAAATGCAATCAAATACGGGGACGGCAGACGAATTGAGATCAGCTGTGATAAAATGGACGGCTGTGAGCTTATCACGGTATCAAATACGGGCTGCACGCTTAAAGCGAAAGAACTGCCGCAGATATTTGAGAGTTTTCATCGCGGAAACAATGCAGATAAGGTGCAAGGCAACGGGCTTGGACTTTTTATCTGCAAACGGATGATGTCACTTATGGGTGGAGAGGTGTTTGCGGATATTCGCAACGGGTGCTTCTTTGTGACACTGGTTGTAAAATTGGCGTAAAGTAAAATTTACTGTTTTGTAATCCCTAAAATAAATTGGTATGCAAACTCAATTCCATTACAAGTCAGGTTTTCACATAGATGTGGCGGATCACTTTCTGAAAAACCCGAAGGACGCAGTTCACGGCATCTTAATGACTCAAATGTCTTTTCAAAAGCAGACGCAAAATTATAGCAGGCAGATACGATTTCATCTTCTGATTTTCCCAGCCCATGAAGATAAATCCCTATGAACATAAGCGAACCTTCCACCAAACCACATTGCGCTCTATATCCGCCTGCGCCATGCAGTCCAACCGCAGACCAAATTGTCTGCGGCTCAATGGTAATTTCAAATAATTCACTCAAACAGGCGAGTGCTGTCCTCGCACAATTTATATCTTCCTTCCAGTACAAATCATGTACCCGATTTGTTATGTATTCGTTCATCAAAACACCTTTTTCCAAAAGAATTTATCGTTTGAATTATAGCATAGGCCCAGCCGTAATTCAATTCCTATACATTACAGATTCTTTTTATAAATCTCCAATTCATAAGTTTTTCCGCCGCACTGGTCTGTCTTCTGCTCCAAATACTGATACGCCAATCCACAGGATAATGCAAGCGCCTTTGAAGCAAGATTCTCTGCCCGTGTAGAATAATAAAATTCCATTGGACTAACGGTTCCCGCATCCAGACCTGCTCCGCATTCATACTGGTGACTTTCCTGCAAACGGAATACCCTTTTCTTGCCCCTGTCTGCATATATCTGGCAACACTGCTTTTTCCCGCGCAGGGGGAGCCGCCTTCAAAAAATTCCTATCTGAACTCTATAGCCTGTTCTTTCATCGCTTCTGTTGGTCTGACTAATTGAATCATTTTTCACACTCCTTTATCTGCTAAGATTTTAGCAAATTTCTTCTCCGACAAGATTTCATGTGTCACGAGCTGTCCGTCATAGAAAAGGGAAAAGGTGGTAAAGGGCGAAGGGGCATTCTGCGCATCCTCTCTGGTCTGGATATGTACGGACTGAAACACTGCGTTCCTGGCCTTTGCCATCTCCTCCAGCAGCGGTACATACTTTGCCGTAAAAGGGCATTGGTTTGTGTAATACAGCACAAATCCTTCCGGCATATCTTCCTGTCTGCCCACGCTGTCCCGGAAGCGTGGAAGAGGTGCGCCCCCTTCAAAGGGCAGGTACATCAGCTCAAAATAAGGCTCTGCCGTATCCGCTGTCTGAAAGCCCTTATAGCCCATGTATTTCGGGTCAGAGAGGAATCCCATCTTTTTCCTGGAGGACAGGATCACAAGCCCCTTTTTTCCTTTCTCTTTGCCGTCCTTGATACATGCATCCAACAATAGGTTCGAGTATCCATGTCCTTTAAACTGCCCGGATACCCACAGGCAGTCAATGTACATATAGCCCGCCGCCTCGATGGGCGCCCATGCGTATTCCGTGGGGATATACTCAATGAAACATTTTCCCCGGACGTTGCCTTTTAGGAATACAAGCCCCTCGTCCAGCCTGTCTTTCAGCCAGTTCTTTTTGGACATAACCTGGATATCCTTGTTATTGGAGATTGCACAGCAGATGTGCTCCTTTTCAATATTTTCGTGTGTCAGTTTTACAAGTTCCATATTCTATTGCCTCCTTATCCTTCGATCTGCATTACGATATAAAATGCAAAATTAGGGTGCTCTTTCATCAGTTTCCCTAATTCTTTTAAATCCTTCATTGAACTTCTCCTTTGTCCCACAAACTGGAAATTGGAAACCATAAAATTATGAGCGATTATTGCGCTTCATAGGTTGTCAATAAAATCCTCTAAATGCTTTGAAAACAAAGGATTTGTCGCAATGTGTTCGCCTTATCTCTTTATATGATTTCACACAAGTTTACTCTTTCCCTGACTGCTTATAAGGGCAAAATTAAGGGCAAGAAAATCTCATAACACGATATAACAGAGTGTGGCAATCGGAGAATTGTGATATATGTGCGAATATATTATTTGGAGGACAACACTATGGAGAAATATATTTATGATGAAAGCAACGGTTTATGGTATGAGTTGCAGGGAGATTATTATATTCCTTGTCTTACTTTACCAACCGAAAAAGAACACAAGCCTATCGGTTTATGGGGACAGCGACACAAACGCTACTTACAGGAACATAAAAGAACGGTTTACACCTCGCTGCCCATGAATGGCAAGTTGAATAGTTATCTTGCCGACATTGACAAACAAGCAACAGAGATGATGTTTCGATTGGTCGAGCAAATGGCTGACAAGGAGGGGGGCTGAACAGCTTAAAGCAGAAAACCCTATTTTGTGGGTTAGAAAAATGAACGAAATACAAGCAAGGGCAAGAGAAATCGTACAAACAGAACTGATTTTTGTATAAAGCACTCAAGCGGTAGGGAATTGATTGTCCCTACCGCTTTTCCTAAAGAAAAAATTCTCTCGTTTTCTCAGAAGAGGTATAACGCCACAAGTATACGCTTCGTAAAGATAGCAATTGGAAAAGTGCAGAATGATCATCCAAAACGGAAAGTGTGCTTGACATCAGAATTTTTTTTGCTATAATAAAGGTATGGAAAGCATGCTTTCCGTAGGAAGGGGGATATTTTGAAAAATCGATTAGAAGAATTACGAAAACAAAGAGGTATTAAACAAGAAGATTTAGCTACTGCTCTTGAAGTATCTCGTCAAACAATAGGCTCTTTAGAAAATGGACGCTACAATCCCTCTATCATGTTAGCCTTTAAAATCGCAAGATACTTTCAAATGAGCATTGAAGAAATTTTTATTTATGAGGAGGAAAGTAAATGAGGCATAAGATACAAAAAGTCGAATTGTTCATCGGTGTAATAATTTTTTTAGGTGGTTTACTAACTTATGGTTTAGGCGTACATCGACTATTACCTGTACCTCGTCCAGATTTGGTTGTCTATGGTACAACACTTATTGGGATAATATTGATTTTAATGGGGTGTGATATATTCAGTAAGCCGACAAAAGAAATACAAATATTAGAAAATGATGAAAGAAATATTGCAATTATTAACGCTTCTCTTGCGAATGCTTACAAAGTAACACTTACATTATTGGTTCTTGTATTATTTGCCCTTATCTTTATGGGATATATGAGTAAAGTTGTATTTTTTTCGATAACAGGAGTTATTGCTGTCGGGCAAATTACATGGGTTATAACAGCTCGTTATTTAGATAAGAAAATGTAGTCGTATGAAAGGTGGAATTGACAATGAAGAAAAAAATATCATTTATCATTGAGATTATTATAGGCATAATCTTTATATGTTTTGGATATTTCGTTATTGACACTGACTATTACTCTACACTTTTTTACGCAATGGGGTTCGGCTTAGCTTTTGCTTCATGTGTTCAATTACTTAAAATTTATTATTATGAAATGCCAAAAAATAAAGAAAAATTGGAAAATATAAATAGAGAAAATCATATCAATAGTGTTGATGAAAGAAAAGTATTTTTAAGAATGAAAGCTGGTTCTTTAGTGTATCAGTTAATGACTTTCGTGTACTTGTTTGTTGCTTTTGTACTTGCATTACTTCATATTGAAGCATGGATTATAGGAATTATATTTGGTTTATTCCTACTGCAAACATTTTTAGGAATTGTTCTGTATAAACATTTTGAAAAACATTTTTAAAACATTCGGTAAATTGTGATGAGGAAATACTATAATAGGACTTAAAAAATGAGATATAAAAATCACGCTTGTAATCAGTAAATGATTATGTATGCCGCCGCTACGGGAAACGCCATAACGGCGGTTTTTCAATGCCTATCGGCTATTTCTGTCAAAGGATTTCTTACGCTGTCTTTGCGGTAGTCTCTGCTTGTTGCGTTCCTGTATTTCTCGCAGATGTTTTAGCACGCTCTGCTTTTCGGGCGGTCTGTGCTGTTCTTTGGCGGCGGCTGTCGGTTTCCTGCTGGCTTGATGTTCCCACTCGGCAAGGTCACGGTTGTACTGTTCTACAACGCTTTCCATTTCTCGGAAAGTCCTCATAAAAACTTGTACATCGGGATAACCGTCCTCTTTGAGCGTATCGGGGATTTTATCCAGCCTGTCGGCAATCTCCGCTTCGGTTTCTTTGATTTTTACCTCCAACGCTTTTCGTTCTTTGCCTTTGAAAAGCCCCTTTGTATTGGCAAGCTGCTGTTTCAACTGCGGCAGAACTTTATCCTGCAAGTTTTTGATTTCCCTTGCCTTATCCTGTACTTTTATCATCAGGTTTCGCATATGGCGGAACTCTGCCATATCAATATCAAGCGTAGGCTTGGGCGGCATATCTTTTTCTCGAATAAGGTTTTGCAGAAAATCTTTTGCCCTTGCCACAATCCCACGGAATAGATTCGGCAGCCAGCCTTTGCTTTTGATAGATTGGCTTGCTTTTTCGTGTATTTCGGTCTGCTTGACTTCTAAAATCTTTGCTTCGGAAATACCTGATAACAACGCCATATCCGCTGTCCTGTTCCATTCCTGCCTTGCGGTGTTGTCCGCTTCAATCTTGGCGGCTTTGGGATTGTTCTTGCCGATTTTCTTGGTGGGAAGATAAACGCTGTTCTTATCAAATACCTTTAACTGCTGTTCGGGATCGGAGATATGCCGATTGATAAGGTCGGTGTAAATCTCTTTAACCTCCCGAAGAAAAGGCTCGCTTTTGAATTTATCATCTTTCACGGTAAAGAGGTGGCTTTCGTAAACCTCGCCCTTTTTAATGATGGTACAGCCTTTTCGTATCTGCCCGTCCTCCCCTGTGATTTCTTTCTTGGTGCGTACCCTTTTGCCTGTTTCATCATAGAACACGCTGCGTGTGGCTGTCTTAATATCAGGCTCAGGGAGCAGTTTTCTTTCGCTGAAGATAAGATGGATATGATAGTTTGTTTTGCGTTTGTTGTGGTGGAGGGCTGACACGCACTCCATACCATACTGTAGCCCAGCAAACTAAAGTTCCTATCTCCCGCACAAAAACATCAAATTATAATCTCAGTTTTTAAACACTGTCTATAAAAGTGTGCTGCAGGAGGCGGCACGTTTTCCTCTTGACCATCCCATGTCATTCCGATATAGTTTTTATGGAACGAAAAAAAGAGAAAGAACAGCCCCTTCCGCAGTTCGTTCTTTCTCTCACATACCAGTGTGCCTGCCATATACGGGATCGTATCCCACTCGTGAGGCTCCGGCAACACCGACATATACTATGATAAGAGAAAACTCCCTGTTTTGCAAGCTGGTTCGTATAAAAAGTTCATCAAAGATCCTGTTCGATTCCTTTATGGCCGGATTCCGTTCGGAACTACAGACCTGTCCCTGCTGTGGGGTAAAGGGATCCTGCCGCATCCATGCCTACTATGACCGCTCCCTGGTGGACTTCATTGGCGGCACCCAGGTCCGCCACAGCCTCTGCATCATGCGCCTCATCTGTACCTGTGGCCATACCCATGCCATCCTCCCGGACTTCATCATTCCCTACTCCGGCTATGGCCTGTTCTTCCTTCTACGTGTCCTGGCGGAGTATTTCCTGCGCCTTTCCACTGTGGAAAGGCTATGCGAACGCTTCTGCATCACCCTTTCCCAGCTGCGCCGGTGGCTGCAGCTCTTTCGGGTGCAGAAGGAAGATTGGCTCGGCGTGCTTTCCTCCATGGAGGTTTCCGGCCTTTCCTTCCTGAAGTCCCTGTTCACGCAGCCGGCTTATTCGGATTTCGCCTCCGCCTTTGTCCGCCGTTTTACAAAGTCTTTCCTCCAGTCCCATAAAAACCCGGCACTTTACTGCCAGCAGGTGTTCGGCCCCTGACCCTTTTTCCGTCGGCCACACGCCACGGGTATGGCTTCCCTCCCTTCTCTCCTGCATAATGGTGGAAAACCACCTAAGGAGGACATTTTTATGGACAACAATCCCAAAAACCTTTCGGACGCAGCCGCCATGGCACAGTTCCGCCTCGCTCTCATAGCGCCGGTCATCCATGGCCTTTATCCGGATGCGTCCAGGAACGCTTACTACCAGCGTATCACCGAAAAACCGCTCACCCTGCCTGACGGCTCGGTATTCCAGTACAGCCCAAAGACCCTCAGCAAATGGGTGTCCCTCTACCAGAACGGCGGCATCGACGCCCTCTTGCCGCAGGAGCGTTCCGATAAGGGCTCCACCCGGGTTCTCCCAGACACGGCCATTGAGGAGATCTACCGCCTCAAGGAGGCCTTCCCACGGCTGAACTCTACACAGATCCACCGGCACCTCGTTGAAGAAGCCTTCATCCCTGCCACAGTCAGCGTCTGCGCCGTCCAGCGCTTCGTCAAGAAACATGACCTGAAATCGGCACGCAACCCCGGCATGCGGGACAGGAAGGCATTTGAAGAAGACGCCTTTGGGAAGATGTGGCAGGCCGATACCTGTTACCTGCCTTATATCACGGAGCACGGCCAGCGCAGGAGAGTCTACTGCATCATGATTATTGATGACCATTCCCGTTTTCTGGTGGGCGGCGGCCTCTTCTATAACGATAATGCCTATAACTTCCAGAAGGTGTTGAAGGACGCTGTGGCAGCCCATGGAATCCCGGCAAAGCTCTATGTCGATAATGGCTGCAGTTACTCGAATGAGCAGCTTTCCCTCATCTGCGGCTCCATCGGCACCGTACTTTTACACACAAAAATTCGTGATGGTGCTTCCAAAGCCAAAATAGAACGCCAGTTCAGAACGCTCAAGGAGACTTGGCTCTATACGCTGGATCTGGATTCCATCACCACGCTGGCACAGTTCAACAGGCTGCTTAAGGACTATATGCGCACCTACAACACATCTGTCCATTCCGGCATCGGCACAACGCCCATGGACCGCTACCAGCAGACACGCTCCTCCATCCGGAACCCTAAGTCCAGGGAGTGGCTGGAGGAATGTTTCCTGAACCGCATCACCAGGAAGGTGAACAAGGACTCTACCGTCTCCATCGACAAGGTGTCCTATGACGTTCCCATGCAGTTCATTTCTTCAAAAGTGGAGATCCGCTTCCTGCCAGACGACATGTCCAGTGCCTTCATCCTTTATGAGGGGGAACATTATCCCATCCGGCCTACGGATAAAAACGAGAACTGCAGGACGAAACGCAATAACACGCCGTCCATCGATTATTCAAGGATCGGGGGTGAGAGCTGATGTTCCGTTCCTACTATGGGCTTTCCTTCAATCCCTTTGACAAACAGAACGCAAGAGAAAAGGACCGGTTCCTCTCAAAGGACATCTCGGAAATGACGTCCCGGCTGGACTACCTCAAGGACACAAGGGGAATCGGGCTGTTCACCGCACGCCCCGGCATGGGCAAGTCCTTCGCACTGCGCTGCTTCGCAAAGTGCCTCAACCCCAACCTCTACCATATGGAGTACATCTGCCTCTCCACGGTCAGCGTCATGGAGTTCTACCGCCAGCTCTGCTCTGTCCTGGGGGTAGAGCCAAGGGGCGGCAAGCCTGGGATGTTCCGCGCCGTACAGGAGCAGATACTCTACCTCTACAAGGACAAGAAGCAGCCCCTCCTCCTGGCAGTCGATGAGGCACAATACCTCTCCACCGGCATCCTGGAGGATATCAAGATGCTCATGAACTACGGGTATGACTCCCTGAACTGCTTCACGCTCATCCTCTGTGGGGAGCCCCACCTGAACAGCACCCTGAAAAAGCCCGTCCATGAGGCCCTGCGCCAGCGCATCACCGTACACTACAACTTTTCCGGTCTCTCAGACTCGGAAGTGGCGCAGTATATCCTCCACAAGATCGCCTGTGCCGGAGGCGCAGCCTCCATCATCGACCAGGCAGCGCTTTCTGCCGTCCACAGTCACTCCCAGGGGAGCCCCCGCCTGGTGGACAACCTGATGACCGACGCGCTGACTCTGGGGGCACAGATGGACAAGAAAGTGATCGATACGGATGTCATCCTGGCTTCTGTCAGCAGCCAGAATCTCGGATAGGAGGAATGGAACATGAATTATACCTGTATCCTGAAAAGCGGTTCCCGCAAGGAGACCTGGACGGGGCAGATCATCCTGCTGAGCACGGGGAACGGATGGTATGAAGCTGAGATCAATGGGCGGGGGACTTACTTCCACATCCTCGCCGGACGGCATAAATATGGGAACTACCTGTGCATCCCTAACCATGATGTAGGGTGCGAGCTCTCCGATTTCTCCGATATCTTTTGGAATGAAGAAAGGATCGGCTCCCTGATGCGGAAGGTGGATGCGGTGACTGTCGCCACCGGCCTGGTTCATCTTCCTGTTCTGGCCGACAGGCAGGGGAAAAACTAAATTTTTCATATGGGCCATGTGTCTCATGAGGGATCCATGGCCTTTTGCATTTCAGGCGCAAAACAATACCGACAACAACGTGCAGCATTTTTGACAGGATTGTGCATTTGCAGACAGCACTGCGCAGTCAATAGGATAAATGTCGGAAAAATAATTCGCTGTTTGCGTCTCCCTCAATTTGCCGTCCGACACCATACTGCCTGCGGAACTCCTCCGTAAAATCTTCAAGGACTTCCTGCGGCTCGTATCTTGTATATACTTCAGGTAGGGCGATAATCAATTCCCTTGCTTCGATACATTTGCCCTCTGTGCCGCTCCGCTTAAATTCCTGCTGGCTTTCCCTTGCAAGGTTCTTCCAAAATTCATTGTCGGCGGTACGGTAGGTGGCATAGAGATTTTCCTGCCTTGCGTGGCTTGTAATATAGGATATTCTTCCCTTGACATTTGGTAGCTTCGACATCTGTATAAATGAATGTCTTGCCATTTACTCCTTCCTCCCGTGACGGGCATACTCTTTTTGCAACCGATTGTTCGGTTGCCGCTGTTTCGGCGGCGTAAGCAGACGGACAGCGAAGAAAACAGAGGGCTGTTTTCTTCTGTATCATAGCGGCGGTGCTTTGTCCGAAGCTGTGATACAGTGCCCCCTGCAAGGGCGAAATACCCAGAGTACAAATCGAAGATTTGTGCGAGGGGTGTATTTCGCTCTCAAACGCCGAGGGCTTGGAGAATGCTTATTCTACTTTGCGGACATCATTTTCATTGAGCAGGTTTCTTCCCTGATTGACGCTCATAAATCGCTCTAAAGTATCCCTGCGGATAATCGCTTTTCTGCCGACCTTGAGGACAGGCAACTTGCCCCAGTCTACCAACTTACGCATTGTATTTCTTCCGATACCCGTACATTCTGCTGCTTCTTCTATGGTTAAACCCATTTTGATGTTGCTCATTTTATCAACCTCCTTTCAAAATACGCATTTTGCAACTTATTAAGAAATATTTTTGCCTATTATTAAATTTACAGTTGCAAAACAAGTTTTTCCATGCTATACTATCAGCAATAGGAGGTGAAAACCTTGAAAAAAGAAATTACATTCACCGCAAAACAGGTCGGTGAACGAGTAAAAGAACGCCGAACAGAATTAAACTTAACAATGCCCGAACTTGGCAAGCGTGTCGGGGTAAACAAGTCTACCATTCAAAGATATGAAGCGGACGGAGTAGACCCGAAACGCACAATGATTATCAACGGGCTGGCAGAAGCACTCCTGACCACTCCCGAATGGCTGACAGGACTTTCCGAAGATAAGGAATATGGCAGCCGCACTTTATGTGCAAGGGATATGGAGGAACATATCAAAAAATATCTTGATACGGTTTCTTCCGTGGTAAAGGGAGAACCGCACCAACAACTGCTCACGACATTCCTCGGAAAGATGATTGACCTCTATACGGTTATGGCTTATCACTTTGCAGACGCTATGGCTGAGGTTGACCGTGTAGCGGGGGACGAAGGCTTAAAGCAGTCCTTACGCCGCTATGCGATTGAGTCAGGGGCGATTATGGAAAGGGTTTACCGTAAAGAAATGGAACTTCCTATCGAGGATATGAAACAGTTTTTAGACGGGATTTTACATATCTACGATGAGGGACGCACCGCTGTAAAGATGGGCGACCTGTTCGGGATAGCGACAGCAGCCGAAGAAAGGGTTGCTGAAAAAGAAAAATTCCGTGGCTCTTTGACAAGTGAAAACGATGACTGACACTCATCGGCATAAGTAACCTTATTACTTTACGCACACCATATGTCACAGTCCCGATTGCCACGGATAGAAAGGGGAAATTTATCTATGGCAAAAGGTTCTGTAAGAAAAAAAGGTAAAAAGTGGTACGCACGCTTCTATATCGAAGATGAAAGCGGCAGAAAAGCACAGAAAGAGTTTGTGGGAACAGAAAGCAAGTCTGAAACAGAAGCCCTGCTCAGAAAGGCAATCGCTGACTATGAGGAAAAGAAATTCGTTGCGAAGTCTGAAAACATCACGGTTGGTATGCTGCTCGATCTGTGGGTGGAGGAAGAACTGAAACCCGGCAGTCTCAGCAATGGAACGGTAATGTCCTATCAGGGAACGGTCAACCGTATCAAACAGCACCCGATAGGAAACCGAAAGCTGAAAACCGTAACCGCCGACCATTTACAGGCGTATATAGACTTTCTCAGCTTTGGAGGCACAAATCCTGACGGCACAACCGCAAAGGCACTCAGCAAAGGGTATCTCCGATTGTTTTCGGCAGTTTTACAAGGGGCGTTCCGTTTTGCGGTATTCCCGAAAAGGCTGATAACCTTTAACCCGATGCAGTATGTGGTATGGCGGGGAAAGAAAGAAGAATATGAACTGTTCTCGGACGAGGATGGGGAAACTGCTTCCACACCAACGCTCAGCTACGAACAGTATCAGAGGTTAGAGGACTTCCTGAAAAAGAAAAACAACCCTGCACTCCTTCCTATACAGATAGCCTATTATACAGGCTTGCGTATTGGAGAGGTCTGCGGTCTGACTTGGCAGGACATCAACCTTGAAGAACAATATTTGACAGTACGCCGCAGTATGCGTTACAACGGGGCAAGGCACAAAACAGAAATAGGGGCAACAAAGCGTAAAAAAATCCGCACCGTAGACTTCTGCGATACGCTTGCCGCAATCCTGAAATCTGCGAAAACAGAACAGCACAAAAACCGTTTCCGATATGGGGGACTGTACAGCCTTAATTACTATTTGGAGGTCAAAGAAAAAGACCGCACCTATTATGAGGTTTACAGTCTGACGAGGCCGGAGGAAGTCCCAGAGGGGTACAAGGAATTATCCTTTGTCTGCCTTAGACCTGACGGGGCATTTGAAGCACCGAGTACGGTGGGGATTATGTGCAGGACAGCAAGAAAAAAGGTGGAGGGATTGGAGGATTTCCACTTCCATATGCTCAGGCACACTTATACAAGCAATCTGCTTTCAAACGGTGCAGCACCTAAAGATGTGCAGGAACTTCTCGGACACGCTGATGTCAGTACCACAATGAACATTTACGCTCACGCTACAAGGGAAGCGAAGCGTACTTCCGCAAGACTGCTGGATAAGGGAATCGGCGGAGAATAAAAAATTTCCCTTGTTTCGGCTCATAAGGGCAAAAACAAGGGAAAATACATAAGGTTTGAACATTTAATAGGCGATATGCCTTGAAAATACAGGGTTTATAGAGGATTGAATAGATAAACAGGAATTTACATTGTAATCTCATGACTTCGTCAAAGCCAATTTTCATTAAACGCCGCCGCCATAATTGCTATCAATAATATAATAAGCAGAACACAAATTATAAGGCTTAATAAGCAGACAATAAGTCCACTTGTCCATAACATGGGATACAGTTTTCTGCTTCTCCTCGTAACAATGGAAACAATCACGCCACTGAACCACTACCGGCTAAAGCCGGTAGGTTCGGTGTGCTGCTAAAGCAGCCTAAAGTTGTCTCTGCTCTTTGTTATTCCTTTTATCTTTAACTTATTTCAAAGTTGTCTGTTTTTAATTTCTCTTGTAAATCTTGATTTTTAATATACTCTTTGATAATTTCATCTGTTACATTTCCACTACTTGCCACAAAGTATCCTCTTGCCCACAAATGCCGTCCCCAGAATTGCTTGTTCAATTCTTTGTATTCCATCTGCAATTTTCGGGATGTTGTTCCCTTAATCCGTAACTTCCTTAGTTTAGGTATTACCCTCTTATTCCATATTCATAAAGGTATTATAGGATGCCGACAAGCATTGGATTTCCTTGCTTTTCGGTATTTTTTATGATATAATACCTATTAGGTATTATATCAGGAGATGAAGATATGAAGAGTAAACGAGCAAACTATCCGAAATGGGTAGAAGAATTCAGGGGAGAAGGTCGTGAAATTAAGAAAGTAGGCTCTTGCTATTATTTATATACTTTCAAAACAGTTTATGATCCGATGACTAAAAAACCAAAAAAAATATCTACGGGTTATCTTGGAAAGATTACCGAAGATTCCGGGTTGATCCCGGCAAAACATAGACAAAAAGCTACCCTTATGAAACCGTTGGAGCTTGGCAGGCCTCTTGAAGCCGGCGCTGTCGAGATGTTGGAGCTTTTAGGTTCGGATATTTTGGAAAACCTTCAGCTTTTTTACCGGGATGAACTTGCGGAAGCAATCTTTATTATAGGCAAAATACGGTTGATTGAACCAACTGCCTTAAAAAGAGTGGATTTCCTTTACTCGAATTCTTATGATACGGTACTTCATCCCCGCATAAGACTTGGAAAAAACGAGCTTACCGCTCTGCTTAGGGAAATTGGCAGAAACCGGCTGGCACAGGTGAATTTTATGAAACTTTATACGGTAGGCAGTGAATTCCTTCTTTTTGATGGAACACGCATTGTGTCTTATTCAGAGAATTTAAACCTTGCCCAGATTGGTTATAACCACTGCTCCATTCAGGATCCTCAAATGAACCTTCTGTATTGCTTTAGTCTGTGTCCGACTTTCGGGCCTGCTTATTTCAAAGTAAATGCCGGCGATAAACCAGATGTATCCGTCCTGAAAAATGCATTAGATGAATTTGGTATGATAAATTTTATAATGATTGCCGACAAGGGGTTTGGTTCGGATGAAAATTTTCGATATCTTCAGGACAATGGAATCTCTTATATCGTGCCGCTCAAAAGAAATGATTCCATGATAGACTATCAAAGTCTAAAGAAAGGAATCAGCCATATGGAAGGAATGTTCCAATATCATAACCGGACGATTTACTACTGCACTATGAAAAAATATAAAGCGGTCAAACAACGCGGACGGGTAAAGGCAGGAGCGGAACGCAAAATAACTGTTTTGCAAGATTTGGTCATAACATTTACGGATCTAGGGTTGAAGAACCAGGAAATCAAAGATTATAATGAACGTATTGAGCGTGGCTGCAAAGGATACACCTTTGTGGATTTTCAGGAAAAGGAAGTACGTATGGGCACACTGACACTTCGGACTGACATGGATTTGAAAGCGCAAAAACTTTATGAAACCTACAAAGAACGTGAATCCATAGAAGATGCAAATAAAGTCTATAAAGATGTTCTGGAAGATGATAAGTCCTATATGCAGGATTCGGATGCTTATAATGGATGGTTGTTTTTGAACCATATTTCCATGATGCTTTACTATCGTGTATTTAACTGTATTAAAGCAGCCGGCCTCACGTCTAGGTATTCTGTCAAAGACATAATGACATACCTTAAACGTTTTACTTACCAGAAAATCAACGGTGAAGAAATCCGGGAAATTCCAACAAAGGTCTCTATAGATAAACTGCGTAATATTTTTCCGGAAGAAATGAAAAGAATCGTTCCCGAAAAATCGAATAAAAAGAACTAATACTTCTAACAGAGAAGGAGACTAAAGATGAATGTTCCAAAAGAAATGAGAGAAACCTATGAGAAAATTTCAAAGCTGTTGATTGAGTATAGTGAAAAATATCTGAATAAAGAATATGAAGAATTGTGCCTTCATGCACTTGAAAAGTTATGCCGTAAACGGCCGTCGCCATTAAAAAGTGGCAGGAGTACTACCTGGGCTGCAGGGATTGTCTATGCAATTGGGAGTAATAATTTTATATTTGATAAAAACCAACCAATCCATATGACAGCGAAAGATCTGGCAGCCCCATTCGAGGTTGCTGCATCTACAGCATCTTCTAAGGCAGCCCAGATTAAGAAAATGTTGAAAATTGACTATTTTCACGCTGAATGGTGTCTTCCATCAGAAGCTGCCAGTAATCCTATGTTATGGATGGTTTCCATAGATGGATTGGTATTTGATGCCAGAATGCTTCCAGTAGAAATACAGGAGATATGTTATGAAAAAGGACTGATTCCATTTGTTCCCGCATATAAAAAAGAGCCATAGCTAATTCTTATGTAATTTCTTGACTCTATAATACCTAAGTTTAGGAAGTTACGGCTTAATATATTGTACCAGCTTACTTGCTGATAGATGCGGCGGTGCTGATACCAGCATATGGATGTGATCACTTCCTACATGCCCTGCCAGGATTTCTACCTCGTTCTTTTCGCATATGATTCGGATTAATTCTCTTGTCCGTACCGCTATCTTTCCTGTTATCACCGGTTTTCTATATTTTGTTATCCAAACCAGATGGTACTTAATATCATACGTGCAATGTGACGATTTTCTATAATTCTCCATATTCTTCACCTCACGTTTAGTATTTCTATTTTTACTTTTTTCTAAACTTGAGGTTATGGGGTTGACCTAAAGGTTTCGCCTTAAGGCGAGGGTTTTAACTCCATTATACAGACAATAAAGGAGAATATCGGTCCTACACATATAACGTCGATATATGAGTAGGGTGCATGGTTTGCACTGTAATAATAAAGCGCAAACGTGCAAAAAGAGGAAATTCCCAGTATAAGCGGTAACACCATCAATTTTTTGCTTGCTTTTTATCCTTCATTATTTCTTGCTATCCTCCAAATCCCGATTTCTCCACGAGTGCGTTTTATTTGCTATTTTTAACCCATGTGCCGACTTCCGATGATTTTATCATGCCAAGATGTTTGTAGAAATCCTAATTCAAAAGCACGATTGCCCTTTTTGCACCTTATATAGCCCTCCAATCAGCACCATTTTCTTTTTCATATGCAGCTCCCTGACAAGTAGGAAGTTACCAAGTGAATAATTTTTTGTCTGATTTTTTATACAATAGAGTACCAACAAAAATTATGATAGCTAATACAACAATGTTATATTGTATTGGCGCTAAATAACAGATATTAAAAGCTGCGTGCATAATGGCAATCAGCAATATATTTCTGCATTGATAATAGGTTATTCCCAAAACAACGGAAACAAGTAATGTCCATATGCAAAAACAAACAATTTGTTCCATGCCCAATGCATTTCTGATGATCCACATTGGTATATGCCACACTGCCCAAACGGTGCCAACAAAAAGAACACTTTTGATTTTCTTAAAAGGAAGTCGTTCCAACAAAAATCCTCTCCATGCTATTTCTTCAACAAACGCAGTTATCAGCAGGTATATACAGCTTGTTAACAGGGATATTACTGTCGAATATGTATTTTTAAATACGCCAGTTTTCATAATGAACGAATAGCAATAAGAACCAAATATACCTGCAGCCATACATATAACCCCTATTAAAATATATTTGATTGTTATTTTCCCTGAAAACATCCGCATAAAGTACACCTTGATGTTCTGCTCGCAAATCAGCAAAAAAATAGCAGCTATAGCGGGAATACACACATATAAGTATTTTAAGTACAATAATATATCAGGAATAGTAATCCCGTTCTGTCCTAACAATGTAGGTGCATAGCATATAAACGATAAAACATATACCACAGAAACCCATAACGTAAGTTTCAACTTATTTGTATATCTCGCCATCACAATTTCTCCTTGCAGTGCGAAAATCTTACAGAAATTTCGATTTCTCCACGAATGCGTTTTATTTGCTATTTCTAACCCATGTGCCGACTTCCGATGATTTTATCATGCCAAGACGTTTGTAGAAATCCTGATCCGAAAGCACGATTGCCCTTTTTGCACCTTGTTCTTTTGCGCGGTTTGCAGCTTCATAGACAACTGCCCTGCCAAGACCTTTTCCCCTATGTTCGGGAACTGTCGCGACAGGCTCTATATATGCTGTATTTCCGCCATTGTACCAAACCGCTAGTGCGGTGGCTAGCCCTAGGTACGTGATTCCACTACTTTTTCAAAATTTTTTCGTTTTCTCAAAATAAAAGTAGCAGTTTTTTGGTTTATGTTGTATTGTTGAGTTACCACACACAACTGCAAACATAACCCCAAAAACTGCTATGTTTATATTATCATGGATTTTCAAACTCAACAACTCTATATTTCATTTTTTTGCCCGCCCGCCACCTCTTTTGTGATTTTTCCTGTTCACTCTATCAAAATCACACCGTGGAGGTTCCATTATGGACAATTATTTAGATTCTTTCAGGGAAATGATCTCCCTTCGCGGCCTTACCGCCCACACACTTAAAAATTACTGCACTTATATCCGTGCCTACCTTGATTATCTCTCCAGCGTACTCCGCAAGCTTCCGGAGGATGTTTCCTGGGATGAACTCCGTGTTTATATCCGCTGGCTAAAGCGTTCCAGAAATCTTTCTGACCGCACGGTCAACTGTGCCATTTCACAGTTGCGTTTTTTTACCCTTTATGTCCTTCATAAGCCATGGGACGATACCCAGCTTCCCATGCGTAAGTTTGATGAATACCTCCCCTTTGTCCCTTCCAAAGAGGAAGTTTCCATCCTGATCGACGCCATGCCCGACCTCAAGCAGAAGGCTATGGTCTCCCTCATGTATTCCTCCGGTCTGCGCATCGGCGAAGTCTGCCATTTACGGTATGAGGACATTGAACGCAAAAATATGCGTATCCATATCCGTCACGGAAAGAATCGTTCCGACCGTTATGCCATCCTTTCTAAAAGGGCTCTGGATATCCTCACTTCCTACTGGTTTGCCTTTGGCAGGCCAAGAGGCTGGCTTTTCCCAAAGCAGACCTGCCCGGATAAACCCATTGATACATTTTACCTTTCCCGGCATATCCATGCTGTAGAGCGCTCACTCGGCTGGGAAGAACGGATCACCTGCCATTCCCTGCGCCACGCCTTTGGCACCCATCTGTATGAGGACGGTACAGACCTGCTTACCATAAAAGCCCTGCTCGGACATAAATCTTTAAATTCCACTACGATTTATGTCCACCTGGCTTCTAACGGTACACATACTGCCATAAGCCCCTTTGACCGGATGGAAGGTGTTTCCCATGAGTAATTCCCAAATCCAGCTGCGCAGTTCCTATGAATGGGCCACATTCCGCAATTCCCTTTACGAAAAGGACTGGTGCCCATACATTAAGGAAACCTTTAACAGATTTGGCAATGCCCTGGAATATCTTGGACGATATACCCATAAGATTGCCATTTCAAACAGCCGTATCCTGGATGTGGATGAACAGGAAACCACTTTTTCTGCCAGAGGAAAAAGGCCCGGCAATCCGCGTAGGACTATCACCCTGGAAAACACGGAATTCATCCGGCGTTACCTGATGCATGTGCTCCCTCCCGGTTTTCAGAAGATCCGCTATTACGGCTTTTTAAATAACCGGTATAAAAGCAAGAACCTGAAACTGATCTTCAAAATCCAGGGAGGACAGCGGTTTAAAGAAAGGTATGCCGGACTATCTATAGGAGAGCTGCTGGCTGTGGTCTGGAAGATTGATATACGCATTTGTCCGGAATGCGGGCGCCACAGGATGCAACAGGCCGGAAGGACATATGGTTCATCCTGATACAAACTTTTTCTTACTGAATAAATTTTTTAAAAGCCTCCGCAAGAAGGCTTGCGAAGCATGCCTTTTTACCGGATATATTTGTAAATCTACACAAAAAACAGATGCTTATGCCAGGAAGTACCTGCAAAATCTGTGCAGTTTCACTAACTGTGAAAAATACTTCCTCCATACACATATTGGCTAAAGGTCCGCAGTCTGGTACAATCGGAAAGAATCACATTCAGGGCAGTTTTATCTTTTGTATAAAGCTGCTCTTTTCGTCTGCCCTGAATCTGATACTTTCCTAAAGAATTGTACCACACTCCACAATGAGCAGCATATTCTCCATCCTTAATTGCAAAAACCTTGATGTATTCTGGGATTTCGAGATGTTTCCCGGCTTTTGCTACCTCCTCGCCCAGTTCTTGCGCAATCTCCTCATGGTTAAAACCACGATATATTACCAATCGCCATTGCCAGGTATCAATTTTTGAATCCGGAGCATTAAAACGATATCCTTGCAGCAATTGGAAAGAAAGATTACGCGATAAGTCTATTTTCAGAACACTCTGCAAATCCTGGTTTTCAAATCACATACCCCAATCAAAACGCCCCCAATGGAAATGCTCGTTATAGCCGTTATCTGCAACTATTTGAAGAAATTTACTGATTTCTTCGTACTGTCTGTTAAATCGTATGCTATCTTTGTAATTTTCAATTAAATACATTTCTATTCACCCTCTTTTTCCTGCTCTTGTAAACATAAATTGCCAGTACAAAAGCAAAGGAAATTATTTGTGCAGCCATAATCCGGACAATTTGTAATTCGTCTGCACCATTTAGAGAAATGACATGCAGCATATTTGTAGCAACGGTATTATTGAATAAATGGTCGCCAAGCCCCGTCCATATATTTCCTGTCATATGGTAAAGAAGTCCCCATTTCATTCCCATAATTCCGGCAAGGATTATATACCCGATACCCATCAGAACCATTGCCGCAAATGACATTTCATCATCCATACAGCTTCTGACCGGCATTACAATGTGCCAGACTCCGAATAAAAATGCCGCAATAAAATTCGCCTGCATAAATGATTTCGATTCAGAAAATATTTTAATGAACAGTCCTCGAAAAATGCCTTCCTCCATCCATACATTGAGCACATTGAATACTACACATAACAGAAAGAAAACAAAATCCGTATTTTTTATCCCGGAACCCGTTAAAGAAAAACTGCTGATATATATTTCTAAATGTGCAGGGTTTCCTTGCAGTGCTAAAATTGTTAATTCCAACCAATATGAAATAGCAAAGCAAACGCTTCCCAATAACAAACCTTTCAAAATACTGCTTACAAAACCGTTTCTTTGAAATCCAATATCACTCCATGTAAGATTTACCCTTTTCAATACCAATGCTAATATGATAATTCCAACTGCTTTATGAAGCACATTTTCTCCAATAGCCGTCCTGTCTGTCTCAATCAGAAAATATTCTACAAACCTTGCAGCTAAACAAAGCGTAAATATTGCGACGCACAAACTATCTGATTTATATTTTGTATTTCTTCCCATTCCAAATCATTTCCCTCCTGTACTGCATGATTTTCCTGCTTTATCCAATTCATATAAAAACGTACTGATTAAAATTGGATTACCATTTTTATCATTTTTATATGATTGATTATCAAGCCTTCTTATACGTTGAAATCCCAGTCTTTCTAATAGTTTCCATGATGAAACATTCCGCACATCACAATCTCCATAAATTGTACTGATACCCACTGATTCAAATAGATAATGAACAAGCGCATTGCCTGCCTCTGTTGCATAACCCTGTCCGCAATATTCAGGATTATAATCATAATCCATACAATAATGTCCTTCTTCATCTATCCAATAGCCAATGCTTCCTATAACATGCTGTTTTGATTTTAATTCGGCAACAAGACGGTTATCCATATCCTGCCACTCAGTAATTATGTTTTTTACCTGTTCTCCTGACATTGGATAAAAATCTTCGAATTTGCTGACTTCTTCATCAGAAAAATATTTTATAATATCCTCAAAATCTGTCACTCTATAATTTCTCAGAAGTAATCTGCTGGTTTCTATAGTTATCATCTAAACGCTCTCCTTAAAACGAGAATTTTATAAAATAAGCATTGATTGACCTATATTGTACAAAAGGTGCAATACAATAGCTCCCCATAAACAATTTGTTTTCTTATATACAAAATCACATACAAAATGTAATATTATTAAGCATATCACATGATATAATGATAAGTTGCTCAAGGAAAAACCACCTACAACCTATTTTCTCCTCCATAAATCCGATTTACAGGGCAATTCTATAAATATCCGCCTGTTCCCCATCCAGTTCAAAGCTGCGCTCAAAAACTCCGCCGTTCTTAATGATCGTCTTCACTGAGGGTTCATTCATCTTTTCCACGGAAAGATGCAGTTCGTTCATCCCTGCCCTTTTCGCAATATCTAATAATTGCCGCAGCATTTCCGTAGCATAGCCCTTTCGTCTTTCCGACGGACGAACGCTGTAGCCACAATTGCCCAGATCCTTTAGGAAGTCGTTGAGCGTATGCCTTAAATCAATGATTCCCACAATTCTGTCATTACCATCAACGGCAAAGAATGTGTCTGTTATCACCCAGTCCGGATTAACCGTTTCCTCTTTCGTATTTGCGTCTATGATTCTGCACCATTCTCTGTAATCATCCATTTTATCAAGCAATTCACTTCCATTAATTACGAATTCCCCGTTATCAAAAAATTCCTGTTTGAACTCCAATGCCTGTTTTTTCAGTGCTTCTGTTGGTCTGACCAGTCTAATCATTTTTGTCCTCCTTAAAATACCGTTTTTCGTAATCCTCCACAAATTCTGTCATACTCTCAAAATGCTTTGGACAAATTCCCACTTTTTCATATTCTGCAAGATACTTATTCAGAGCCTGATCGAAGACATCCACATTCTCCTCCAGATTTTTGGGGCTAAATTTATCCATAATTTCAAAATCATCTACTGCGATACATTCTGCAATCTCATAGAACATCCACTGTAAAGACAGTAAATTCATAAAGGAAGAACACACATCGTCTCTGCCTGCTGCCTCGGTCATTTTGTTTTTCCAGTTAGAATACATTTCCTCATATGTTCCTCGCAGATTTTCTGCTGAAGGAAGTTTCTTTTTCTTCGGAACCTGCAGATACCCGTCTGTCAAAATGAAAACTTCCGTCAGTCTTTCCCGTATCTTTTCCACCGTCTCTGCCTGAATGACAGCAAGAATCCCAGTTTCAAGGTCAAAAGGAAGTTTAAGCTGTTTAAGCTCATCCAGAGCCCTTTTCGTTCCTTTTCTGAAATACTGGCCATTATACAACATTACAGCATTTTCTATAAACTCAATAGCCGCTCCTGCACAGCTTCTTGCTTTTGATAAAGACTGTGCAAGACAGACCTCCGCAAACATCTTTTTTGCATCACTATATACCTGTTCAGCCTTCTCATACCGCCTGTCCGACGCAAGCAGCTCTGCCGCCTTTCTTCTGATCTCATCCAACCTTTCCAATGCACTTTTATCTTTGCAATAAACGATCCTCGAATCGAACAGCTTAGACAAATGTGCGTGGCTGCACTGCGCATCTTCTTCAAGCATATCCCAACTGGTACAGTAAAGGTCATACCCTATATCAACATCATCTATAATAAATCCATCAGCCAGAACCTGTCCGTTTTCGTCATTGATCAGAATCATCAAATCAAGATCGGATTTTTCGTACTTATCTCCGGTAATGACCGAGCCATACACACCAATCATTGCCAGGGAATCAGGGCACAAAGCATCTGCCTTTTTTATGATAATGTCTATCATTTTTTCATTTATGTCATTCATTCCATACCCTCCAATATAAATCTCAGTTTTTGATTTAGGCAGAACAGGACACTACATTTTTCTATTGCACTGTAAATTCAGTCCATTCCATATGATTATATTGCATTACATCATTTGCCTTTTTCATACCAAGTTTCTCATAAAACGGGATGGCATTTTCATTTGCTGTCAAATATACCGCTATATCTTTTTCGCCACCTGCTTTATCGTGTGCGACCTTCATAAGCTGCCTTCCAATACCAATTCTGATTTTCCAGTATGTCAACTGGATTTTAGTGTTCTCTTTCTATTGAGACATGGAATAAATACATGTCCCACTGAAACCATTACAAATGGCATAATTAAATTTACCGTCAGTAAAGAATACAATTTAAACCTCCACTAATATTCCTTATGTTTACTTCTTTTGTTCCAAATCAATGATTGTCTTATCCGCTTTTAAAGCCTCCTGTGCTTTCTTTTTTTCTATCTCTTTATAGGCTTCCAACATTCCATTTTTGACCGCCCATTTAACCACAAAATATAAAGCAATCAAAACAATAAAGGTTCCTTATTTTATTCATCAATCTCAATCATCCGTTTATATACACCCGAAGATTTTTCGTCAATCATAATTGCGTCTACACATTTTTTATAAAAATCAACAGCGGATTTTGCAGGCCATCCTATAATAGCATAAGCATAGCCAAGCTCCTGCATGGATTCCAGAGACTTCAGCAGCAGGGCTTTCCCTATTCCCTTTCTTCTTTCACTTTTCACCACAGCCATAGGACCGAAAAAAATCCTGGCTGTCGCCTCATAACATGCGAAACCGATGATTTCCTTTTCCCTTGTTGCAATATAACAGGTAATGGGATTATTAGAAAAAGCGTCCTTAACTTCATCTGAATAATCATCTTTTGCACATGTCCTGGAGAAAGCAATGATCCTGCTCCTGTCAGGCGCTAATGCTTTTTTGATTCTGATACCACTCTTGAATAAATTTTCTTCTATGTCGTGCGAATGAGGTATATTATATAATTTAACAAGCATATCTGCCATATGATTACCTCCCAAAAAATATTGGTTTGCTGTCTATTGTGCCATATACGCATAAAGTGTAATCCATTTATTCTCTTCGCCAACTTTTCCTGCTTTAAATGCCGGGACACTTTTTGATGCAGTTAACAGGTATCTCCCATTATCCAGCCTGTGCCGGTTCAACACCTCATATCCGGCCTGCATCGCTTCAGATTCCCCTGGACACCCTAACACTCTTAATGCATATACAATATTCTGAACGCCGACTTTAATTGGATCTGACGGATAAAATGTCTCCAGCATCACATCCACCATCGGCGCCT
Source organism: Sporofaciens sp. St.21A7 (assembly GCF_059728535.1). Taxonomy (NCBI): domain Bacteria; kingdom Bacillati; phylum Bacillota; class Clostridia; order Lachnospirales; family Lachnospiraceae; genus Sporofaciens; species Sporofaciens sp. St.21A7. The sequence goes on along the minus strand of NZ_BAAGFN010000002.1, from coordinate 127,413 downwards.
CAATGTTATCCGTCCGGTAAAAAATATTCCTTTTGGTGAAATAATGTACTAACGCGCTCTCACACTCACATTCAATCCCTAAAAGATGAAGTTCTGCAACAAGCAGAAGATACTCAACCGTCAGCCTGGCACAGCTTTTATGTGGTTTCTTTGGGTCATTGATTTTCTTATTACTGCTGATACAGCCAAACCCGCCGTCTTCTTTGATCCTACCAAGCATACATCCTATCTCCTCTTTCACGATATCCACCTGGTAATATCCCAGTTTCACAAGGTTCCTTAATAAATAAGGCTCGCCGCATAACATTTTAAATCCCGTGCTTTGGATCAGCGAAAACACTTCTTCGTCGATATCACTTCCGATATCAGCTCTGGTTAATCCCCATTCGGCAAATGCCATAATTGCGTCAAATTTCGCCCAGGGTTTCTCCTTTTCTAATTTCTTTAATGCCCGCTCATATACTTTGCTTTGAAGTAATTTATTTTTACATTCGATGACTTTTGTATCATCATCACTTAGTTTCAGATACTCCTTTAATGTCCGGATCCTGACTTCAGGAGTGTCCTCTTCTAACAGCCATTCTAAAATTTTTTCATCCATTTTTACTCCCTTTGTAAAGTTATTTATTCACAATTTTTAAACGGTCAGTCAATCTTATGAAAGAGTACCGTCTGTTCTTTCATGGATATTTTCCCAACCTGCCACCCATATTCCGCAAGCTCTTTCTTATATTTCAAAAAAGAGTGGTCAATCGGTATCCCCGCAATATTCTGAATCTCCTCAAAGGTCAGCCGGAAAGATTCCTTTCCGCTTTTCTGCACATATTCCCATAATGCGTTGTATTTACTCATCACTTTTCACCTTTCCTTTCTGCCATTTCTTTTTCCTATAAACAAGAGTGACGGTATTGATGATACATAACAGCACAAAAAGACTCGTAAAATTAATCCAGATATCCCTGTATGCTGTTTTCGCCAAAGGCTCCCGCAGTCCGGTAGACCAGACATATGCAAACGCCAGCAACAGGGATGGAATATACGCGGTTACATATCTGAGAATCAAGGGTTTAACAGGCAGCTTCGTACACAACTCAAATGCCGCTACCCCTATCAGAAGGATCATAGCCCTGTCTAATTCGTGCCAGTTACCGCTTGGATCTTCATAAATACCGTCACAAAGATACAAAATGCTGCTTAACAATGTGATTCCTGTATATATAATCGAATAAATCGATACGATGCGGATCCATTTTTTCTTATTCATTTCTCTTCTCCAATCGAAGCAATCCGAACGGCCGAAGCCATTCCTCCGTCACCATATGTCGGACTTTCCAAAAACTCCTTTGACAACCGGCTTATTTCCTGATGACTTCTTATTGCGTGAGTTACTTCATTTTCCCAATGATATAACCTTAAATTTGATATGGTCTCTATTCCCAACAATGCATCTGCTAAATGGTCGTGATAGCTGCTAATATGCTTTTCAATCATAAAACGCATAATCTCCAGCCGTTTATCCATGCTTTTTATATTGGATGAAGCAGGAGCTGTACGATACTGGATCAGCGGCTTATCAACAATCCCAATCCATGCTTCCGGAGATGTTTCTATCATGCTTAAAAAGAAATCCCAGTCTTCAAAACCAGAACGCATGGATTCATCATATCCTCCACACTGTTCAAATATTTCCCGGCGGAGAATGTGTGTCGCCGGACAGCAATTGCGTGATAAAAATGAACTTATATTCCCTCCGGCAGGACAGACAATGGAATCCAAAATCCCAAATGTCTGCATCCGGGAGGAGGCAGCGACCATGGATGGATTGTCACGAAGCAATTGGCTTACATACTCCGTAAATTCAGGTTCCAGTTTATCATCCCCGTCTAATACTAATACCATTGGCGCCTGTGTTTTCTTTATACCGGTATTTCTCGCAGAGGATACTCCCCTGTTTTCTTGATAATGTATCATTACCGGAACCTGCAGATCAGCCTTTTTTTCCATATCTTTTAATATACGTATGGAATTCTCTTCTTTGGAGCCGTCATCAACAATGATTATTTTTTGGGGTAATAATGTTTGGGCGCATAAAGATTCAACGGCTTCAAGAATCATAGTTCCTTGATTAAAACTTGTTATGACCGCCTCAATGTCTGCTCCAAAACAATCTCTGTTCTTATCCATTTTTATTTTTCCTTCCAATTCCAATGTCCGGTCTGCCTCATATTCTTCACAAAAAATGCAATCCCCTACAAGCCTGTATACCAAAAGAATCCTAACTTCCCCGGCAGGTTTTGGAACCATATGGCAGTTCCTTCCTGCTGGGGATGGATTTCTTCTATGCAGAAATTGAAATATTCGTACCGGATTCGGGTCTTGCTTCTTCTCCTGTTTTCGTATAAATTACAGGCTCTGTCATAATAGCATCTGCTCCTTCTACAGGTGTGCTGCTGTCTGTACCAGCCTGAACCGAATCGGATCTCTCACCTGACACGGCCTTCCCGCTTTCGCTGATACTGACTGTATCCGTGTTGCCACTCCTGCTTTCCGCTATCCTCTTTTCCTGTTCCCCGCGTTCTTCCTTTTGTTTCCGGATCGCGTTTTCCTGCTCTGATTTCGCGTTTTCCCGCGCCTCTTTTGCCTCCTCTTTCATTCCTTTCTCAATCTTCTTCTGATAGTCCTCTGCTTTGTCTGCAGTCTCACCGACATACCCCATTGCCCGCGCCATGGTGGATGTATCGCCTCTCCTCTCTGCTTCTTCATAGACACGGAACGGCGTATTCATCATTTTCATATTCATACTTGCTCCTGCAAGGCCTTCCATTGTTTTCGCATGCATAATGATTCCTCCATCCAAATTTTTCCCGGCATAATCTTTTCAAAAATACTGGAAAACAGTATACATTTGCCACCATTTCCCGAAATTCATTCCTTGTGAAACTATTTCATCTGGGAAAATTCAGCATGCTGCTTCCTGTATGTATCATTGTCTTTCTGGCTTAACTCATTCTCTACCTGTGCCAGTTTTTTCTCCAACTCCCGGATTTTCTTCTCATCTCCAGAAGCTAACCGAATCTGCTGCTCAAACTGCTGCTTTTTCTCTTTCAGTTTCTTAATTTCTCTGTCAACCTTATCCGTATTCCCGACACATTTCTCCGCCGGCTTTCCCTGGCCGTTCCCGTCTACTTTCGACTTTTTGCCATCCTCATCTGCTTTCGGCTCTTCCTTGTTATCCGCACGGTTTGCCTTATCCGGATCATCAAAAAAGATTTTCCTGCTGCCGTCCTCATCCTGTCCGATCCGATACAGTCCGACAGGCTCTTTTTCTGATTTTTCACCACGAATGTAAACATCCTGCGGTTCGGACAGTCTGCCTGATCCTTTTTCCCCGGCCGCCTTCTTAGCTTCCTGTGCTTCTTTTGCTTTTTCCGCCCTTTCCGCAGCCTGCTTCTCCTTCACCTTCTCTGCATAATCAGTTCTGGATTGCGCGTAATTTCCACTAACCTGCATTGCCATAAGTATGTTCCTCCTTTAATCTGATATGATCGGGCAGCTATTTCTTACATTTATAAAAACAGCTTCCCTTTTCGTTTTTCGGCTGCAAAATGCGGGCGGTTAATCCATTTGCTGTGAGATGCATTCTGGATGCTGTGGAATGACAAGCAGCACCTGTAGGGCAAATACATCCTCCCTTGTCTCTATGCTAATGGCGCCGCTATATTTTTCAGCTACCGCCTTTATATTAGACAATCCCGTTCCCTTTTTCACCGCGCTTTTCCCCCGGAAGCTGTTCTCCACTTCCATCATGAGAAAATCTCCCTGCATACGCCCGGACACATGGATATACCCATCCATATTTTTACATGCCTGGATTGCATTATCCAACGCATTCGACAGGACAATGCAGATATCCATGTCTTTAAGGCCGCAGGGGTATGGCAGGAGAAGGGAACAGTTCACGCGGATTCCCATGCTTTCTGCAATCCCCAGTTTGTTTCCCATTAAGATATCCACTACAGGGTTATTGGTGCTGCAGGGAAATGACATTTTTTCGGCCATATGGTCCATATCCTCAATATAGCTTACAGCTTCTTTAAATTTCCCGCTCTCTAAAAGGTCTTTTATCACTGCGATATGGTTTCGGATATCATGGCGGAAGGACTTTGTCCTGTCATAGCGGGTCTTCGCTTCCTCCACATACTGGTTCAGGGTATGTTCCTCCTGCTCCAGCAGTGAAATTTTTGTGTTGAGACGGAAGTTTTGCTGCAGTTTCTTATAAGAGAACAGGATGCAGAACAGGCTTAAAAGCCCCAGAAGATGTATAACAAGCAGATGCCAGTGGCTGAACAGGTCTCCGGAAGGCCCGCCCTCCGCTAAAACTTCAAACTGACATTCAAATTCAACCGTATTGATATACTCACTCATAATAAATATCATCAGTATTGGAATGATAACCAGAAACATCTGCTGCATCTCCGCCGCAGAATAGCAGGAAAAATAACGATACACCATATAATAACAAAAACCGGACAGCGCCAATGAAGCCGCCTCACTGACCAGCATAACCGCAATACCGTCCATATCATGGAAAACCACAGGCATCCATGGGCGTAAAAGAGCCAGTATGGATTTCACAATTCCGTAACAGAGCAGCATGATTTCAACCGCCAGGGCCGCATACAGAATGGATGACTTAACATCCGCATGGCACACCAAAATCCCGCATGCCGTAAGCAGAAAGACAAGCGCAGCAAAGCCTGTGATCGTGCTGGCCGGGATAAAATCGCAGACAATCACCGCACAAACTGCAAACAGGAAGTAAAAAGGCAGCGATATTTTCTTTTTCAGAATTTTTCCCAGAAAATATAGTTGAAAAGTCATCTCAATGACACCCATGACATATACATTAAAAAAATCTAAATACTCAGCCATTTTACCTGCCCCCATATGTATAACTTCTGTATCCATTCCATACCTTCATAGCTATACACAACTTACCTATTTTTCATATACTGCAGAATAACACCGGAAAACTCTTTGCTCCGCAGCCGTGATACAGGAACCTCCCTGCCGTTATCCATATATGCGGTTCCGTTTTTATATCCTTTTAAATGCTTCAGATTGATGAGATAGCTCCTGTGGCACCGAAAAAAATGACTGCCCAGCTTCGTTTCCAGATTCTCAATCTGCTCATAATAATCAAGAACCTCGCCTGAGGTCAGGTTCAGATATATTTTCCGGTCCATGATCTCACAGAAAATAATCTCATCTTTTTGGACAATGCGTCCCTCATACCCCTTTTGTATAAGCATACTGTCTTCACCGGCACTGCGCATGGAAGCATAAAGGCGTTCCATGGTTTTCTCAAACTGTTTTTCTTCCACCGGTTTGAGCAGGTAATCGTACGCCTGCACTTCGAAAGACGAAAATACCATCTCTTTCAGTACCGTGATAAAGATCAGGAATCCTTGGAATTTATCTGCCCTCAGTCTCCTTGCGGTTTCCATGCCGTCCATACCCTTCATCTGGATATCTAGAAAACAGATGTCTATCTGCCTGCCGCCGCTTAACAGCTCTTCGCCGCTTGAAAATATCCTAAGACGGATCTCCCTGTTCTTTTTACGGAAAAAATCGGAGACCAAAGTTTTTATATGATCGGACATATATTTTTCATCATCACAGATTGCAATGTGAATCAATGTGCCACCTCCCCGTACACAACAGCCAATGGCTAAATCAAATATAATTTGCCATTGCTATAGGTAGACATTTTATTATATTCTGCCTGAAGCGCCAAAACAATCGAATTGCTGTGAAATGCTTTCTGAATGCTGTGGAATGTGAATTACTAAAGCGCCCGCATCTGTTCAATCAGGGACTGTTTTTTCTGCCTATGTACCATCCAGACAGACAAGATCAGTTCCACGACAAACAGCGCCAGCAGGAACAGCCCCATTTCCAAAACCGGGAATTGATACGGCACAATCTTTCCCGCAAAGGCTATTTTGCTTATTTCCCTGGAAACTACAACGGCAATCGGAAGCCCCGCAAGCAAGACTGCCAATGCTGTAAAAAGCGCATAACACAGGCCCTCGCAGATGTTCATTTTACATAGCTGTTTTCCAGTCAGGCCAATGGAGCGCAAAATACTGTTTTCCCGTTTTCTGGATATCTGGTTCGAAAGGGTCGTGTTTATGAGGTTGATCACACCAAACAGGAATATCAGCCACGAAAGCGCCTGCATACTGCCGAACATGATCCTGCTTTGCATTTCCTCATATTCCAGACTTTCAGCAAATGTCCATAATGCAAGGTCTCTGTGGTTTGCAGCCACACTTTTTAAACCGGCTTCCACACTCTGCGCCTTTTGGGGATCGCTTACTATATTCCACGAATAATCGAAATTCTCAATTTCAGGGAATAATCCCTGTGCAAGGTCTCTGGAGAGAAAAACCTGCGTAGAATCCATCGCCAGACTGCCATGCCCGTTTGTAACCTTCTTTGTATCAAAAGTACCTGCTAAAGTAACCAAAACGGTCTTCTGTTCCACAGTAAGTTCCATCGTCTGGCCGACCTTGACATCTGCGAATCGTCCGAGGTATTGATACACACTTTCAGCTATTAAGATTTCATCCTTATCCGCCGGCATACTGCCTTTGACCAAAGCCAGTTCTGCCTCCTGTTCATTTTCCTCATCCAGAATATCACACATACTGGCAACAGGCGTGACCTCCGAAACAGCAGCCTTTCCTATAAAAGCTTCCCGTTTTTCAATGATATCAGTCACTCCGTCAATAGACAAAATTTCTTCTTTCAACCGGTCATCGAACGGATTTCCCCCGGTCATAAGTTCAATTTCGGATTTTTCGGAATCCAGATAAATTTCATAATCCCCGTCAGGAAAAAACTGCCGCGCATACTGCTTGGGCGATCTTGTTAAAAGAGCAGAAGCAATGATCAGCAGACAAATGCCGCCTAAACTTAAAGAAGCCACAATAGCGATTGTTTTTTTACGGTCACGCATGAAGTTTGCGATTCCCATAAAAACGGGATCCAGCCTGATGTATTTCCTCCGCCTGTAGATGGCGTCTGGCTCCGGCGAAAACCGGACTGCCTCCACGGGAGAAATGCCGGAAGCTATTTTCATCGGCCTGCGGATGGAGACGAACACCATAAACCAACAGATTACTGCCGCTAAAACAGCGGCTATCGCATAATACAGGGCGTGAAATCCTTTCGGAAATAGGAGAAAGCTGCCAGACACTCCCAACACTGTTCCAATCAGAGTCCCGATACTGCCAAGCCTTCTCCCCTCGCACTTCACGATCTGTTTGATCTGCTTCCTCGTTGCGCCAATCATCCGAAGCTGCCCGAAGCTTTGTATTTTGTCGTTGACGGAGATACGGAAAATGCTCTGGATTACCACATACCCGCCAATCAGGACGAGCAATGCGATACCGCCGACGACCGTAAAATCTATGGTTCTTTTATAATAAGTAAAATATCTGTTGTTCATTCCCACAGGCGGCAGCCCGTATTTTTCCGTAATCTCGCGGCAGGAAGCCGTCATGACCGCCTCATCCAGTTTCGTGTCATTCTCAAAATGCACATATGCACGATATCCCGCAGGGTCGAATCCTGCCCATTCTGTCAATGCAGCCTTTGACAGGACAAAAGGACAGGTATTCATCTCCTTTTCGCCTGCGCTGTCCATAATTCCGGTAACGGTATAACCGCCATGAAAACTCTCTGTATCTAAGGTCACCGTGTCCCCAACCTTAGCATTATCTCCATAGGTGGAAAGGAAGTATTTACTTACAGCAACTTCGTTTGCTTTTTCAGGAACCCGGCCCTCTAGCAGCCTCATCTGGCCACGGGCAGTATCCATCATTTCCCTGTCCATATACACATAGGACGCTGTATACCCTTGTCTGGAGGGTTCCTGGTCAAGCAGATAGTAGCCGCCCACGCGGGCAAATTCCGGCTGTTCTTTCAGGATTTCAAGATCCGCTTCGTCAATCCCCTGCCAGACCGCCTCATACGTATCTGCTACCTGATTACGCTGTATTTGTGCCAGAGAAACAGACGCAGTTCCCGCAAAGCAGATCAGGAACGCCGCCAGAGCGACCGCGATGATCACCATCCGGTTCCGGCGTTTCTCGCTTCTCATGCTTTTTTTTGCCAGCTTTTTTGTAATGGCGCTGGTGTCGTTCTCAAAAGGCCATGTCATAACCTGCCATCTCCTATTCCGTTATGCGAAGCTGCTCTACCACGCTGTTTTTTTTGCAATACCGATCCGCCCATTTTGTAAGCGCTAATTGAATCATAAAAACCAATAAAACATATAAGAGAACAGGTACGGCAGGGAACGTATAATTTATAAAGCCCAACCCAGGCATATTCCCCACGGCAGCGCATATTGCTTTCCCAATCCCCAGACCGCAGACAAGGGAGACGGCAAAACTGCCAAGCGTTTGAAATCCGTTTTCAAAGCCTATCATATGATAAAGCTGTCTGCCGCCCAGGCCAACCGCCCGGAATAACCCCATTTCTTTCCTTCTGGAAATGATATTTGTCATACTGGTATTGACCAGATTGATGATACTGAACAGGACAATAACTGCTAACAGCGCATATGCCGCAATAGAAATTGTGCTGAATACGCTTTTGTATTGCATCGTCATATCTTTTAATGTCTTCAGGCGCAAGGTATCGCCTGCTGAAACCAGCGAATATAATTCTTCCTCAATTCCGGTATCACTGTCTGCATTTGCCCGGATTACAAATGCACTGCTTGCATTATAGGGAACCATCTGTTCCATTTCAGCCGCGGGCAGGATAAAGCTGGCAGAACTGTCTCTGTCAAAAATAACAGCAGATACGGTATAGGTAATATTACTTTGCGGGCTGTTTCCTGCCAGTGAAAAAGCGACTGTATCGCCTACCTCATAGCTCTTATGCAGATATTCTAATTCCGGGCTTCCCATGTTAATGATAAGGGAATTTTCTCCTGTATGGTCACAATCCGGCAGTTTCCCTGTCATTACCCTGTCCTTTAATTCCTTATAATCCTCTGTGTTCATACTCCGGATTGCTGTCTCCGTTCCATCTATCCCGGCGCATATTTCCTGCTGGCGGATGACTTCCTCTACCCCGTCGATGGACAGAATATGACTTTCCAATTCATCTGTCAACAGATTGTTTTCCTGTAATTCCGTAAGAGAAAACGCAGGCGTGACAAGCGAGCGGTTCAGTTCCACCACATAACTCCCCTCGTAAGGAAAAGCCTGTTTCGCCCTTTGCTCCGGATCAAGAGAGGACAGCAGGGAAGAGATCCCTACAAACATCATTCCGCTTAAGGCCAGCGAGGCAAAGGTCAGTATGCTTTTCTTCCTGTTACGGAACAGGTTCAGAACCGCAAGTGAAAACGGTGTGAGATGTTTCCCGCTCTTTTTCAACTTTTTATTCCAATATATACTCACGGCTGATGAAATCTGCCGTGAGTATCGCGCCAGCCGCAGCCGCAAAGCGGCATACTTCCTTATGCGGCTGTGCGCATCACATATACTGAGCGGCAGATTTATCTGGCGCTCAGTATATCCGCTGTAACGGAATGCTTCCACAGGTGCAACCGACATGGCAATCTTTGCCGGTTTTAAAATAGACAGCCTTACACAGACAAATACCACGATTCCTGACAAAAATGCGGTTATCATATCAGGAAGCGCATGAAAAGCGTTCCGGTCTGTCAGAAAAGACAACATTACGCCTGCCGCACACCCCAATGGAATAAAGCGAAGCGCAAGATAATTCCCTTCTTTTGAAATAATCTGTTTGATCTGCCTCTTTGTAGTGCCGATTGTACGAAGCTGTCCAAAGGATGTCACATTATTTATTACAGAAATATAAAATATATTGTAAACAACCAGAGAGCAGATGCCAATCAGGACCAGTCCAACAAGCAGAACGGCCAGCACCGTCTCCTTCGACAGATTGTTGCTGTCAATGTACAGATTATTAATCTGAATATTGTCTGCACAAATCCCACAATCCAGGCCAATATTCCGTACCAGTTCTTTCAGTTCCTGATTTGTATATCCTGCTGAATCACGGACAGAAATCATAACCGCTGCAGGTTCAGCAGAAAGCGCAGAATCTTCCTGCACAAAATCTTGTGAAACGACAGCGTTATACGCTGCTCTGTCCCTGTCATTTTCAGCAGTTGTCTGGATAAACCCTGTGATCCGAAATTCTTTTGTGTCTAACTGGCGGCTCGCCTGATTGCGGTAATGAAGGGTTATAGTGTCACCGATTCCCGCATTTAGATGTAAGGCATCTATATACCCCTTTTCTATAAGCAGTTCATCCGCTGCCTGCGGCATATGCCCTTTGGCCAATGTAATATTGGAAAGCTGCATGGTTGTTTCATCCGAACATACCATACTCATTGTAATACCATTTTCCTGCTCCGTCATGCCGACAGACTGGAATACGCCTGTCTTTTGGATACGGGGATCTGCCTTCAATGAGGAAATATTTTCCTGTGAGAGGTTCTGGAAAATCCCCTGATAGGAAGTTGATGCCGCATATTCATTTGTAATGTTATATGCATAAGAAGAAATAAACGCCATAATGGCCGCAGCCATAAAAATAATAACCCCGATCAAGCGATTCCTAAAACGGTCCTGCCCAAGACGGGCATTCGACAGCCTGCGGGTAACGGCGCTGGTATCGTTTTCAAAAGGCCACGTCATAATCTCCACCTCCTTTTTTTCAATCTTCCCTAATCGCAGACAGTATACTTGTTTTCTTTAGTTCTGACCTGGCATATACAGAAAAAGTCAAATATATGACCGCCAATACAGCCGCCAGGGCCAGTAGAAATATCCATGGCAGTTTCAGAGTAATGCAGTGGTTCATCATATCCAGCTGCCTGCATACAATAAGGCTTAAAATGCTGCCGCAAATAAGGGATATTGCCAACGAACCGCCAAGATAGATCCCAATTTCTCTGTCCAGCATTTTATTTAGCTGATTCTTCGTTGTTCCTACAACCTCAAACAGGCCAAATTCACATTTTCTGCTCTGGAAATCAACCAGAAACATGTTCATCAGGCTGATACTTCCAAAGATAAATAAAATGGCTGAAATCATATACATCGCCCTGATAGACGAATGATATCTGTACTGAATGTTGGCAATCGTCTGCTCAACCGCATTTACTTCTATTGTCCCGTTCTTGTCCGCTATCTTGCGGACTGCATCCAGAACCTCCTGAAAATATCCGTCGGAAGCTTTCACAGCGAGGATGCCTGTCTGCTCTGTGATTCCTGTCAGTTTTTTTGCCGTATCATATGTCATGATAAAATAAGGGCTTCCCGGTACAACCGGGCTGTCCTCCATCAGATCGGCCCTGTCGTATGTCCCGACTACGACAGCTTCTATATCAAAGCTGCTGCCGTCTGAAGCCCTTCCCCCGATTTTCAGGGTATCCCCGACTTTGGCCGTATCTTCTTCCGCTAATATTCCGTTTCTTGCAGCCATATCATCATAATCCGCCGTTCCGTCAGATAAAACGGTCTGCTTCTCTTCTACCTGTTCCCGGTTTAAGGTCGGGAAAAAGTCGGTAATGCTTGTAATTGACCCGCTTCCGCCCGGAAATGTTATGGTCATATGGATACAATCGCATTCCGTAATTTTCTCTATTCCATCTATTTCTTCCAATTCCTGAAGCAACGTCTGGCTTTTCAGCGGATTTCCCTCCAGCTGCAGCTTTGAGCTTCCGTATGGCTCCGACTCCTTATCAAACGAACTTCCCACCGTATTTTTTATCTGTATCAGGATGTTCCCATAGGGATAGTACTTGAAGTTCGCCTGTTTTTCCGGATCAACCGAACCGGCAGCCGTGGAGGTAACCAGCAGAAACGCCCCACTCATTCCAAGCATGAAAAGTGTCAAAACTGCTTTTTTTCGATTCCTCTGTATATTCATTTTGGCTAAATTGAACGGTGTAAATCTCCGGTGCAGCCCCCGGCTGTTCTTGACCTTCCCTGTATACGCAAGATACCTCGTACCCTCTACCGGGGACGTATGCATTGCCACCCGTACAGGCTTAAATATCGCAATATTCACGGTCAGAAAAGCTGCCGCCGCAACCAGAACGGCATAAAGAACTGCCGTTTTCACACGAAATCCATCGGGACAGCCGGCAAACCCGATCAGAATGCCAAATACAAGCCCCATCGGGATCCCCATCAGGGCATACAAACGCCCCTCTTTCCCTGCCATCCTTTTCATCTGCTTTTTTGTCATTCCAATCGTCCGCAGCCGTCCAAACATTTGAACATTCTTTACAATCTTTGTATAAAAAACACCATAAACAATCGTCGCGGCCAGAACCGCCGTCAGCACAGCCAGAACCGGAACCGGAATGGGAATCCCGGATTTTATTGCCCCCGACATAACCGCAAAATATTCTGTAAGGTTGATCTGTTCTTTTACAATGCCTGTATCCCGTATGACCTCTTCGGCAAAATCAAGAATCGCTCCTGAGCTTATGGCTTTCGTATTCAGCCTTGTATATGCGGTTACCTGAAACATATCTTCTGATAAACTGCGCGCAAGTTCTTTATTTACATAGATGAAATATCCGTCGCTCTCTTTTGTATCATTCAGGATGCCCGAAAGTATATATTCTGCCTCCTGACCTGTTCCGGTCAGGTCAAGCGAAACCGTATCGCCGGCCTGATAAGATTTTCCCAGATAATCAATATAATTTTGCGGCAGCATGATCTCATTCACCTTTTGCGGAGTATTCCCCTGCAAAGTCTTTTCTTCCTGATGCAGGAAATAATCCTGGTTCCCATATGCAACCGTGATGGTCTTGCTATCCACATAAAACAGTCCGATTGCAGAGTACTCGCCAATCCATAAAACATCTCCCTTTTCAAGCAGCCGATCCGACTGCTCGTCTGTAATTCCCAAAATGCCAATTTGCGCTTTGTTTCTCTGGGTATTTTTATATTTCTCCTGTAAACCTGACGAGATTAAAATGATGGAAAGGACCATGCAGACAGAGAGCGCAATCGTAAAGAGCAAAAGCAGCCTGCTTCTCTTATCTGCCCTCATGCTTCTGTTTGCCAGTTTCTTTACAACAGAGCTGGTGTCGTTCTCAAAAGGCCATGTCATGATCTGCCACCTCCCCTGCGAGGCAGCGCCCTCTTTCCGGTTCCTGGCAGCATTTCGTCAGAAGGCTTTCCCAGATCGCGTCGCGCCTGCCTTCCTTTACAAGGTAGCGCCCCCTCACTAGCGTCCGAGGGCAGGTCGTCGGAAGGCATTTTAAAAGCGCTCCGCACTTGCCTTCCTCCTCCAACAATCCTGCCATCCTCAATTCGGACTATGCGGTCGGCAAGCTGGGCAATCTCGTTGTTGTGGGTGATCATCACAATCGTCTGGTTAAACTCCATGCTGGTGCGTTTCAAAAGCCCCAGCACATCGGCGCTGGTCCTGGAATCAAGGTTGCCCGTGGGCTCGTCAGCTAAAATGATAGCTGGTTTGGTAATCAGGGCACGTGCGATAGCGACACGCTGCTGCTGCCCACCAGAGAGATTGTTCGGCATATTATTAAGCTTATCTTCCAATGCAAGCATCTCCACAATCTCATCCATGAATTTCTCATCTGCCGTATCGCCGTCCAGCTCCACAGGCAGGACAATATTTTCATAGACATTCAGGATTGGGACAAGGTTATAGTTCTGGAAGATAAAGCCGATATTGCGGCGGCGGAAGATGGTCAGCTCCTCATCATTCTTTTCCGCCAGCTCGTCCCCGCGGACAATGACGCTTCCGGAGGTAGGCGTATCCAGCCCGCCCATCATATGGAGCAGGGTGGATTTGCCGCTTCCGGAAGTCCCTACCACCGCCACAAACTCCCCCTGTTTCACAGACAGGCTGACGCCGTCCAGGGCGCGGGTGATATTGGGCTCGCTGCCATAATACTTTTTCAGGTCGATTGTTTGTAATACATTCATAATCAAATACTCCTTTTCCTGTTAATAAGGACATTGTAAAACTCAAATGTCCGCGAAATGTTACAGCAGCAAAAAAATACACTTATCGCAGAGCTTCCATCATTGATAACTTGCTTTGCTGCTTTAAGGCGCCTGTTGTAATCAGCACACTACATAAAATAACAATCGCACAATACAAGATTGTAATACACAATGGAAATTGATAATTCAAATAGCTCATTAGGTTGTTTTTCAAAAATGAGCAAAGAACATATCCAATTCCTCCACCAATTATCACAGATAATACAAGTCCCATGCCGACTACGATCAATCCCTCTTTATGAACCATCACGGATAATTGTTTTTGAGACATTCCCACTGAACGCATGAGAGAAAATTCCTTGCGCCTTACGATAATTCCCGTCAAAATTGTATTTAACAAATTCATCACAGAAAAACAACCAATTAAAACAATGGCTATTGCAAGGGCTAACTGTGTTCCCTGCAGGAAGTTTTCATTCTGGGCAATCGCAGCAGAAAGTGAATCCACACTCAGCCGCGGGTTATCTGATACAATTTGGTCTATTTCATTTTCTGCCTGCTGTCCAAAAGAATCCTCTACACGAATCACATACTGATATGTTAAATTGTTGTGTGCGATTTTTTGCATGGAATCAACCGGCAATAACAGCATATCTATTTTATCGCCATTATTTCCAATCTTACTTTCGTCAAGAACTGCCGCAATCTCAAATTCCAGGTTCTCCGTATGCTGCCCATCAAAAATCTTCAGCGTTACAGACAAGCCAGCCTCTGGATGAATACCAAAATACTTCTCAAAGTCACCCGGCCTGCCAATCACCATCTGATTCTTAGATGCCATTTGCTCATAATCTGATATTTTTCCATTTAAGAGACAGCTTTGCAGCAAAGTCATATCTGCTTTCTCAAATCCTACAATTTCAGCATCTGATTCCAGAGCCTGCAGATCATAGGAGACTGGGAGATGCTGATCATTCATAATCTTTTGCACACCTGATAATTGCGAGAGTTCTTTTTCTACTTTCTCCGTAAAAGGACTTGATTCCTGCAAAATCTCTAAAGGATTTTCCATTAGCTCCTGATTTGAGATTTTTAAAACGAACTGTCCTCTTGCAAATCCAGATAAAGACATATCTTTTGCATTGATAGAAGAAAGGACAGAGGATAAACCTGACAGCAGAACGCCAGTCAAGACAAGAGAGGCGACTGTCAGTATATTCTTTTTCTTATAACGCAAAACTTGATTTACTGCCAAAGACCCCGGCGTTAGTTTGTGCTGCCTATGTTTACATTTAGGCAACTTATTTTGTTCATAGCGTGAAGCCTCTATGGGTGAAACGGTCGCTGCTATTTTAGCAGGTTTTTTGATGGACAGGCGTACAGTGGCATAGGTTAACACAACAACAATTGGGCATATCCATAGTACATTCCATAGCCCAAATCCATGTGGAATTAAAATATAAGCCACTACAATTCCCGCAATTAGTCCAATAGGTATTGCAGGTAACATCAGCAAAGTTCCCTCCCTAAGAACAAGTCTTTGAATCTGTTTTGCTGTCATCCCTATTGTGCGAAGCTGTCCATATTCTTTAATTGAATTGATAATGGAAATATAGAAAATGTTGTATATTACCAAAATACCAGCGATTACGATAACAACCAGCCCGGCAACAGCCGCCAGAACCATCGGTACCGAAGGCTGGCTAAGATTCAAATACGCTTCATTATAAGAAGGAGCCGCTTTACAGCCTGCATCAGCCGTTATCTCTGATATTAAGTTTTTTACATCCCCAGAGTTCGTCTTTGCATCTAAATTTACACGAAGCATTACTGCCGGTGAAAAGTGATTCCATCCATCCATTTCTAAAAAGTATTCTTCAGAAACCATAGCCCCATATAATGAACGGTCAGTGCCTTTCGCCCCTGTTTTCAAGTATCCTGTTATAATAAAGGATTTTTCCTGGGCGTTGTTTGGATCTGGCAATAGAATGGTATCTCCAATTTTTGCATTTATCTTCTGTCGAATTAAATACTCTTGTTCAATCAGTATTTCATTCTCTTTCTCTGGCATTTTCCCCTGGTCAACAGACAGCCCATTTAATGTAAGTGCATCATTGTTGGAATATGAAATATTAAGACGATCATTTCCAGATTTAACACTGCCAATAGAAGCTGTGAATCCGCATAAATCCACTCGCACATCATCAGACAATTCTTGATATTGTTCTTTTTCTATGCCGGAAATAAGAGCATGATAAGACCCTGTTATGTTATTGCCTCCATTTTGGTTCACTGTAATAATTCCAGAAACCAGAAGCAATACGGATGCCATCAAAAATGTTGCTAATGAAATTGCAATAATCGTAAAAATTTTCTTCAAACGCTCTTTCTTTAATTGAGCAGACGCTAATTTTTTAATAATAGCGCTGGTGTCATTATCAAAAGGCCATGTCATAGCCGGCCACCTCCTTACTACTTTTCCTGTTGATAAGGACATTGTAAAACCCAAATGTCCGCGAAATGTTACAGCGACAAAAAAATTTCTATGCTCTGCTGGGAAGAAAAACCGAAAACGTCGATCCCCTGCCGACTTCCGAAGTTACTTTCATGTAACCGCCCTGCTTTGTGACAATCTCACGTGCCAGATAAAGGCCGATGCCTACCCCTTGTTCTTCGTGCACTTCCTCCTCCCGGTAGAAACGCCGGAAGATAGACGCCTGATTACTCTCCGGGATACCTTTACCGGTATCGGATACATTAAGCTTCACATACATTTCCCATTGTTCCGCTGAAATTCGGATTGCCCCTCCCCTCGGAGTATATTTTACCGCGTTATCCAGCAGATTGAATAAAGCCTCCGCCGTCCACTTGCTGTCATGGGAAAGGCGAAGGCCATCCGGACAGTCCACCGTCACGGAAATGTCCTTTTTCTCCGCTTCATATACAACACCGCTGCAGGCAACCGCCAGCGTATCGATCAGCAGAGTCTCTTTCTTTTCTAACCGGATTGCCCCGGTTTCCAGCCGTGAAGTCTTCACAAGTGCCTGAAAGAGAAATTCCAGCTTGTCTGTCTGGCTGCGGATGCCCTGCAGGAACTCCCGCCGCGCTTCTTCTGGAACCGGCCTGGTAAGCAGCGTGTCCGTCACCATCTTCAGGTTGCTTACCGGTGTCTTCACTTGATGGGAAATGTCTGACACCAGCATCTGCAGCTCCTGGCGTTCCATATCTACCTTCCGCCGGTTCTCCTGCATGATACCAAAAAGCCGCGACAGACGGTAGCTGATACGGGCAAAGAGTGTTTCACTGTCTGTCACACGCACAGGCTCTTCGCTCCCGCTTATCATCCGATCCATCACTTGGCACAGCTCTCTTGTAAATACAGAAAGCCGTTTTCCAAAAAACTGCATCAGAAGGAACTGCCAGATGATGGCACAGACTGTCAGCAGGATACCGGCTGTCAGCACCCAGACTTCGCCTGTCATGGCAAAGAGAACTGCACAGACAGCCAGCATGGAAGCTACCATACCGCCGCAGATCAAAAGAAATGTCCCTTTTACCGAGATCCGCCCCAGATTCATTTTCTCTCGCCTCCCATCCACTGATATCCCATCCCGTAAATCGTCTTAATATACGTGTCGCCCTCTGCCTCAATCTTGCCCCGGATCCGGCTGATGGAGGTTGTCAGGGTGTGTTCGTCCACATAATTTTCCTCTGCATCCCACAGCCTTTCCAAAAGCCGCTGCCTTGTCAGAATCTGTTTCGGATTCTTGCAGAACAGATACAGCATTTTATACTCCATGGGGGAAAGAATAAGGGACTTTCCATTAAGTGCAGCGGATTGTTCTGAAAAATCCAGGAACAGCCTGCCATCATCATAAAAATCCTTTGTAAGTCCCCGGTGTTCCAGCATGGCGAACATTGCCCGTATCTTCCGAAGCAGCACCTCAATGGAAAAGGGCTTGGTGATATAATCTACCGCCCCGGCTTTATACCCCCGTATCTGGTCGCTCTCCTGGTCATTGGCAGTCAGAAAAATCACCAGCGTGTCCGGATTCTCCGGCTTTATGAGCCTGCACAGGTCATAGCCATTACCGTCCGGCAGGTTGATGTCCAGAAGCACCAGGTCAAATTCCGTCCGGGCTAAAGCTTCGGTAGCTGTATCTGCATTCAGAGCCGATACCGTATCGTAACCCTCCGAAATCAGGTTATAAGTCAGCGTTTTATTTAAAAGGGCGTCGTCCTCTACCAGTAAAATTTTCTTCATGTCCATTCTCCTTTACGACATTATTTTGCCATTCATTATATTTTAACAAAAAAATGTCCGCGAAATGTTACAGCGGACAGATTTTTATTCAAAAATAAAAATTTCTTCAATCGGAGCTTCTACAACCCTGGAAATATCAACCGCCAGCTTCAAAGACGGGTTATACTGCGCTTTTTCCAGGCGCATGATGGTTTCCCGGCGCACGCCTACTTTTTCCGCCAGCTGCCCTTGCGTCAGGTCTTTCATTTGCCGGTATTTTTTTAATCTGCATTCAAATTCTGCCATATCTTATTCCTCACTTTCATCTGCCAGGTCGTCATGGTCATACCGGTACAGCAAATATTCAGAGAGGAAAATCCCCAGAGCTAACGCAACGGAAAGGGTGATAATTGTAGCAATCAGAGTATATTCAAGACTTCCAAAAAGTTTTCCCTGACAGAGAATGATCAGTGCAACATGCATGATAGAAAACGAAATTCTATATGCTTTCAGCCTAGCGCGAACCATATTCTCGCGGAAGCGCTCATCCATAAATGTTCCTGACATCCTTCCCTCATAATAAAAACCAAAGAAGCCAAAGAAAAGGAAAAAGGCAAATGGAAAGACAGAGCCATCCGCAGAGTATGTAAAGAAACCAGCAAAACCCAAAAACCCCAGTACTCCTAACCAGCCCCACTTTGGATTGACCTTGCGCGTGACGCCTGTTTCTTCCACCTGTCTCTGCTTTTCACCCGCATAGACAAAAAGCATGACAAACAGAGAGATTACATAAATGCAAATGAGAGAAATAGAAAGAATCATCGGCAGATCTTTTGCGCGAAATACATAATCTTTAAAATCCATGGGAACTACCAGGCGGGAATCATTGAATGTAACCGCATACCATGTCGATAGAAACAAACTCAAGACACAAAAAATCCCACAGCCAATCCAAATCTTCATCTTGTTCGTTTTCATAGTACTCCTCCTATTATTGTGATATATTTATCTCTTTACAAGACAAATATATCACTTTATTTTCCTTGTGTCAATAGGAAAGAGACAAATATATCACATTCATGATTCAAAGTCAAATATCCATCAGGCAATATCCCGTTTCTGATATATCTTTACAGCAATCCTGTACGAGATAAAAAACCAGATCACCGAAATGCCAAGCACAATATCAAACGCCAGAAGGATATTCTCTTTCACCGGAAAAACAAGGTTTATGAGAAGAACAAGCCCCGCAATGATCCCTGTAGACGCCATGAAAGACATCATGAAGACAATCTGCGATTTTTCCGGGTCAAATAAATACGCACACGGCAGGCTGATGCCGCCCGCAAGCAGGCATGCGCTTATCCCGATAGAGCCGTACAGGCATAGGGAATAAAGAGTTACATCCATGCCAAAACAGGCAAGAACGACACACGGAACCAGCGCCGTAACCAATCCCAGTGCGGCAAGCAAGATAAAAAACAAAAACTTCTCGCCGATAATCTGCCCTCTCGATACCGGCATGGTGATGACATTTTTATTCCATTTGGAGGCTGCATCGCTGGTAATACTGATAAAGGCTGCCGTTGTGGAAGCCACCGGCGCCAGAACCAGAAGCGCGCTGGTTTCCAGCAGGAATGACAGCCCAAAGCCCAAAACAACCAGGCTGACAAAGGTTACAAGAATATTGCTCTTTGCAATATAAAGATCCTTCACTAAAACACCTTTCATCACTTCTCCCCCTTTACGTAAAGCAGCATAATTTCATCAATGGTTGCCGGGACAACCAGGGCTTTTGGATATTTTTTCTGCGCCCTCTCCCGGTCTGAAACCAGAATCTGCCATTCATAGTCCATTTTACGGTACGAGATGATATCGGATTTATCCAACGCGTCAAACTGCGCCGCGCCGCACTTGATGATGCCATACCGCTCGGTCAGTTCGTCTTTGGGCTTCTCAAAAAACACTTTCCCTTCATGGATAAATACGATATAATCGGCAATCTTCTCCAGATCGCTGGTGATATGGGAAGATACCAGGATGGAATGTTCCTCGTCCTGCACGAAATCCAGCAGCATATCCAGAATATCGTCCCGGACAACCGGATCTAATCCGCTGGTTGCCTCGTCCAAAATCAACAGTCTGGAATGATGGGAAAATGCGGCAGAGATTGCCAGCTTCATCTTCATTCCTTTTGAAAACTGCTTGATCGGCTTATCGTACGGAAGGGAAAACTGTTTCAGCAGTCCGAAATATATCCGTTCGTCCCATGTCCTGTAAATGTTCTTCATGACCCGGTTTAGTTTCCGCGGCGAAAGGATTTCCGGATAATTGCTGCCATCAAACACAACGCCGATCTGTTCCTTGACATCCCCATCCAGCTCTTCTTTCCCTAAAATGGAAACCATACCGTCTTCTTTCCCCACCAGCCCTAAAGCGGCATTGATCGTCGTACTTTTTCCTGCACCGTTTTCCCCGATCAGCCCGACGATGGAGCCGCCGGGAACAGTGAATGAAACATGATCCAAAACAAAATCCTGATAAGATTTGGTAAGCCCTGATACAACGAAAGCATTTGTCATCGCTAATCCTCCTCATATAATAACGTTAATAAACTGATTAATTGATCAAGTGATATTCCACTCATGCGGGCGATTTCTATCGCGTCGCCAAAACACCCCTCTATCTTTTTCTGCTGCTCTTCTAAATAGAAATCCTGATTTTGTACAGATACATAACACCCCTTCCCGGCTGTTGTCTCAATAAAACCATCCTCCTGCAGGATGTCATACGCTTTCTGTACCGTCAGGACACTGATCTGCAGCGATCTTGTATGCAGACACTTAAGACCATGGATTTATCCGAGATCAGCCTGATTGAGAAAAAAGAACGCTGCCTGGTCACGGTAGATATTGACAAAGACACTCCATTTGACAAACAAGTGGAAATGATCATTGAGGAAACAAAAAAGTATCAGCTTCGCCGGCTGCATGATGCCTCTTATGGAACCATGATCGCCGCAGAAAGCCTTCGCCAGGGAAATTATGAAGATTACTCCAGGCTATTTATCGAGATCCCATTTCCCATAAAGAAAAAGGGGCTGCATATACAGCCCGCCGGAAGATATCTAAGAGCGTTCTATCAGGAGTCTCCCGCAAACGCCATCGCCTGCTATCAGAAAATCTTTGAGTTTTCCGGCGAAAATGGATTTGTTTTGTCCGGTTTCTCCTATGAAGTCATTATCAATGAAAATGTCATCAGCCGGACAGAAGACGCTGTTGTCCAGATCGAAATTCCCATAAAAAAAAATATAGCGAAAGGTTAAAATTCACTTCCGCTATATTTAACTGTGAGCACAGCAACTATTTTTTCTGCATCCAATACTTCATAGATAATAATGTAACCAGAAACAAATAACTGACGATATCCTTTATGGGCATAGAACCCATATTTACGTTCCGCTCCACGATAAGGCTGCTCTTCTAAGCTAAAAATCGCATCTTCAAGCCGTTGTGCCAGCCTTAATGCATTGTCACCGTAATTATCATTAAGAAGTGTCTGTTCATAGATTTTGTCTATATCACGATAAGCCTGCGGAAACATCTTAACAGTATATTTATCCAAAATGTTTCCTCCTCAATTCACTTAGGGCCTCTCTTGCATCTAACAGTTCTGCCCCTTTTGACACCTCCTGCTCCGCCTCCAGAATTGATTTGTCAATTCTGTTCATGTTAATCAATTCATCATAAGCTTCTATGCTCATGACCACCAAATCTCCATACCCATTTTTTGTAATAAACACCGGCTGCTGCTGCTTATGACAAATTTCAGATATCGCGTTTGTATCTCTAAGTTCCGTAATTGGTTTAATTACTGGCATTTAAACGCACCTCCTTTGTACATAATAATAACATTATTATGCACATTTCGCAATACGCATATTCTTATTACAATTACGGTTCCTTATTTGCGATATAAATATAAGCATCCTCAAGCGTTGCCTCACAGGGGCTGCATTTCGTCCGGGGCGGTGCGGCGCTTATCAATCTCACGTGCAATTCATCTCCCACATACTGTTTTGATGAAACATGATATCTTCTTTCCAGTTCCCGCGCTTCCCCTTCATCTTTTGTTTTGCAGATCCAGACATGCCCCTTTGCCTGATTAAGCAGTTCCCTCATATTTCCTAAATAAAGAAATTCCCCTTTTTTCATAACTGCAAGCTGATTGCAGGTCGCTGTCAGGTCTTCCACCACATGGGTGGAAAATAAAACCGTACGTCCTTCCGAAAAATCAACCAGAAGATTCCGGATACGGATACGCTCCTCCGGGTCCAAGCCTGTTGTGGGTTCATCGACAATCAGAAATTCCGGCTCATGCAAAAGCGCCTGAATCAGACCTACCCTCCGTTTCATGCCGCCTGATAACTGTTTCATCTTCTTTCTGCGATGCCCGGACAGGCTTGTTTTTTCAAGGTAATACTGGATGCGCTTCCTACATGTCTCTTTGGGTATGCCGGAAAGGTCTCCCATGTATTCCAGGCATTCCTGTACGGTCAGGCTCGGGTACAGGTCAATCTCCTGGGGCAGATATCCGATCTTCTTCTGTATTTTTTCATAATTCCCTTCACTGTAGAGCATACCATCTAACGTTACCGTTCCGCCAGTCGGCGATAACACCGTCGTAAGCACCCGCATCAGCGTTGTTTTTCCTGCCCCGTTTTCCCCCAACAGCCCAAAGATACCTTCGGGGATTTCCAAATTTGCATGATTGATCGCTGTTACCTTATTCTTAAATGTGACTGTTAAATCCTCTATCTTAATTCCCATAATCCTAACCTCTTTTCTTTACAATACATTTATGGCTATAATCACCTGTCTTGCCGCTTCATGATTCCAGGCAATGCCGCCGCTGCCAGGATTCCAATACAAATACAAACCATTTTCCCATATATCCAGCGAAAATCGCCGCCGTCTTCCAACTCCCTGAATGTATAGGAAAACAGATTCCATACTCCGAGATATTTGTCGCCAAAACTGGAATTCGTAATCAGCCACAGTATCAGGCAGCCGCCGATCCCCACCCACATATTCCGGAACAGGCAGGAAAGCAGATTCGATAAAAGCCCCCAGAATCCAAGAGTAACAGCGACAGCCGCAACATAGATGAGAAACCGGCCTATCTCACCTGCCGGTCCTTCTGTTCCCATTCTGTCCGTTCGTGGATTCTGGAACAGAAAAAACAATCCATATCCGGCGGCTGCAACAAACAGCAGAAATACTTCCTGTATCGCCATCCTTCTGTAAATAGCGCAAACTCTCCTTTTCATTGGACATAACCGCCAGATTTCTGACCGTCTGCTGATAATTTCCTGGGTATAGGTATCTGCACAGAAGGTCAGGGCAAGCGCCGCCATCGGCGCCTCTAACGCAATCCCTACTTCATCCGAATCAGTCACCCCTCTCACAAGGCTTAAGATTACAACAAAAAATATAGCATATGCCTGTTTCTGAACGGTCAGGGAGATTTTCATATCCTGTATCAATAGACCCGCCTCCTTTTCCATATCTGCACCGCGAGAAAAATGATGCAGACAGCCGCCAAAATGAGAGAACTCTGATTCAAAAGTGCCATCGGCGGCGGAGACGTATCAAAAAACCCTCCCGGAAACCGCACCATAATCGCTAACGGTCTGCCGTCATATCCATAAATGCCCTCCGCATTCCGGCTTCCCATATTGGAATACACGATGTAGAGAAGCAAAAGCGGCACCGCAGGCAGCGGACTTTTACATAACAGTGAAACCAGACTGTAGACACTTACAATCATCAGCATATTCGGCAGGATATATAGGCAGGTTGCTAATAGAAAGTCTGACAGGCGCACCGTGAATCCGCTGTCCCCCGCTGATACAAGGCATAAACCAAAGAATATCAGATTCAGAATTGCCAGTATAATCAGACAGACCGTGAAACCGCCGCCCACTTTCCCGGATAGGTATTTTCCTGCGCTGACAGGCTTTGTATGGAGAAGCTCATAGGTATTCCTCCTCGTATCCTGCATAAATAGCATGGATAATAAAACAGTTGCAAAAAATCCCATGAACAACCCTGCAAAATCGGCAAACTTTCTGGAAAAATAGTAGGAAAATGTCTTATTTTTCAATTTCCCTTCAATAAAAGCATTGATCTCTTCACGGGTTCCTTTGTGATAGGCCGTATTCACATACTCGTAATGTGCATCGTAGAAACCGTATTCTTCCAGATGTCTGCTCGCTTCTGCAATATCCATTCCTTTCATTTCGTCAATCACAGACTGCGCCTTGGCATCCTCCATCTCAAATTCGGAAACCAGGATTTCCCGTATCCGTTCCTCCCACATTTTCCGCCGTGGCTCCTTCTCTGTCGGCACATATCCGTCAAAAACATCCCCATCCCGATGCATTTCCGGATAGTCATTCACAATGGTTTCCCCTTCCTTAAGATAATGGATATCCAGATAGGGGCCTGTATCCTGGAATATCATCCAGACACCGACTGCAATACCAATCCAGAACAGAGGATTTTTCATGTAATTTCTTACCTCTCTTTTCAAAATCGACCACATAATTCCGCCTCCTTATTCTTGATAGCTCTATTGTAGAAGCGAAATATCAACAGAAAGACAATAAAAAGAAAAAAAGCCGGATCACTTACGCAATCCGACGGAATATCGCTGTCACCACAGCCCCTCCCTGTTCATCATTTCCCAAAACCAGTCTTCCCCCATGCTTTTCACAATACAGCCTGCTGATATACATGCCCATTCCCGCGTGCTTTAAGCTGTCCTTCACATTCTGCCCGTAGAATGCTTCCGTAATTTTCTCCGCGTCTTCCCGGAAGCCCCCGCCGTCGTCCCTAACACAAATGCTTAATTCAGAATATCCTGTCTTTACCAGGATCACAATCTGTTGTTTCCCATAGCGGAAGGCATTTGACAGCAGATTTTCCGTAACCTCCAGGATTATTTCCTTATCTCCGCAGAATACTTCCCCTGATTCCGGCACTTTAAGCAGACATTGTTTCCCATACTCCTTTTTCAGAATGGCAAGCTCTGAGCAGATATCTTTCTCCAACTGCCCGGCAGAAATATCCCCCGGAACCAGCTCCCGGTTTTCCAGGCTGCTCATTTTCCGCATGGTCTCTACAAACACGTCCATTCGCTCGATCTGGCGCCCGCTCTCTGACAGCATCTCCATCGCCTGTCCCAGATCGATATCTTCACCCGGTAGGTACTCCGTCAACATTTCCTGATACCCTTTCAAAACGGACAGCGGAGCGCGTATATCATGGGCGATAGCCGCCCTTAACATCTTTTCCTCCTCAATCGTTCTCCATAAGATCTGATTATTCCTGGCAAGCGCCTCCCGCATCCGCTCAAACTCCTTACAGAGTACGCCCATCTCATCCTGATTCTCATAGGCAATATGAAAGTCCAGGTGATTTCCGGCAATCTTCTGCGAAGCCTGCGCCAGTTCTTCCATCGGCATTTTCAGCTTGTTCCGGTAAAAGAGGAACACCGCCCCGCAGCTTCCCGCCATGGACAGGATCAGCACCGTATACGTCTGTAAGAAATCACAAAGCTCTGATACAAAATAATCGGACCGTGTCATCTCATAAGCGCCCGGCCTTGGAATATCCGCCACATAATCAGGGCCTTCTTTTTCCACAGCTTCAAAATATGCGTCTTCATCCACATACTTCCACCAGACCTGCCTCTGCGTCTGTCCTGCAATCCTGACAATGACTGCCGAGAGGATAAAACTTCCAAGTAAAGCAGCCGCCATATACAAAAGAATCGTTTTTCTCACGGAAAGATTTCTTATTTTGTCCATCGGTATCCCATCCCCCATACGGTTTCAATGTACTCCGTTTCTGTATATTGCCGGAATTTCTTTCGGATTCTGCGGATCAGTTCTGTAATCACCCTGCTGTCGCCCTCCGCGTCATATCCGCAGACCTTCTCATAGATCCTGTCCTTATCAAAGACCATTCCCGGATTCATGGCCAGGAACTCAATGATTTCGTATTCCAGTTTTGTAAGCTCCAGATATTCCGCATGGATCTGCACGGTCTTTGCCTTATAATCAATCGCTAATTCACCCGAAAAGCAGCATTCTGTCTTTTCTCTGCGGCGCACCTCCCGTTTCAGGTGCGCCGTAATCCTTGCGTCAAGTTCCTTCAGACTAAAGGGCTTTAAAATATAGTCGTCGCCTCCCGAAGAAAGCCCGTTCACAACGTCCTGCTCTTCCACCCGTGCAGTCAGGAACAAAACAGGGCAGGTTACTTTATCCCGTATCATCCGGCATACCTCTATCCCGTCAATGTCCGGCATATTTACATCCAGAAGTATGATATCCGGCTTAAGCTTTATCTTGTTTAACCCTTCTGTTCCATTTTCTGCCGTAATAATCTCATACTTTTTTATCTCAAAATATTTCTTCAGCATCCTGAGAAGTTCGGTATCATCATCAATAATCAATATCTTGTAGGCCATTTTTGCTCCCTTTCCCCAATATCCCCTGCCAGCGATTAAAGATGATTATACTACACAAATCACAACAAATAAACAATGAACCCTATTCCATCTTTTTTATCTCATATACGGTCGGGTAATAATAGGGTGTTTCTTCTGTAAATGCATCCTTGAGTTTTACTGTAACTGCATTCCCTTGTTGAAAATCATCAATTGACAGTTCTTCCCCATCTTTACCAAGCAGTTTTGTATCTTCGCTAATGCCAAGTGAATTGACCGGACTACCGTAGACTTCTGTTGTCCGTTCGATCACCAGCCGAATCTCTCCATCCGGCTGTGTGACAGTTTCCTGGACAATGGCCTTAAATGATTTTTCAGACCATCTGGGGGACTGGCTGACCACCGTTACGCCAACGACAATGGCCGCCAAAATTATCATAATGCCTATAACCATTCTTTTTTTCTTTCTCATACATTACCTCCTTACGCAACCTGATGTTTCTTAAATCCCAACCTTGCTAACGACAACATAATTACAGTTAAAACAGTATAGAGTACTGCCCTTACGGTGAGTACATCAAAAACCATACCGCCGAATTGATACGAAATATATTTGCCAAATTCCGGCATTGTCGAACGGTAGGGCAGTAAAAATAGCAGCAGATTATATGCCCCTGTGGTTCCGTTAGGCGTTAAGAACATAGGGATGAACAGGAGCGGGACAAGAATAATCAGCACAGCATACGGGCTTTTCATCTTTGCGGACAAAAGAAGCGTCACCCCGATCATTGCAAGCAGTACCAGGTAAATAACGCCAATATTTATTAACGCCGCCTGTAAAAATGTGTATGGGTAAGGGATTGTGGTATTTGCAATCTGAAGCGGCAGATTCCATCCATCTGTCCCAAACGCTGCAAGCGGCAGGCCGCACGCCACAACAACATGGAGGATAAATGCCGCCGTTCCAAATAAAAGCGATGCTGCGATCTTTGCTGTCGTCAGCTTTGTCTTCCCATACTTTGCAGACAAGATCACCGCATCCGTTCCCGCCTGGTATTCGCCGGAAAAGACAGGGGCAATCACAACGCAGATGGCCAGCAATGCAAACATCAGAAGCTCAAAGCTGCTTATAATGATCTCCCATCCCCCATGATATCCATACTGCAGCGGTATACCTACCTTGTCAGCCATACCTCCCCAATACTCTTTTTGCTCATCGGTCAATGCCCGGGACGGACTGTCGAGCAGGGTCTGTATCTTCCCTTTCATCGCCTGGTAAAAGGGGTTTTCCTCTTTTACCTCCACCTCAGGAAGATGATTGTAGCCCCAACTGTCATTTGGGCTGCTGTAAGTATCGGCAATCAGGTTCAGCAGTTTTTCCCTTGGCGCAACTCCGTTCCAATAGGCGTCGCCGACTAAGAATTGCTCGTTTCCGTCCGTTCCGACATTATCCGGATCTTCAAACAACCCCTGCACTTCCCGGATTGTTTCGGCAACATATTCTTCGGATAAAGGGACAGATAAATCTGCAAACTGCTCCTTTTCATACGCGATCCCCTTTGCCCCTTTTATCACGCCGTCCTGATTGTAGATCTGGAACTGTATCATGGGCAACCCGAAAAGGAATCCTGTCAAAACCAGACTGACCGCCATCACGATTAACGTAGATTTTTTACGCAATATTTTCAAAAACTCATATTTTACCAACATATTACCTTTCCTCCTGTTGTTCAGCTTCTTCCCCAAAATGATACAGAAATAAATCTTCCAGGCTCGGCTCCACAGCCTGTGCATCTTCCCCCGGCGCCGTTTCCTCTATCATGCGTAACCTTACCATATTGTTTTCATGGTGAAGATTCACAACAGAAAATTTCCTGCTGTATTCTGCCGCCGTCCTTTCATCAACCAAAAGCTCCCATACCTTGCCCCTGATACTGTCTGTAACCGTACTCATCGGCTCCTGCAGAAGAAAATGCCCCTCCTTCATCATCAATATGGTATCCGCAATATAAGAAACATCCGAAACAATATGTGTGGACAGAATCACGATCTTTTCTTTTGCAAAATCAGAGATCAGATTGCGGAAACGTACTCTTTCTTTTGGGTCAAGCCCTGCCGTAGGCTCATCCAGTATCAGAATAGCCGGGCTGTTCAGTTCTGCCTGCGCAATCCCCAGACGCTGCTTCATGCCGCCGGAGTAGGACTTGATCTTCTTATCCGCCACATCAGAGAGATTGACCATATGAAGCAGATTTTCTGTCCGTTTTTTTGCCAGTTTTTTATCAAGGCCCTTCACTGCCGCCATATACAGCATAAATTCGCGGGCGGTGAAATCCGGATAAAAGCCAAAATCCTGCGGCATATATCCCAAATGGGTATAATACTGCTCGCCTAACTGTTCCACCGTCTTTCCATTCAGGCAGATACTACCCGAAGTTGGTTTCAAAACGCCGCATATCATCCGCATGAGCGTCGTCTTGCCTGCGCCGTTTGCGCCAAGCAGCCCATATATCCCCGGCGCTAAATTAGCGCTCACATTGTTGACGGCACATTTCTCACCGTACTGTTTTCTTAAATCCTGTAACTGTAATTCCATATAAAACCTCCTATTCATTTTCATAGCCATCTTCCTCCTAGTGGTTTGCCAAAGACAGTATCTGCCTGATATGCATGCCTGGCTAAGTTTCCTGCGGATGCATTACTGCATAAAAAATAGATGACTTAGCTCTTAGCATAAATCATCTATCTTAGGCAGTGCTTTTCTGTATCTTAAGTTAACCTTAATTTATCTCTCTTAAGTTATGGATTTCCCAAAGAAAGAATAATCGTAAAACATGTTCCTTCACCTAATCTGCTCCTGACATCAATATTGCCGCCATGGAGTGTGATAATCTGCTTTGCAATCGCAAGTCCGAGACCGCTCCCTTCTGGTTTCTCCTTCGTGTTTGTCCCTCTGTAATACCGATTGAAAAGCTTCGACTGCTCCTTATCACTCATGCCTGTCCCGTTATCAGAAATACAGATCAACACATTCTTCTCTGAATCGGAATCTATACGAATCGTCACTTCTGTTTCCGGCGGGTTATGCGTCAAAGCATTAATGATAAGGTTATTCACCGCACGGCGGAACAAGCCGATATCAAGACTGACCTGGCATTCCTGTATATTGCTTTCAAACCCAATCCTGCGGTTTGCAAAAGCAGGGTCATTTACAATATCAATGACCAGCTCTTTTAAGAAGCGGACAAGGCGTACCGTCTGCGGATGATATGGAACTGCACCTGAATCTAGCTGATAGGTCAGCTTCAGGTCATTCATCATTTTCTCTGTGTGATTGGCACTTTTTAAAATAATCCCGCCATATTCCCGTACTGCTTTCTTATCAGGGGTAGGGGTTCCCATAAGCAGCTCCGCATAGCCTTTAATGGGTGAGAGCGGCGTCTTTAGATCGTGGGTAATATTTACAATCCATTCTCTGCGGAGCCGTTCCGTATCCTCCTGGACCTTATCACTCTTGCGGAGCTCTATATCCATCTGATTGATCGCCCCGTAGACTTCGCCAAACACTCCTTTTTCGGTCAGCGGAACATAGGAACGCAGGGAAATATCCCCGATACCTTTTGCGATCCTGCCAAGATGCCTGGTAAGCCAGAAGCCATACCAAACCATGAACAGAAGAACGAAGCACAAGATAAAGGAGATTCCCATGAGGAACAAAAACGAAAGCCGTCCGACATGCTCCCCGTTGTAATAAAGCATATGTTTTCCTATGGCATAAGGAAACCCGATCAAATAACTCCATGTTCCTTCAAGACTTTCATAACTGCTCACAAAAACTGTATATCCCTGCTCATAAGCACCCCCGGAAAGTGAAATCAGTTCAGACGCAGAGTATCTTGCCGGGTAATTCTCGGGCTTGTTGCGGGAGAAAACTTCCTGCCCTGTCTCATCAATGACCTGAAGCCACAGCCCATATTCATCCAGCCGTTCAAGCCCTATTTCTTCTATCTTGATCTCGCCGTTATCGTTCCCCATCCATATGGAAAAATTATCCGTAAACCGATTCGGCCATGAAGCAAGGCTTAAGCCCTCCGGCTCAGTGATTCCGAAAAAATAATAAAACATGCCGATTGCGGCAGCGGCAGCGATGAGAAGTAATACTGCCACGAAAATGAAGATTCGTAAAAATGGATTCTTTTTATTTTTCATATGGATTCACCAGTTTATAGCCTAATCCTTTCATCGTGATAATATATTTGGGCGCCGCAGGGTTTTCCTCTAATTTTTCTCGAAGATGACGGATATGCACCATCATCGTATTATCACATCCAAAGCTATCCTCGCCCCAGATCGTTTCATACAAGCGCTCCCGGCTGATCACTCGTCCCAGGTTCTCCGCCAGATACCGCAAAATCTCAAATTCCCGCGCAGTCAGCCCGATTTCTTTTCCATTCTTCACAACCCTGCAGCCGTCAGTGTCTATCATCAGTTCGCCGATTTTAACAGAAAAATCCCGGATTGGAGCTTGCCTGTATTCTGCGCGGCGTAACTGTGCTTTTACCCTGTATGCTATCTCTTTCGGACTGAACGGTTTTGTAACGTAATCATCGCCTCCGACAGCCAGTCCAAGTATTTTATCCAGTTCATCATTTTTTGAAGAAAGGAACAAAACAGGGCAGTGGGAAAACTCCCGGATCTGTTTACACACTTCATACCCGTCTATATCCGGCAGCATGACATCTAAAACCATCACATCCGGCTCCATTTCCCTGCATGTGGTTACAGCAGAAAGCCCATTGTCAATTTTCGTGATATTGTAAAACCCCTCTATGTTTAAAGCCCTTTCCAACAAATCCAATATAGCCGGCTCATCATCAACAAGCATAATCTTATACTGATTCATTTAACAGCATCCTCCCACAGCATCATATTGTCCCAATTTAATCATCTCCTCCTTTTTGTACATAATAATATTACTATGCTCATCATGCAATACCCATCCTGGTACTGTTTTTAAGAAAGTTCAAAAAATTTTTGTTTTATGGTATGATTCCTCTTGCTTTGAAGTGCGCTTCATAGTTTATTCTACAAAATGAATGGAGGATTTGAAATGTACTCAGCAAAAGAAGCTGCTAAGATCACTGGCCTTTCTACCGCAGCGTTAAGATATTACGAGAAAGAAAGTTTATTGCCGCCAGTAAAAAGAAATGACCAAAAGTATAGGCAATACACAGATGAAGATATTGAATGGATTCGAATGATCCAATGTATGCGCATGGCTAATATTCCAATCCACTCTATCAAGGAATATGTTTCTTTGTTGATACAAGGTGGAAAAACGCTTGAACAGCGCTATGAGATGGTTCAAGAACATATAGAAAATATCATGGGGCAAATAGCCAATTTACAAAAGGCATTGACTTTGACACAAAGTAAATTAGCCTTTTACGAAAAGATTTTGAAAGAGCCGCTGCACCAAGACATAACGTATGCTGAGGAATGGAAAATGTTTAATCATGGAGGCCATGTATAACACAAATTCTGTTTCTGACATAAATGCAACAACACGAAATGAAAAGGAGAGATAATATGCCCTATATCACGGTTGAAAGCGGGAATTTATCAGACGCCCAAAAAGAGGAACTGATAAAGCGGTTGACGGAAGTATCTTCCGAAATTATGAAAGTACCGCAGGAGTTTTTTGTTACCACGATCAAAGAAGTGCCTGATAAGAATTTTGGTATTGGCGGGAAAACGATTGATAAAGTTAAGGCTGAATATATTCGGGCACATCAATAAATTTTGCACATCGGAGATACATCCAGATGTGAGTTTATTCCAACGCAAAGGAGAAGGTGAAGTGGACACTGTTTTGATTACAGGTACTACAAGCGGGATTGGAGCCGCTTTTGCTGAAAAATTTGCAAGAGAAAGAAATAATCTCGTTCTTGTATCAAGAAGTAAGGCAAAACTCCAGCGGCAGCAGGCAGAACTACAATCACGCTATCAAGTTTCGGTTGAATGTATTTCCTGCGATTTGGCAGAGAATGGGGCAACCGAGTTAATTGCGAACAAGGCCAGAGAACTTGGATTGTCTGTTGATGTTCTTATCAATAATGCTGGGTTTAATGAAACAGGATATTTTACTGACACGCGGCTCTCCGAAGAACTTGACATGATACAAGTACATATTAAAGTTTTGACAGCTTTAACAAAGCTGTTTTTGCCCGGAATGATAGAGCGTGGGTATGGACGAATCTTGAATGTGGGTTCTACGGGAGCATATATGCCCTGTCCATGCGATACGGTATATGCTGCCACAAAAGCCTATGTCCTCTCTTTTTCAAATGGGCTTTATCAAGAACTTAAAGGAACTGGTGTTACTGTTACTTGTTTGTGCCCTGGTGCAACAAAGACCCTTTTTGCAAGCAAGGCAAATATTGAGAACACACTGCTTTTCAAGCTCTTTGTAATGCAGCCAGAAGATGTTGCGTCCATCGGCTATAAAAGTCTGATGAAAGGAAGGCGATCAACAACTGCTGGTTTATATAACAAACTGCTGGTGTATTTCTCTAAACTGCTTCCTATTTCTGTTATCAGCCCCATCGTTCAATGGATGTTCAAAGAGTAGAGGGCAACGATACCAGGTCTTGTCTCATTCGCTAAAAAGATTTTTTGAAATAGCAACTTGATAATTTGTTCCCCAATCGCACAGCGACTTCAAAACGGGACAAATACTTTCACCAAGTTCTGTCAAAGCATATTCTACTTTTGGTGGGTTTTCTGTTCTCTGAATGATTTTCTGATCTTCCAGTTCACGAAGCTGCTGCGTCAGGGTCTTGGTGGTGATCTTGCCTAGACGCCGCTGCAATTCGTTGAACCGCACCGCTCCTTTGGAAATCTGCCACAAAATTTTCAGTTTCCACTTCCCGCTTAACACATTGAGACCGATCTCCATTGGGCATTGTTCCGTAACAGCGATTGATTTTGCCATAAATTTTCCTCCATAATGCACTATCAAAAAAGACACTACATATCAAAAAAGTGCGTACTTGTTCACCCTTCCTGCCTGTGATATGCTTGATCTTGTCATATAAGAGCAAAGAAAGGAATGGATACCATGATTGTAGACAGTCACCAACACGTTATGCTCCCCACATCCATGCAGATTAAGAAAATGGATGATGCCGGAGTGGACAAAGCAATCTTGTTTACAACGACCCCTCATGTTGAGAGGGCCGCAACTGCGACTTTGGATGCAATCGGCGCAGAAATGCAAGTGCTGTACCAACTCCTGTCCGGCAGCTATTCTCCCGAAACGCGAATATCAAAAATGAAAGACACCATTCTGGAGCTGAATCAGGCTATACGGACTGCGCCAGATCGGTTCTACGGTTTTGGCCCGATTCCGCTGGGGATTTCCGAACAGGCAACAGCAGAGTGGGTATCCCAACATATCATTGGGAACTCTTTCAAAGGCATTGGCGAATTTACCCCAGGTTCTGAAACGCAGATTGAGCAGTTAGAACCTATATTTAAGGTTTTGGAAGATTATCAAACTCTTCCCATTTGGGTACATACCTTTAACCCGGTTACGCCAAACGGCATAAAAGCCCTCATGGAACTGTGCCGGAAACACCCTGCTGTGCCGGTTATCTTCGGACACATGGGCGGCTCAAACTGGATGGATGTAATCGCCTTTGCAAAGGAGCATGGACAGGCATACTTGGACTTGTCCGCAGCTTTTACACCGTTGTCAGTCAAAACGGCCCTGACGGAAGTACCGGAAAAATGTCTGTTTGGTTCTGATGCGCCGTTTGGGGAGCCGCAGTTATGCAGACAGCTTATTGAATTTGTCAGTCCATCCCTTTCTGTCACAGAACTGGCTTTGGGCGGTAACATAGAAAGGCTGCTGCAGATTTAAGGCTCACCCTCCCGGCGACACTCAATCTCCTGCCGGTAAAAAGCGATTTTTTCGTCCAACATGGCCTCATGTTCCTGCAGTTGCCTGATCCGCTCATCCAGGGATTGGCGGTGCTGCATCAGCATTTCCATACGTTCGGAAAGAGTAACATCCCCTTTGGCCCGTAACGCCGCATATTTTTTGATTTCCTTAATTGGCATCCCCGTTGCTTTTAGACGCTTAATAAAAGCAATCCAGGCAATATCTTTTTCCGAATAGCGGCGGCGGTTGCTGGAGTTCCGTAACGGGATAATCAGGTTTTCATGCTCATAGTAGCGCAGGGTATGTATCCCCAGCCCCGTGGCCTTTGAAAATTCTCCAATGGAATAGTCCAAAAAACTCCCTCCATCCTCTTGACGTAGAGTTTACTCTACATTGTATGCTCTTATTATACTTGATGAATGGAGGGATTGCAAATGAAGCCAACAAAAAAATACACGGTTGTTACCGGGGCCAGTTCCGGGATCGGAAGGGAAACCGCAAAAGCCTTTGCGAATCGGGGGAGGAATCTGATTGTCGCCGCCCGCCGCACAGAAAATCTTGAAGCCCTAAAGCGTGAAGTCACAGAGCGGCACCCCACACTGGATGTCGTAATCAGGACTGTTGACCTGTCTGTGCGGGAGAATGTATATCAGTTTTATTCCGATTTAAAGGACTTCCAACTGGAAACCTGGGTCAACAACGCAGGCTTTGGAAACTACGACAGCGTGGCACAGCAGGACTTGGGGAAGATTGACACCATGCTCCGGCTGAATGTTGAGGCTCTCACTATCTTGTCTTCGCTGTTCGTTCGTGACTATAAGGACGTTCCCGGAACACAACTTATCAATATATCTTCGGCGGGAGGATATACGATTGTCCCTACTGCTGTTACCTATTGTGCGACAAAATTCTATGTCAGTACGTTTACCGAAGGGCTAGCTTGGGAGCTGATTGAAACAGGAGCAAAAATGCGGGCCAAAGTTCTGGCTCCTGCGGCAACAAAAACGGAGTTCGGGAAAAAGGCCAACAACGTGGATGCCTACGATTATGACAAAGCGTTTGGCACTTACCACACAAGCCGGCAGATGGCGGAGTTCCTGCTGAAGCTATACGACAGCGACAGCACTCTCGGCATCGTGGCCAGAGAGACTTTCCAATTTAAACTGCAGCCCCCGGTGTTCCCTTATGCAAACAGCTCTACTCATAATCAGAATCCAAACTAAGTAAGGATTTTTCCATTGAACGGCAGCCAGAGGGTAAGGTCTTTCCTTGCCCATTGACTGCCCATTCATGCTGAACAGTCCGCAGAAATTGTAGGTTCTACCATAATTCCATATACGTTTCATACCCATCTGGTGTTATTCTATGGGTGCAAGGAGGTGCTATTTATGAATTTCTATTCTGTATGCGATTTAAGAACCGAAACCAAAAACCTATGGGATAATCTTTCCGCAGACGGAGAAGTGGTCATTACCAACAATGGAAAACCGGCTGCCTTAATGATCAATATCCCTACGGACTGCTTTGACGAGGTCGTGCAAGCTGTCCGTCAGGCAAAAGCCATGATTGCTTTCAACAATATGCGAAGCAAAGCTGTTTCCCGTTATTTTGGTGTTGGACACCAATAAATATAAATACAAGCAAAAAATAACCCGCTAATCCGAATACTGCATAAACAGTATCGGATTAGCGGGTGTACTACTATTCCATCAATGTCTTCTGAACAATCTCTGATTCGAAAAACTCTTCAGAAAATTCCCGGCTCGATACACTATATTCTTCGTATATATCTACAAAACCGTATTTTAACTGATCTAATTCTACCTCTCCCAACCTATAATCCCGCTGAAAGATTTCCCATGACTCTTTTTTATTATCGCTTTGGTACAGCATATCGCCGGTTTTTATTTTTGATCCAACCATAATATAGATTACATTCAGATCCATTGATCCCCTGCCTACCTGCCCATCCTTTAACATGACCTTGATACCTCTGGTATGAACCGGCCGGTTAGTAAGTATCCTGTCCACGTACCCCTCTGTCAGCTTACCTGATTTCTGATCCTTCTTTAAAATGATTTTTACCCGGCTTCCCGGTCCGATATTCCCCCGATACATATGGTTCTCCATATATCCACCTCCCTTTTGTTATCCATTTTACAGTAACTTCTCTCTTCTTACAACCAGGCACATCTGATTTATTTGTTCCATACTGATAGCTGCTGTCGGAAAAGTTTGCATATTTTTTCCCTTTATAATATAATAAGAAAATAGACGCTTGCTGTTACGGAGGTGAATAAGATGTCAGATATGATAGATAGCAACCAATATGAGAAATATGAAAAGATAGCATTATTCATCCAGCCAAATATCCACAAAAACCTGATTGCCACTTATGAGAAGTATATCAGGGGTAAAAAGCCAGAGTTATATATAGATGAAAACTACATCAAAACCACAAAACCTTTATCCAGGGCATCAGATACGGAGCCTTCTTCCCAGGACAAAAAAGATTCCCGCAGAAAGTCCGTATCACTGGAGGATATTATCACCGTCTGTACATATATTGCACTTTCCAAGGAAAATATTGAGCAGTCGATTCGTACCTACCGCGAGAACCGGCGCGTATATAAAAGGAACTGGTTCAACAGTATCAAGGAAGAAATGGGGCCTCCAGAGAAAATGAGGCCAAAAAATCCCCGGTTATTGAGAAAATATGCGGAATCCACGTCATTAATCAATAATATGGACCGTTCACAGGATGAT
The DNA here is from genome assembly GCF_059728535.1 of Sporofaciens sp. St.21A7. Lineage (NCBI taxonomy): Bacteria > Bacillati > Bacillota > Clostridia > Lachnospirales > Lachnospiraceae > Sporofaciens > Sporofaciens sp. St.21A7. The sequence continues at coordinate 89,894 of NZ_BAAGFN010000002.1, read as the reverse complement.
GACCGGACCATTGAGGAGATCATGCTCGACAAGTACAATGAAATTGACAACTGGCGTTCCGATACGACCGCTCCTATTACAGATTTTTCTTTTACGGCCCAGAAGCCGACCAAGACTCTGGCCAACGCTTTCATCAATGACATCACCTTCGAGTCCCTTCTAATTATAAAGGATGCCTTTGGCGGATCGATTGAAGGCTTTAATACAAAATACCCCACCGAATTCAACGAGCATCCACTATTCTCGTTCCGAAGCACGGTAATGGATTTCGAGCCGCAACTGTTAGAAAATGAACTTACCTTTTTCAACCAGTACAGCTATAAGGACGAAGACAAGGGGATAGAAGGCGACATTACGGTAAAATATAATCCGGACGTGGATCTTCCAAGTACAGTCACGGAAAAAAATCTCTCTAAGATTATGAAAGAGTTCCAGATTAACCTGAAACAGCGGGAACTGGATATGAAAGACCGAGAGATTATGACGCAGCTCTTTAACCTGATCAATGGAGAAACGCTTTCAACCCAGCACATCCGGGTTGATTTAAGGGAATTTACAAGAAGGGTTTTCAATATCCGGGTTCCAAAGAAAAAACACTATGAAGACATTGGAAACCGGCTGGAAAAACTGAAAAACTATGATTATACGATTACTGTGCGGAGCCGGGAGACCGGTGAACTTATTGAAACAACATCCCTTGGATTGCTGAATTACCTGTACATCAACTTCCAGGAGAATTATTTCCAATACACCCCTTCTGAGCAGTGGATCCGCACCTATGTCCAGAAAAAGTACATCAATATTTTAACAGACTCCTATAAAAGTGTTGACTCTCCGCAGACAAAGGGCATCATGATGATCCTTCAACAGGAGCGCCTTACGGAATATGCAAAGAACTCCTATACCAAGACCCTTCCGCTGAATTATTTCCGCCTTCACATGAAACTTCAGAAAATCGGAAACGCTGCCCTGGTCAAAGAGCTGACAAACCATATGTCCATATTGAAATCAGAGCAGATTGTAATTAAAGATTTTGAGTTTATCAATAAAAACTCTGCTGTTACAATCCAGTTCCTCCCACTGGACTCCAAAGAACTGATTGCTTATGAGTTTAATACAAAAGCGCTTGATGATCCTTCAAAGATTATTGATGTAGAATGTGTCGATATCACAAAAACCGCAGGAGCAGATTAAGCTTTCTGCGGTTTCTTGCCCTTAAAACTTTGTCGCTATCTCAATCCGGAACTTTGTCTCCATCTTCCATCACCTATACCGCATATCTCGATTTTGTCGTTATCTTTTGCTGATATACCCCTCATTTTTATCATTTAGTCCGCTTTTTTGGGTGCACTTTTTATCTCTATATGCTCCGATTCATCATTTAGTCCGTTTTTGAGGGTATGTTTTTCTGCTACTCTTTATACCAAACTTACTTTTAGTCCGCTTTTTACGGCACATTTTTTCAGTCTGTACACATTCCCGGTTTCTATTTAGTCCGCTAATCCGGGTGCATTTTTCATGAATCTGTATCCCTGCCCCTTTATTTAGTCCACTTTTTCAAGCTCATTTTTTCTATCCATTCCGTTCTCGTTCCCCCATTTAGTCCGCTTTTTCAGGTGTTCTTTTTCACGGAAGGCTGCCGCCATCTGCACCGGATATCACAATAACTGCCGCAATTTAAATACAAATTTTAATTTTGTCGCTATCTTTATCATTCTGTACCAGATAAACTGATTTTGTCGCTATCTTTTTGTTTCAGATAGCAGATCCATTAATTTTGTCGCTATCTTTCCCACGATTCACCCCACAAAAAATAAATTTAGTCCGCTTTTTTAGGTATTTTTTTCTATTTTTTTTCATTTAGTCCGCTTTTTAAGGGTACTTTTTTCTTTCAAATTTATTCAGTCCGTTATTTGGGGTGTATTTTTTCTGATTTTTTTATTTAGTCCGTTTTAAAGGGTACACTTTTTTCATTGTATGATTTCCCCCAAAAAAAATATCTTTCCCCCAATACAGATCTTTTGAGGAAAATTTGAGAACTCAGCCATGATTCCTGTTAAAATCTTCTATTTAGTCCGTTTTTTGCGGCTTCTTTTTTATAGTCTGTCATGATTTCCCAATTTAGTCCATAAAAAATGGCTCTTTTTTATAAAAAATTTTTTTCACTTTTTTTCTAAAAAGTCCCGAATCCTTAAAAACCCCGTAAAATCAAGGCTTTTCCGCATTTTCCCATTTTCTTGTATCATAAATTTGCAGAAAAAATATATTTAAAATCCCCTTTAAACACATAGTTTTCTCAATTTAGTCCGCTTTTTCGGGTGCGACTTTTTGATTTTACAAATCCAAAAATATGTAGTATATTTAGAATGTTGATAAAAAAATGTGAATAACTTTGTGAAATTTGGCGGTTTCAAAAAAGTTATCCACATCGAATATAAAATATACTTACAGTAGCTTTTCTTGACGGTTTAGCTACTACTACAATATCAATCAGAGATCAATCATAGATACTGCTATTGACCAATGGCTGATACTGCATTAATATTATAGACTATTCTTTCTCTATTTTCAAGTATTATTGCCGAATCAGTCAATATTGGGTGTTTTTGTGGTACAGTCATATATTTTTATTGTTTGTCCTGAATCAATATTCTGACATGAGGTGATTAGCTTGGAATTATCAAAATATGCACGGATTGGTAAAGCTCCTTTTATCAAAGCAATCGGAGTTCAGAAAAACCATAAAGAAGTCATATATACAGAAAGCCAGGAACTGGATTATGCAGCGTCTGGCTGTTTTGCGTGCGATAATTACAAGAACATTGATTTTTATGAGTTTATGCCGGAGGAGATTCAGAAAGAAGCCAAGAACCGTTGTAAGAACTGTCCCTGTGCCGTTTACAAAACAGTTGTACATGAAACGTGTAAAAGCGTGAACGAGAAAAATATTTTTGGAAATGCCAAAAGGTTAAAATCCATAGCCTTAAAGCTGCTGCTCATCTATCATTTTGCCAGTCCTGATGAGCATGGCCTAGTGCGCGGCCTTTCCCCCAGGGAGCTGGCCGGCATGCTTGATTGCACCGTCCGTTCCGTTAAAAATGCTAATTCTGTATTGCAGGAATATGGATATATTATGTGTTCGTCTGATGGACTTTCTAAAAAAAGGATCCAGGTCATCCTGACTGAATATGAAACATATTCTCTTCCTGCTGATAAAGGCGGCCGGGGATATGCTACATTTAATTATGAATGTCTGGAGAAGCTGATTCAGATTACAGACCTGAACCAGCTCCGGATTTTTCTGCGCGCTGCTTTAGATATTGATACGAACCGTAATCCGGAAAAAGAACTGACTGTCACGCAGGATTATGATTTCCTGCGCCGTTTTCTTCCTAACTACTGTAAGCCAGGAATCATACGGCATGCTTTATCTTCTGTTTCGGAGCTTTTTTCTGTCGCTTTTGACGGTGACGAAGAACATATCCATTTAAAAATGAATCCCCTCTGCCATGGCCGCAGGAATTATGATAAGAATGTTGCACAGAATACTTCCCTTATAAAAGATTACATTTCCAGCCTCGATAAAGCAATGGACTGCATAAACCAGAGTATCCTTACAAAAATCCAGCCCGACGAGGCTGATGCATCCTTTTTGGCCCAGGAAGGAATTCTGACCAAAACTCTGACCAAGCTGGATAAATCCTTATTTGTTCCTTTCCACTTATCCGCAAAGGAATATAAGGACTTAGGGGTTCTCTGCACTACATATACATTTGATGCAGTCAAAAACTGTATCGGTTATGTTTATGAAAATTATAACTCACAGTTTAAAGTCACAAGCATAGGCGCCCTTATACGGACCATTCTCCACGATAAGAATAACCGGCAGGAATCTTCATTATTCCAGACGGCATAATGGGTCTTTTTGTTGTGCCCTTTTTTATTTTCAGACAGTGATTCCCCTTCTTTTAGCCGGAAAATCAATAAATCTATTCCATTTTTGAAAGGATAACTTTACCTTACCCTATAAAAACTATTTTGCGATTCATGCATATCTATTGTTTTGGAAACAAAATGGAAAATTTTCATCCACAAGTGAAAAATATTATCCTTCTGCGAAAATTTTCATCTACATCATAAAAAAATCTTCCACGGAGGCATACTTTCATCCACACTGGAAGTTTCTCATCCGTCTATATTTCCATTTTTCCTTGTAAATACGGGGTTTTTCATATTCAGCATTTATCAATTATATATATAACTATATATGAATTATATTATGATAAATATATATATAAGGTTTTACTCCCCTCCCCATACATATATCCACAGAATAATCTAATCAGATTCATAGAACGATTTTAGTATAACACAATTTTACATTAAATTATAGTTTATTTTCAGAATACCCCATAACCATAGATGAGGTATTCTGAACTACTTAACGTATATATTCGATTTTACAAAAAAACAACCCACAGACGTCTATATATTTTGCTGCGATCACGTATACAGGGTACAGATTTGTCTTAAAACAATAGGAATCAGACGTTCTTTCACAGCATTCCAGAATTGTTGCAAATAAGAAATGTTTTCTCTTCGCATTCTCATATTTCCATTTATAGTAACCTGTCTGGGAAAATATATAGCTATAATCATACCATACAGCAGGAAGATTAGCAGAGTTAAAGATGACCTCCGAGTAAGCTTAGTATATAATCATCTATTCCGTCATCGGTTTCTTCCTTCACATCCTGTGCCGGAACCAGGCCGGCCTGCTCATTTTCAAATATTTCTGTGTCAACTGTAAATGGATTTTCATCCATGTCTGAGCCTGTATGAAAACTGTCATCGGAATCATTGACGATGTTATCGTTTAATTTAATTTTGTTGGAATCTTCTTTATGCACAGAACCGCATTCATGACTGAGTATTTTTTCCTCCAAAACACTGATTCGTTGAAGCAACACTGCTGTGTTACTTTGGGGGAGTTTTATGTTGCAGCATTTTATCAGGTATACAAGGACGTCCATATAAGGATTCAGACTGTTCCTTATTTTTTCACGAAGAATACTGAATTGCTCCACATACCAGAATAATATTTCAATTTGGCAGGAACTAATTATTTCATACAGTGCATCCTGATATTCTTTTGTATTATATAAAGCTGCAGTTCCAGATGATGCAGAAAGAACGATCCCATCCGTACAGCATTGGAGTATATGATCGACCAGCTGCATCAAATTTTTCCCTTCTTCGCAGATTCTCTGAAGCAAGAGGATTGCCTGCCTGCCGTCACCATTTACAAGCGAACGCATGATCTGCAAAGCAACCTCGCTATCCATAAGGCAAAGGGATTTCATCACATGCTCTACTGTTACTTTTTCACAGGAGATCATTAGCTTTTCTGTGATACTGAGGGCATCCCTCATAGACCCGTCAGCCTGTTTTGCGATCAGCTTTATGGCATCATCCTCATACTGTTTTCCCATTTCAGTTAAAACGAAGGACAGTCTGCCGCAGATGACATCAATTGATATAGTCCGGAACTGGTAAATAGAACATCTGGAACGTATAGTTGCAGGAATTTTATGCATTTCTGTCGTACAGAGTATGAACAGACAATGTTCCGGCGGTTCCTCGATTGTTTTCAGGAGTGCGTCAAATGCAGCTGCTGAAAGATTATGTACTTCATCTATGATATATATCTTTTTCGGCAATATGGTAGGCATATACTGGGCTGATACAATAAGTTCCTTTATGTCTGTAATAGAGTTATGCGATGCCGCATCCATTTCAATACAGTCTAATGTTTTTCCTTCCAGAATCGACCTGCAGTTTTTGCATTGATTGCAGGGACCGTTTTCACTTGGGGCCTCACAGCATACTGTTCTTGCAAGGATACGTGCAATGGTCGTCTTTCCTGTTCCCCTGTGGCCTGCAAAAAGATAGGCAGAATCAAATTTTTTTGTTTTACACTGTTCTTTCAGCGTTAAGATATTATTTTCCTGCTCTACTACTTCTTTGAATGTTTGCGGCCTATATGTTGAGTATAACATAAAATTCCTCCTTTTATTTTATTTGGATTATATATCGTATCAGATTGAAATAATCGTTTTTCGTATAGGAACGTTGAGCCATGGATAAATGCTCCAGTCCATATTCCATGATTTCTAATGCTTGTGCTCTTGTATATAACGTATCCGGGAAGGGATATCCCTTACTGGGAACTTTCCGGGGAGATTCTGCTAAAAACTGATAAAAAGGATATAAGAATGTATTCATTTATCCCTTCCATAGATGCAGTAATGGAATAAGGAGCATTTTCCGTTAAAAAACCTACGAAGCCAATACAATCCTTATCAATTTTTAATTCCTTCAGATATTTTTCCATCGCTTCTTCCCTAAGCGGGTGAAAAAGGACAGAATAACAGCGGCTTTTGATGGTATCGAGCAGGCTGTCTTTTTCCGAGACAATAATCAGCTTATTACTTGAAGCTCTGTCTTCTAATAGTTTTAAAAGACGGTTTTGTGCTGTCCTCGATACAGTATGGGCACAAAAAAGAATAAATACTTTTACATCTCCAATACTGTTACGGCGGCTCGCTTCGAGAAGCTGTTCAATATCATCTACTTTCAGGGCCGATTGGGTTGTCTGGTAATAGTCGGGATTTTTTTCTAAGTCTGACTCCTGGCACTTTAGAAGCTTTGCAGCTATATATCTTGCCGCAAGCTCTTGCCCAAGCCCTGGAATACCCTGTAGTATAATACCCGGCGGTTCGGTCAGTGAGAGATAATTTTCAATCTCGTCCATTGTATCTTTATTTATGTATAGATGTTGGTGCATTTCCAATTCCTCCTTGTAGGTTCGTTTTAGACAAATATAAATAGTTATTGAGTTTTGAAACGTATACTGCCCCGCTTTTCTGCTGGTTTTCTGTCATATAAAATTCCATATTACTGATCTGCAAATAAGATGTGTATGCAAGGTTCAATATTAATGCTTCCCGGTTCATAGCCTTCCATCTTTCCTTTTTATAAGCAGTTTGGATTACATTATAAAGAAGATTTTTATCTTCTGTCGAAATATGGTGTTTCATTTCTTTTATATATGATTCAATGATCTGTATGCTTAGGATATCTTTAGGGAGCCAGTGATTAGCAAGTCTTCCTGATATGGAATCTTGAGGTCCGGATGGTATGCGTACATCTTTTGTGAACGTATAATCTGGATTGCAATGCTTGTGACAGATACGGTCTGGACGAGCAGGGCGCCGTTATATGCGCCCGAACAGGTCAGGCCGGCAGGAGTTTCAGCCAGCCTGTTTTTTTGACCTTTCAATACCAGATTTAATAGTTCCCGGAAGGGGGCATGTGTGACTAAACTGCTCTGTTTATCTAGCAGGTTTAAATAATGTTCTTTTTCCAGCTCATTTAAACCGTCAATAAAGCTGCTGAGTGAATACTCGGTTACAGGGCTTATTTTTTGAATTGTGAACTCTAACTGGTTCTTGTAGTTTTTTAGCACCTCGCCCCATATTTTGATGACTTTGCCTTTAAATTGAAGGTATCTCTCGTCTATATTATTTTCCCATATCCGTCCGTAGATAACGCCGGTTTTATCCTGGAGTTTCAGGAACAGATATGGGATTCCATTTCCTTCTGTATAGCTTAAGGCAATTTCCTTTAGATAAAACTCTTCTTCCAGTTCTTCTGCCAGATGTTCAGACAGATGCGATATGTAGATCTTTTTCATATACATCTTCTCCTATTTTATAAGATATATTTTTCATTCTGTCTAATAAGTTTGTATAATATTCCCCAATCATACTGTTTAGGATTTTATCATCCGGGTAAGCGAAATAATGGGTTTCTTCAGGCTTTAGAAGGGAACTGACAATGTGAAGATTGCGGAATAAATGTATTTCGCCACACCGTGCAAAAATCTCACACTTTCTTAGAAAATAGTTAAGATTATATTTTCCCTTTTTTGGCAGAATTTCCTTTCCATCCTTGCGTTCTTTTTCTACAGAAGATATCAGAAGCTGCTGATATTGCAGTGCAACCTGGTCAAATTCACATTTCATGGACAGGTCGCCGAGCATATCATCGAGCATATGAAAATATTCATGGATAAAAGATGTTGGATGCCTGAAATCAACTACCATAGTATCGATGGAGGGATAATACAGACCAGTTGCATGGTGTTTACCAAGTTTCCGAAAACGCAGAGCAACGTTTTTGTTCATATAGCCATTGAAAATATTTTGATTTAATTTCTTGAATTCTTCCGTTATGGAATCAACCAGATTCAGGTCTACATCTTCGTCAAATTCGATAAAGCCGAAATATGTGTTTAATTCTGAGGATTTCATTTTATGTACAACGTGCTTTGGAATATTTTTCTTGGTTTGGTAGGCACGTGCGACTATCCTTTTTAGCTCATTTCGATGTTTTTCTTCCTCTGCAAGATCATGTATGTTTGCGATATAATGCCTTAATGTCATGAATATGTATTCTCTGTAATAGTAAGGCAGGTCTATCATGGCAGATTTTCCGGAAACATTTAGTAAAATATCATAAGACAGATAGGAATCCCCATATACAAAAGAAAGTAGGTTAAACACTTCGGAATGGCTTTTGAAATAATCCTTATAGAGTGTTGAAGGTTTGCTTTCGGAACCGGCTGCTTTGATATAACAGTTATGTATTGTATCCTCCTGATAACCACAATCGATCAGATAGTTGGAAAACCATTTTGGAAGATCAGTCATATCCCATTTATAATTTTCCAATATTGATACTAAGTCACGAATCAGGTGCTTCATGGTATCTTCGATATCCGGATCGTCAAAAGAATCCATTTTCAGCTGGTTAAGCCAGTTTATTCCGAACAAAGGATAAAAAAAGTTTTCGGCATGGTACATATGGATGAAATGACGAGGATTTGATTTGTAATGATAGCTGCCATTAGAGAAACGTTTCCCAGGACTGCATGGAAGATAAAATGTTGTGTCTTTTATTTTAATTGTTAAAATAATGTTCGACCGGCTGACATCCCTGGCTAATCCTTTTTCAAATAAGTTGGATGCAGATTCGATTTTGCAGCCATAGTTTTTATTAACAAAGTGCAATAAAAAAGGAATGCCTTTGCTACTTAGACATTCCTCCGTTTTTATTTCTTTTAGATTTTTTTTGATTTCTCTTTCTATAGCACTTTGTATTTGCTGCTTGGCTTTATATTCTTCCACATCAAGCCGGGGATATTTTAAATCGCACAACCTAACCGTTAGGTTATGAGTTTTAAAAACGACCCGTTCTTTTTTCTCCCTTGCTAATGATAATATTCTTTCCCCTTCTGACAAGTAATTCATGCAATCCTTATCTTCTTGACTTTCATTGGATTTATCTGGTTTATCCTCGATAAGTCCAAGCATAATAAATAGATTTGTTGTTTCGTTCATGTTTTCCTCCTTTTAAAATAAAAAAGACATCAATGGATGTCTGCCTACATAGTATATCAAAACTTATTTCACCTATCGCTAGGGATTGAAAGAAACGGAAAACCAAAGGTCATCCGGGATCAAAAAACAAGTTTTTTAAAGTATATCAATCATGTGTCAGATTGTCAATTCATATGTATGTCTGAGAAAATATTTCGTTACGGTTCAGCTTTTTGATCCATTTATAGTTCGCTTCGCAAAGGGGTGGATTTTTTTGCTGTCACCCTAACGGTTAGGTTCTGTGTTTTATACGAAATGTGGTATGGCCCTATGGTCAGGGATAACAAAATGTTTTTTTAGAATGACCCTAACGGTTAGGTTTTATGATTCCGTAACTGCTTCAGAGTAGCTTTAAAAGCATGCGGAAATACAGACGGCTGGTAAATAAAATTATATAAAGAGATACAATGTATACAAAATACAGTATACAATAATAATATTAAGCATAAATAAAGTGAATAGAGTAATTATCAAAACCTAACCGTTAGGGTTTTGGCTTTTACCTGTTTAAACTCTCAGAAAATTAATTCGAGGAAAATGTCGGAATTTCTGATTTTATTTCTTCTGTGGTAAAGCCAGATAATTTAAATTGAAAAATATATTTTTAAAATCTATAAAATATTAATTTGTTCTTAAAGATAAAATTTAAGTTGAAATTATAATTCATATGTGTAATAATAAGAAAAGTAATAAAATATGAAACCTAACGGTTAGGTTGTGCAAAAGGAGGAAGCGGCGTGGCTATTGTAATAGGGGATTATAACAGAAAAGGGGGCGTGGGAAAGACCAGTTCTATCATCAACCTGGCAGCCGAATTTGCATTAGCGGGAAAAAGGGTTCTGCTGATTGACGGGGATTCCCAAATCAATCTGACTCAGTTCTTCTATGAAGACAATGAAGATATTCTGGAGAACGGAAGAGTAAAAGAGGGGATTGATACACTTTATAATTTGTTGGAGGAAGATCTGAATATTCATAATCATATCAGGACCTGTGAATTTTCCGCTCGCAGGAAATGGAGAAACAAATTCAGGAAAATCAATTTAAAACTGGATATTATTCTCGGAAGCGGAGATATGGATTATTACAGTGGAACCGACATGAATCTTCTGAAACGCAAACTTGATATGTTGGATGGATATTATGATTATATATTTATAGATTTTCCGCCCGCACATAATATGGTGACAATGACCTACCTGGTAGCCTGCGATTATGTAATTGTTCCTCTGCATCTCGCCAAGAACACCAGTACGCATGGATATGAAGACGTCATTGACAGGTGCCGCGAAGCGCGGGAGGAATATGGGAACAAGAGACTGCAGGTACTGGGGTTGTTTTATATAAGTACACAATTATATAAAGGGGATCAGAAAGCCTTATATGAATACAGCATGGAGGATGAAACAAGGACTTCCATGCGGCTGTTTCGGACAACGATCCGCCATGATTATTCGAGTATGCAGATTAGCGAGTGGGAGAAAAGGCCGCTTTGCATCAGCTGTGGAAGCAGTGAGATTGCAAAGGATTATAAAATGCTGATGAAGGAGATGGAGGAGAGAATTCAGGAAGAAAGGGGAATATAAATGGCAAAGAGGAGTTTGGCAAGCCAGGCGCTTACAAAACGTAATACGATGCAGAAAGCAGCAAGTAAATCAGAAGATTTCCAGAAGGAGATAACGGATGAAACGAATGTAAATGAACTTCCAGACGAAGTAAAAGAGAAGATAAGGTATCTGGAAGATAACATGCTGGAAGATGATCCTTATAATCTTGAAATATACGGTGAATCTGAAGTGGAAATGCTGTCCCGATCCATGAAGGATTATGGTTTCCAGGGGATCATTCTGGCATATCCGCATGAAGGGAAATACAGGATAGAATCCGGGCACCGCAGGAGAGAAGCGGGGCGGCTGGCCGGTATTGATAAATATCCGGTTCTGGTTACAGAAGCACCAAAAGAGGAATGGGAGCGAAGGATGCGGCTGTTTCTTGGCAATCTGCATGGCAGAAAGGAAAAGCCAATGATTCTGGCAAGACTTGCTCAGGGACTTTTTGAGGCCCATGAAATGGAGATTAAGCATAAGAAAAGGGAAGGGTTGCTCAAAGAAGGGGAGATAACGGCAATTAATGAACTGGTCGCTATTGACATGGAACTGGATATCAAATCCGTTGAAAAGTACCGGGCGCTTTTGAAGCTGATACCGGAGTTGCAGACAATGGCAGATTCGGAGGTTTATTCCTGGTCCGGACTTTCCAGTGCAAGTACATTGAATGAAGAGAAGCAAAGAAGCCTTGCAGAGATGATACGGAAACAGACGGAAAAAGAAGGAGCTGAAAGTGTAAAAAAGGTTCGGATTTTAGAAATGATTAGTAATCTGAAATTAGAACAGCTTTCATCCGATGTGAAATCTGCTGTTGGAAGAAATGAAAAGCCAGAGCAAAAAACGGGTGTGCGCGTCAGGCGTAAAAACGGGACTAAAATAATCATGAAGTGTGCGAAGAGCCTCCATGAGGTATTAGATGAGGAGTCCTTAATCAAGGACAACGAAGTCTCGGTGGTCATCGAAACGCTGGAAGGGCTGAAAAAGAGCATTGATGAGAAGATTGATGCATTAAAAATGGAAACCTAACGGTTAGGGTCTGAGAGGATGGGTACACCATCCTCTATTTTAAACTGGAAATACCTGAGGCTTTACCCCAAGTACCAGAATGTCATCTAATCCTTTTCCGAAACCTGGATTCCAGCTGCCGATATACGTATGAAATGAATGATTTTTTAAAAGTGCTACTAATTTTTTTTCATGCCGATGGACATGCTCATTAACATTTTTATCGGCGTCATAGGCAACAACCGCACTCTTGCATCCTAGTGTTCCATCCGGTCAGAAATCGAACTCCTGAACTGATTGGTTCGCACCATTGCGTCGTTAAAAGTTCTAGTCGATGCGCCCACATCGCCGTCGAACTTTTGCCTAGCACTGGCACGAACCAGACAGCTCATTCGTTCAATTTCTGACCGGATGGAACACTAGAGTTTTCAAAAAATCAAGAACGGATCTACCGGATTTGTCCGTTTTGGTTAATTTGGCATGTGAATTTACACCGGGAAGCGAGATTACAATGCAACGCAGAAAATAGTTTGCAACGATTGCTTTTTTCTCACCCTCTGTAATATAGCATACGCCAGGGTCATCTGTGGAAGGGTGAAAATAGAACCCGATATGGCTGCCGGCCCGGCAGCCATTAAGATATTCATTCGAAAGAATGTTATTGCTATCTTTTGAAGGGTAAAATGAAGAAAAGTTTTTATACTTATCCTTTTCCTTCCCTTTCTCATCTTTTCCTGGATGGTCGAGGCGCAGCCGGATACGGTACAACATTCCGTCAGTATCATAGATAGGTATCAGCATTCCGGGGTGTCCTGTGAAAGTCCATTGAAGATCAGCTTCCTGATAAAAACCAGGAACTCCCTTCAGAGTTTTGTGTTTTTTCAGCAAAAGCTGGCAAATCCTGTGTCGTTCCACATGGTCACTGTAGAACCCTTTGACACTGTCAAACTTTCTTGGAAAAGACAGGGAACGTATAAAACTATCTCTGATTAAATCCTTTGGCCATCTCTCGGATCGCAATCCTGCATAGTGCTTCTTTGATAAGCAAAGCAGGTTCATAAAATCTGTATAAATTAAATCCAGATCGTTGTTAGGCAGAGGAATGGTCCCATAGTCGGCTGGCGGGGCAGGGGCTTCCTGTGCGGGACGATAGGTGTAACCAAAAGACTTTTCAGATACCCGGCCTCTTTTCTCAATATCAGAATAAAGGCATGAACTGTCAGGAAGCTCCTTTATGTAGTAGTAGGTTTTGCCGTTGACTGGACTCTGTGCTTCGGGAGAGTGGATTCTCCGGCAGACGTAAAGAAGCTGTCCGGGATAAGCGGCGTTGTCCGGGATGAGAATGCTGCACCAGTCGGATTTGCCGCAAATTGGACAAGGTTCTGCCTTAGAGACATTACGAAATGTACCCATATATACCTCCCATGGCTTTATAGCCTGTGGCTGCAAATGCAGTCACAATAGATCATATCAACCTGTAATATGACTGCATAATGCAGAAATGGTGGAAGATGGACAAAAGCCCCGGTTCCATCCTGGCATAAAGCAAAAAATAAATTTTAAAAATTATACCATAATAACATGGCATATATTAATGTGAAAAGTATAAAGCGTAAAGGAACAAAAATAATAAGACAAATTTTTAGTGAACAATACAAATCCGATAATTTTGCTGTGAAACCCTAACGGTTAGGTTTTCCCTTTTATCCATGGCAAAGTGAAGCAGTCATTCCCAAAGAAATCTTGCTGATTTTACATCTTCCGGAGTCTTCTTCGATTTCACATTGGTATAATGCATCAAACAACGGTTGAACCAGTACGTTTGTATCCAAAGTAAAATAAAGTGGATACAACGAATCTGTAATGCCTGTTTTACCCGACATATATGGATTGCGAACCTGAAGATAAACTGGGGGAATATCAGAGATACTCTCTAACAGAAGCAAAATCATATGGCAAGGATATTCCTCTTTGCGCCGGTCAAGCCAGCAAAAGAGCAGGCGGCTGCGAAGAACTATATCAGCATAATTGTCCCCGTTATCCCTTCCGCATAAAAGAAACAGATGGACAGCAGGAGAGGAGCTGTCCCCCTGGCTGGCGGAATAACGGATGTATGCATCCAGAAGGAGCAGATGAGAGCCAATCTGTTTATGCAGATTAAAAAGGATCTTTTTTACGGAATTGCGGTAGGATGCCTGAAAACGAATCAAAAGCTGTGCGGCTGCCATCAACTCAATGCTCCGGTAAGCAGGCAATGTCTGGTTGGAGATATATGGGACTTCCATAAGGGAAGAAATATAACTGCGCGCTCCGGGGGATAAGGAATAAAACCGTAAAGGGGAAACAATCTGACAGGCGCTGCCCTCGCCGTCAGTCTGCATACAGATGGAATGCTTAAGGAGAATTCCGGCATCTGACAGCTTTTTCAAATTTCTTTTGTAATCTTGTTTTCGGTAATTTTCCGGAAGAGTGTGGTTTAAAGCATAGTTCAGGTTGTGGGTGTTGACATAGCAGTAGGTTCCGAGAAGCTTCAGGATTTCAAAGTCAACAGAGTTTAACAACCCTTTTAATGCAAGGGTGTCGATTTCGGTGTGCGAGCAGTTTTTGTTCCTATTTTCAATCTGTATTTGGTATCCTTCTTGAAAATGAAATGGACTGTGGATCATAAAGGCGTCGGTTTTATAATTTTTTAGTTTTTTTATTGCCATAATATCCTCCTACTATATTAGGGTGTAATCAGAATAAACCGTCTAAAGATTCGCTGCCATCGGGTACAGGCGGCCGGGATTCCTGCGTCTGGGAAGGAGACGGCATTTTTGGCGCTGCACTGCGTCTGGTTTCGGAAGAATCAAAATCATAACAACAGTATTCAGAAACAAGTTCTCTTCCAGAAAATGCAGCACAGCTGTTTCCGGCTAAGGATGAGGCGGGGGTGGCAGAAGATGCAGGGCCAGTATATGGCCTGAAAATTTCAGCAGAGAAAGACTCTCTTTTTTGGGGAGACCAGTCTTCGGGCTTTAAAAATTCGACTCTTGCATGCAATGGCGGGAGCGGACGGCCATTCTTGGTGGTAAAAAGAGTGATTTCCTGAAAATCCTTCATACGGATATCTGTCTCCTCCACCAGATTTTTCTGCGTACATGTCTCTCTTGAAGAATAAGAGAGAGAAGGCGAATCATCTGACAGGGCTGTCTCAGAAACGGTTGACTGTTCCTCCACCTCATCATGGATTCCTGCCATTGCAGAAAATACTTCCATATCTGACAGTGAAGAACGTCCGAATACAAAAATATGGGCGCAGCCTAAGATTACGCCTTTCAGATACTTTGTGATTTCGTTTTTCTCAAACTGGTCTAAAGTCTGGATTGCACAGAACATGGCTACCCGGAATTTCCTGAATAAGGAGAAATTTTTCTCTAGAGAACTGTGGATCAGCACAGGAAGCTCGTCAACATAGAAGAAGTGCGGAATCCTTGTTTTTTCTGTTCCTGGACGGGACAATACCGCATTGTTGAATGAGAGCAGAAAAAACAGACCGAATGCAATCGCGTTGCTGTCACCGGAGGCAAGGTCGTAATTGCAGACTGTAATCTCCCCGTTTTCAAGAATCTGGTCAAAGTCAATGGAGGCTTGCGCACAGTAGACATCTTTGCTTTCTGGCATCAGTAAAAACTCATTGATGATATTCCTGGTACCACGGCTCTGATCCTCCATCTTTGGACGGCCTTTCCCAAGGAGGTCCTCCCGGATATATTGGGAGATAAAGGAATAACGCTTCTGCTCCCTGTCAAGCTCGTCCAGTTTGCTCACATAAGGCGGCAGGAGGTCGAAGTTGTTAATGAGCAGCTGCAGGTCAGCAGGGGTGGCCTGGCGTTTGTAAAGGACAGGAACCGTGTTCATGACAAGAATGGCCAGGTTTGCAAGCATCTGCCTGTTGAGTCCGGTGAAATAGGAATCTGCCTTCCCCTTCAGATCGGTAATTACCTGCATGACATCTGAAAAGATGACCGCTTTTTTAACAATAGCCTGATGGAGTGCATTGCCGCTTAGAGAAGGTGATATAAAAAATGGGTTCATGCCAGTCCAGTTTGGCTTGAGTGTTCCTTCAAAGGTGTGTGTTGCGTCAATTCTGTGATAGGGAATGCCGCGTGCCTCACACAGCCTGCATACGTCATCTGTCAGAGAATCCTCCGGTGCCAGAACCGTAATTCCGCAGACCGGATACTGCATGCGGATAGATTCGGGAGAGGCGTAAGTGGCGGCAGTTTCGGTGCAGCTGTCCGGCATTGCTTCTTTGGCAGGACGAAAATTGGACAGGGAAAAATATGAGAAAGAGCCGGTATAGGTATATAGGCCGTCCTGCACAAGCTTGTGCATAGCCTTTATCTGTTCCTGCTCTGCCTGACAACGCATATCCAGATCGTCACGGATTGCGGGCAGAATCGTGGAAGACGTTTTCCCGGTTCCACTGGTTCCGTCTACCAATGTATGTAGAAAACGGTCTGTTTCTGATATGGTAATACGTTTCCCGCTGCGGATGTCCCTGGCGATAGACAAAGGATACTGGATCCTTCTTTTTTGCTTTCCGGTTTGCAGATAATAGGTCAGCTTAAAGGAAAGAATAACACTGCGGCTTTTTGCGTCCCTGGCTGGGCGGAGGAAAGACTTCATCAGTATATAAAAAAGCGGCAGGAGAGGGAGCTCTGTAATCAGGCGGGCAAGAAAAAGAACCATGCCCTTTGTAAAGATTTCGTCTGTCTCAATCGCAAGAACAGAGGGAAGGAATAACTTTGATAAAAGCTGAAATACAACTGTAATGATTATGAGTGTTTCGTAATACAGGGTTGCAATATAGGCGGCAAGCTTAAAACGGTGATAGTTAAACGCTTCTGAGACGGTAGATAAGAGCCAGAGAAGTATCGGAAGCGTCATAGCGCAAAAACGATAAACAAAGCCGCAAGGGAGCAGTGAATAGTCGATTCGGTACAGTGCAAAGATAAACCGAAGGCTGTACGCAAGCAGATGGCAGAGGAACAGACCATAGGCAACTGCAGGAAAAGAACGGTTTGTTTTATTCATTAACAGGTCTCCTTTCTGGTGACGATCCGGAGCTGGCCGTCAAATTCGTCACATTCAAAAATAACGGGAAGCTTGCTGCCGTCAGCCAGAAAAATAGCTGGCGGCGGGTTAAGATGAAGAGGGCGGCTGCAGTCAATCATCAGTACAGTAGTGTTTTTGCCAGGTGTTTTGCAGAGGGATTCTATATCTGTAAGATTCTGGACGGATGAAAATAAAAGCAGGAAAACCGGTGTTTTGGCATCGGTCCCGGACTGGAAAAATTTCTGAATACGGATACGGGAGCTTAAATCTATAGTAAGATGTTCACACGCTATATAGCCGTATTTTTTATGGCAGAATCCTTGGAAGAAACAAAGCTCTGTCTGATCCTGGCGTATGATTCGCAGTGGGTGCTGATATTCCCAGCCATCTGTATTTAGCCCGTTAAAAAGCAGACACTTCAGGAGCTGCTCTGGAAAATCATATTCATAGGGCATAATATACGGCTGGTAAAGAGGGAGCCTGTGATTGGGAACGGTGAAAATCGGATTTCCATTTAAAGCGTGGGACACGAGCGAAGGATGTTCGCTGTAAACACGCCGGAAATGTGAATGCACCCGTTTTTGAAACAGTTCATCCATATCCAAATCCTGCATATCAGAATAACTGGTATCATCAAGATACATTTTCTTCAGGGTATATACATCTGCGAGGCTGTCCATTTCCGGATGGCGGCTGTGCAGGCTCTGGAAGACTTGGATTTCATTCGCCGAGATCGTTCTTTTCAGCGCAGAACATTCCAATACCTGGAGGAACTGCCGGTAATCCAGCGGTACTTTGCAGTCTTCCTCAAAGATAGACCATATTTTCGTAAAATGCAGGAGAACACGGTACAGGGAGAAGGAAGGCTTTGCAGTGAGGGAGCGTTTGTGTGGAAAAGCAAGACAGAAGATCAGGATGTTTCCGGTCTCGTTTTCTCTGAGGATGCCCGCCTGCCGGTAAACGTTTTTCCAGGCTTATCTGCAGGTATTCCAGAAGAATAGGAGGAAAAAGCGATTTCAGTATGGAGCGTCCTTTTGGGGTAAGGAAATAATATTTATTTTGATGTTGGTTTGGCAGTTTTCTTGACTGGATAAGCCCGTCTTTTTCCAACGTCTTGAGAGAAAGCCTTCCGGCGGTCTCTGTTTTTCCATGAAGATTGCAGAGGGCAAGTTGTCTGTAGGTAATCAGGCCGGTCTGTGACAGCAGGAACAGGTCTGCCTGTTTCTTTTGCAAAGAAAAAAGCCCGGCGCTTTCGCACAGGCTTTTTTCAAAATATGTCTTTATCTGCATGTTTTCTCCTTTCGTTTGATAATGGTTTCGTGTAGAATCAAGAGACCTGTCTCCAGGAATTGCTAAACGAATGTTTCCGAAAGGAAATAAACTGAAAAAGTATCTTAAGTATAACAGTAAAAGTTGAGGCTGGCAAGTTTTATAAAGAAATAATTTGTAATACATTGTATTACAATGTAGTGTATTACATTTATTTATAATAGCTTATTATCAAGGTTGTATTAATAGAATTCACGTGTTACAATCAGATGAAAGAGAAAATAACGGAGGAAAGTAACATGGCTGAGACAAAACCCAAATCGTATCGGATCGATGAAGAGACCGCCGAGCGGATACGGCAGATTACAGAGGAGATCGGGGAAGGGCAGCAGGCGGCGTTTGCCCGGATGATAGAGGCATATTCACTCCAGAAGGCAAAGGTGGTACTGGTAGATGACAGGGAGAATCTGGAGCAATTTGAGAATTATGGCAGTATCTTAAACCGGATGTATATGGATGCGGTGGAAGGAAAGCATAATATGAAAGAAACTGTCCGGGCGGAGTATGAGCTTTTGCTCCGGTCAAAAGACGAGACGATTTCAGACCTGCAGATAAAGAACCGGACGATGGCAGAATTAAAGGATGAAAATTATAAGAGGATCTCTGCGCTGCAAAAAGAAAATGAGGAGCTCGTTGAAAAAATCCATGCACAGGATGCAAAGATTATGGAACAGCAGGAAGATTTTCGTAGCAAACTGGCTGATAAAGATGCCTTAAACCGGAATTTGAGCGAGTCATGCAGTGATTTGCGCAATAAAATTGCCAGTATGGAATCGGCCGTTCAGAAGACAGAAAGTATTCTGGCAGAGAAAGAGGAGCTTGCAGACTCCAATACAGAGCTTCAGAAACGCATTGAAAATCTGGAACGGCTGCAGAAGGAAGCAGAGTTGGAGAAGAAGCGTGCGCTCATGGAGCAGGAAGAAGCGCACAAAAAGGCAGTCGCCGAGATGGAAAGCAGACTGGCAGAGTCAGCCCTGTCGGGTGAAAGGGAACAGCTTAAGTTAAAACAGCAGCATTCGCAGGAAATCGAAAAATTAAAAGAAAAAATGCAGGAGAAGGTAGATTCCTACCAGAATAAATATATGGAATTATTGGAGAAGCTTGGAAGTGAAAGTATATAGATAAGGGAACAGCCCTCTGATGTTCAGTAAGGAATTATAGGGGAATTATGTATAATATTATAATTTGTGATGATGATCGAGCGTTTGTTGATTATATAAAAGGAGTTATGGCAAAAAGCGGAATGGATAAGGGAGAGATTCTGTTTAGCGAGTATTATTCAGGTGAAGAGCTTGTGCAGGGAATCCGGAACAGAAAGAGGTGCGATCTGCTGATTCTGGACATGCAGATGGAGGGGCTTGACGGACATGAAACGGCGGCAAGGTTTCGGGAGGTCTTTCCCAGGAGTATCCTTGTATTCTGCTCAGGTGTACACATGCCCACGGATGAGTCGTTTAAAGCGACACCGTTTCGTTATCTGCTTAAAAGTTATTCTGAGGAACGGATGATTTCAGAGATGTGTGCAGTGGTCAGGCAGATTAAGGAGAATCAGAATGTTCCCTGTATTGTTGGGAATTATTACCATAACAGCGTAGCCCTCGTTCCGGATGATATATTATATATTGAGAATACAAAACATGGGAGTAGGATTCATGTGGGCAGGGAACAGATAGAGTATTCTTTTGAACATAAGCTGACCACAAGGCAGAAGCTTGGGGAACTGTATGAGATTCTGCACCCCTTTGGGTTTGCATACGCACATAACAGTTATATTGTCAATCTGAGGTATGTGGTCAAGATGTGCTCGGACGGGGAGACGAAATTAAAGGATGGCACGATTCTGACGATTTCCCGCTCCAGACTAAAGGAATTCCGGAGTTATTTTGCAGAATGGGTCAGCCGCAAATATATGGAGTGATGCTATGAATAGTATGAACTTTATTGATAAATATATATTACTGGTGTACTGTATCGTGGAGATATATCTTGTCTATACCTTTTTTGAATGTTTTTTTGAAAAGAAGTCCTGGGCGCTGGAACCTAAGAAGCTTTGTCTTACGAATGCAGGGGCGGTGTTCAGCCTGTATGCGGTGAATCTGGTGGGGAAACGGGAGCTGAACCTTGTCATGTTCATAGTCATAAGCTTTGTCTTTGTGATGGTTTTATTTGAAGGAAAGACGGGGAGCAGGGTTTTGTGCTACGTAGTCGCATATTCCATTATATTCGCGAGTGAGTGTCTGTTTGCAATTATCTTCAACCAGACGAATGAGAAGAATATGCTGATGTCAAGGGTTCATCTGGAGATCCTGTCCCTGAAACTTTTAACCTATATTATGTTTGTACTGGTAGAACAGTTTATCGGGACATCAAAGAGGAAGATGGATAATCATATCTTTTTGGAATATCTGTGCCTGCCGGTGGCCGGTTTTGGTATCATGGCAGGAATTTTCTATTCGGGTTTTGATTTTGGTACGAATGTCTATGTAAAGGTACTGATCACCGTTTGCTTCAGCCTTCTGCTGACCGGGAATATCCTTGTGTTCTATGCATTTAACAGATATTCGGAAGAAATGTACCAAAATGCGGAAAATCAGATTCTCATTACAAAACAGCAGGCAGATTTAAAATATTATACGCAGATGGACGAAGTGCAGGGAAGCCATAATGAGTTCGTTCATAATATGAACCATTACCTGTCTATGATTCATAATTTTGCAAGGCAGGGCGACTGTAAAAGTATTATGAAGGCAGTGGAGGAGATGAACGGGCATATAGAGGACAGTGGGACGGAAATATTCTGCAGCCATCATGTACTGAACATGATATTATCCGAGAAAAAAGGACGGGCGGAAAAGAACCAGGTTGAATTTGATGCTTATGTGGAGCCGGGAGTAAGATTAGAGATGATTTCCGATATTGATCTGGTCGCATTACTGGGAAATCTGCTGGACAATGCGCTGCGTGCCGCCGGAGAATGCCGGGGGCAGAAATATGTGAAGGTACGTATTTTTATGCAGGATGTCGGAGGGTTTTGTGTCTTCAGGATTATAAATGGATATTCAGGGGAGATTGCCGTGCAGGGGGATACGCTCCTGTCAACCAAAAAAGAAAAAGGTCTGCATGGCCTGGGGATTGGCAGCGTAAATAAGATGGCGGAAAAGTATGGGGGTTATCTCTCTTGTAAAGTAGAAAAAGATGTATTCACAGCAGTACTGTTATTGTCAACACAGGATTAGAAGTTGAAAAATAGAATGCCTGATAGCAGGAGATCCTTTAACTGCAAATATGGCACCTCATTCTGCAAAAATGGACAACCTTGTTGCAGGAGAAAGGTAGGGTTGATAAACTTATATTGCGTTTCTGGATACGGAGGACAGATCATGGATGAAATATTGCAGATTAAGGATTTGACAAAGAAGTATGGGGATTTTAAACTGGATCAGGTTTCCTTTTCAATTCCTAAAGGTTCCATTATGGGATTAATAGGAGA
Organism: Sporofaciens sp. St.21A7; assembly: GCF_059728535.1. Taxonomy (NCBI): domain Bacteria; kingdom Bacillati; phylum Bacillota; class Clostridia; order Lachnospirales; family Lachnospiraceae; genus Sporofaciens; species Sporofaciens sp. St.21A7. Next base: position 67,860 of record NZ_BAAGFN010000002.1, on the reverse strand, counting down.
AAACGGGGCCGGAAAAAGCACAACAATCAACGCCATTCTGGGTCTTATAAAAAAAGATAAGGGAACAGTAAGATTCTGGGGGAAGGAACTTGATTCGACAATACAGATCAAAGAAAATATAGGCGTTGTATTTGATGGGATTAATTTTTACGAGACACTGACACCAGAAAAAGTTGGAAAAATTTGTGCTGCAGCATATAAGCAATGGGATAACCCTACATATCAGAATCTCCTGGAGCGTTTCAGTATTCCACAGATAAAAGAAATTAAAACCTTGTCCAAAGGGATGAAAATGAAATTGAGTATTGCTGCTGCATTGTCGCATCGGCCGAAGTTGTTAATTCTGGATGAGGCAACGAGCGGACTTGACCCGGTTATGCGGGATGATATTCTTGAGATATTTGCAGGATTTGTCAAAGAAGAGGGGCGTTCCATCTTGATGTCGTCGCATATTACTACAGATCTGGAAAAAGTGGCAGATTATATTACATTCATTCATCGTGGGAGGGTTATCTTCTCTAAGAGGAAAAGTGACCTGTACAATGGTTACGGGGTAATTCGATGTGAGTCAGGCTTGTTTGAGAAAGTTGATAAAGCAGATATCTTAGCGTGCCGGAAGGATGGGACCAGATGGAACATACTTGTTGGGGATAAGGAAAAGGCAAAAAGAAAATATAAAAATGCTATGGTAGATACAATATCGATAGAAGATATGCTTTTGATGTATGTAAAGGGGGAGCAGTCAAATGAAGAGTCTCATTTTAAAAGATTTATATAATATTGGTCATAATGCAAAGTCGATGCTGTTAATCTTACTGGTGTTTGCTATTGGTTTGATTATGGTTTCGGGGGTGGAAAGCTATATTATTTCATCAGGAGTGTTATGCAGCATGATGATTGTAACAACGTTTACGTTTGATGATCATTGTAAATAGTCTAAATATGCTTTGGTTATGCCGATATGTAAAAAAGATATAGTTAAGGCCAAATTTATTGTTCTTATTATTTTCTGTATTGCTGGTATTTGCGTAGGAACCATTTTTGGTGTGGCAGGGGGAGTGGCTATGCATAAGATGGCGTTAAGTATGGAAGGGATAGTAACAATGCTTTTTATGGGATTTGTCGGACTCATCGTCTCGGTTATTTTCGGAAGTATGTCTATTCCATTGGTCTTTAAGTATGGTGCGGAAAAGGGGCGTATGCTTTTACTGATTTCATTTGCTGTTCCTTTGGGAATATGTTTTATGGTGTATGAAATATTAATGATGCTCGGTGTGAAAATCACGGATCAGCTTATTTTTACAATTTTATGTGCGTCTCCCTTGATTGCGGCGATCTGGATTTACACAATGTATAGAATAAGCTGCAGAATATTTTATAAGCAGGAAATAAACGGGTGATGAAAAGAGAATTTAAGAGAAGAAAGTATATATTTATGCAAAATGTATCCAGCCTTTTCTTTATGGAGTCAAAGTGGTACAGAATAGTCCGGTATGGTATGAGGAATCCATACGGATCAGAGGCTTTGCATGTTATACTTTAGATAGATGCAATATTTTAATTTTGGCAGACAGCTTATGCTGGATGTAGTTTGGAACAGAAATAACTTTGCTTTTTGGTGAAGTTTTTTTGTTTTTAGGAGACAGGAAAGTTTTATATTGCATTGTGAGATTATAGAGAAAAGGAGGGCTTGTCTATTTCATGAAGCTGTCGCTTAAGATAGGCAGATAGGCTTCACATAAAATTCATTTTTCTTAAGACAGTCACTTGCAAAGCAATAAATGGAATGATATAATTCCTATAACAAAATAAACAGGGGAGCTTGTGTGACAGGCTGAGAGGAAGGTAGACCTTCGACCCTTGAACCTGATGCGGATAATGCCGCCGGAGGAAGTCGTGGAGATCGGTACTTTTTCAGGGGGCATGCTATGCAGATGTCTCCTGTTTTTTGTTGAGTTTTTGCAGCTAGTACAGCTTTGCATTAATTCTTGAGTAATAAGCACTCGCTATCCGCGCCATCTGCACGTCTCTTAACCTAGACGTAGCCCGCTACGCCGTCGGTTAAGAGACGCACAGATGACACGAATATCGAGCACTATTACTTCAAGATTAATGCAAAGTTGTACTTGGCAGACGATATCGGCCTGCCATCAACCGGGAAAGCGCCGCCATGCAGGGATGTTTTCTCTTATTTTACAAAGGAGTATCATACTATGTTTGAACAGATTTTTCAAAATGTACGGGGGAAGTCACCCCTGGTTCATTGTATCACCAACTATGTCACTGTCAACGACTGTGCCAATATGCTGCTGGCCTGCGGCGGCTCACCCATTATGGCAGATGACCCGGAGGATGCCGTGGAAATCACCGGCATCTGCAAAGGGCTGGCTATCAACATCGGCACACTGAATCAGCGCACCATCCCGGTTATGCTTGCTGCCGGGAAGCGTGCCAACGAGCTGAGGCATCCTGTGGTGCTGGATCCGGTGGGAGCTGGGGCCTCCGCGCTGCGGACGGATACGGCACTTCGGCTGCTTGAGGAGCTAAAGCTTACGGTAATCCGGGGCAACATCTCGGAGATGAAGACGCTGGCTTACGGCAGCGGCACCACCAAAGGGGTGGATGCCGACGTGGCGGACAGGGTGACAGAAGACAATCTGGACGGGGCGGTATCCTTTGCCAGGGAACTGGCCCGGCGCACCGGGGCGGTTATTGCTGTCACCGGAGCCATTGATATCGTGGCGGACAAAGAGCGGGCATTCTGTATCCGCAACGGCCATCCGGAGATGTCTTCTATTACCGGGACCGGCTGCCAGCTTTCCATCCTGACGGCGGCCTTTGTCACCGCCAACCCGGAGCATCCCCTTGAGGCGGCAGCCGCAGCCGTGTGCGCCATGGGTCTGTGCGGGGAGATTGCCCACAGGCGTATGACCGAACTGGACGGCAACGCTTCCTATCGGAACTATATCATCGACGCCATGTACCGCCTGACTCCTGCAAGGTTGGAGAAAGGAGCAAATTATGAAGTGCGATAAACGCTATATGCTGCTCTATGCCGTTACTGACCGGGCCTGGACAGGGGAACAGACGCTCTATGAGCAGGTGGAGGCGGCATTGAAGGGCGGTGTGACTTGTGTGCAGCTGCGGGAGAAAGAGATGGATGAGACGGCGTTTCTTCAGGAGGCCAAAGATATCTGTGCCCTGTGCCACCGGTATGGCGTGCCGTTCATTGTGAATGACAATGTGGACGTCGCCATCGCCTGCCAGGCGGACGGTATCCATGTGGGCCAGGAGGACATGGCGGCGGGCGAGGTTCGCCGCCGGGTGGGGGACGCTATGCTCCTGGGTGTCTCTGTCCATACGGTGGAAGAAGCACGACGGGCTGTTCGGAACGGTGCGGACTATCTGGGTCTGGGGGCGGTGTTCCCCACAAGCACGAAGACAGATGTGGATCAGATGACGAATGAGACCTTACGCGCCATCTGCGATGCGGTTGACGTGCCCGTTGTGGCCATCGGAGGCATTAACCGGGGCAACCTTCTTAAGCTGTCCGGCAGCGGTGTGGACGGTGTGGCCCTGGTATCAGCCATTTTTTCGGCGGAGGATATTGAGGATACCTGCCGAAAGCTTCGCCTGTTGGCAGAGGGGATGGTGAGGGCATGAGGATTCGCGGCGCGATTTTTGATGTGGACGGCACGCTGTTGGACTCCATGTTTATCTGGGACACCATCGGAGAGACTTATCTGCGCTCTATCGGATATGAGCCGAAAGAGAATCTGAACGAGGTGTTTAAGAATATGAGCCTGCGCCAGGCGGCCCGCTACTATCAGACCGAGTATGGCGTGAAGCTTGGTATTGATGAGATCATGGATGGGGTCAACGCCATGTTGGAGCGGTATTACTGTTTTGAGGTTCCGCTGAAACCGGGGGTGGAGGAGCTGCTTAAGCGGTTTAGGGCAAGCGGCGTCAAGCTGTGTATCGCCACTGCCACTGACCGGTATCTGGTGGAGGCCGCTCTGAAGCGGTGCAAAGCGCTGTCTTATTTTGGCGAGATTTTCACCTGCAATGAAGTGGGACACGGCAAGGATGAGCCGGATATCTTTGAGGCGGCGCTTCGCTTCCTGGGAACAGAAAAGTCAGAGACGGTTGTGTTTGATGACGCGCTCTATGCCATCAAAGCGGCGAAAGAAGCCGGGTTCCCTGTGGCGGCGGTCTGTGACAGCCATGAAAAGAATCAGGAAGAAATCCGCGTTCTGTCCGATGTATACCTGAAAGACTTGGCGCAGCTGGATAAACTTCAGAAGCTCCTTCCGGTTTAAGGAATTTACTTCCTGACATCCGAAAGCTTCAAGCGGCGGATCGGGGGCACCACTTTCCGTCGCTTAATAAAAATAATGCAAAGGAGAGATAGCAATGAGAACAGTATTATCAATCGCTGGGACAGACCCTAGCGGAGGCGCCGGGATTCAGGCCGATCTGAAAACGATGACCATGAACGGTGTTTTCGCCATGAGCGCCATTACGGCGCTGGTAGCGCAGAATACCACCGGTGTAAGAGAAATTGTAGAGATGACGCCCGATTTTCTCGGACAGCAGATTGACGCGGTATTTGAGGACATCCCGCCCGATGCGGTGAAGATCGGTATGGTGGCCTCCTGCGGACTGATTGAGAAGATTGCCAAGCGGCTGCGCTTCTATCAGGCGGGGAACGTTGTGGTGGACCCGGTAATGGTGGCTACCAGCGGCGACCGGCTGATTTCCGAAGTGGCGGTGGATACACTGAAAACCTGCCTGCTCCCCCTGGCGGCTGTGGCTACGCCCAATATCCCGGAGGCAGAGATCCTGTCCGGCATGGCCATTCAAAGCCAGGAGGATATTGAAGCCGCGGCCAGACAGATCAGCGGCGCCTATGGATGCGCGGTCCTGCTCAAGGGCGGGCACAACATCAACGACGCCAATGACTACCTCTATGCGGATGGCGCGGGGACATGGTTCTACGGAACTCACATTGATAATTCCAATACCCATGGAACCGGCTGTACGTTGTCCAGCGCCATAGCGGCAAATCTGGCCAAGGGATTTGACCTGCCCACATCCATCCGGCGGTCCAAAGAATACATCTCCGGCGCGCTTAATGCCATGCTGAACCTGGGGAAGGGCCGAGGACCCATGCAGCACAATTTCAATCTGACCGGTGAATACGCAAAGGAGGCAGAGTCATGAAAACAACCATAAAGACAACAGAACGGCTTTTATCCGCAACAAAAGACATTTGGGCGGCTTACAATGAGAATCCCTTTGTGAAGGGTATCCAGGACGGTACTTTGGAGCAGGCGAAGTTTAAGTATTACATCATTCAGGATTACCTTTATCTGGAGGAGTATACGAAGGTGTTCGCCCTGGGCATTGCCAAGGCAAAAAGCCCCGAAACCATTCAGCTTTTCTCCAGGTATGTGACCCTGCTGACCGAGGGAGAGATGGATATCCATCGGGGCTATATGGGTAAGTTCTCAGTTTCACGGGAGGAACTGGAGGCAACGCCCCGGTCGCTGGACAATCTTTCCTATACGTCCTATATGCTCCGGGTGGCTTATGAAGAGGGGGAGGCGGAGATTCTGGCCGCTATCCTGTCCTGTGCCTACAGCTATGAGGTGATTGCCAAAAAGATTGTAGAGAACAATCCGTTGGCACAGGATCATCCATTCTACGGCGATTGGGTCAGAGGCTACGCTGATCCCCATTACGGCGAAGCGAACGTCCTGCTGCTGGAAATGACAGACCGGCTGACCCTGCACTATACCGAACAGCAGGTGCGGCATCTGGAAGATATTTTTGTGGCCTGTTCCCGCTACGAGCTGGCTTTCTGGGAGATGGCCTGGAACATGAGCAAATAGGGCGCTAATTGTTGTGATAATGGAGCCTGCCGCTGTCTGTCTCTATAAACCGGATGTCATATATTTCCCCTAGTTGTGCGGGATAGGATTCCATAATTTCACCGTTATACTGGATGCTGATGATATCCCCAACCTTTGGAGTGGGGGATTTTGGCATATATTCTATAGGAATTGAAATGCGGTCAGAGGATGATAATTCAGCAGAGCCCTCTACAGGTTCGACCAGTAAGGAATGCTCGTCGGCTTCTATAATGGCAGCCGAAAAAGAAGCCGAATGCTTTTTGTCATCCGCTGAAGCTGCAGGATTGCTGCTGTCTTCCTTTAAGTTTCTGGAAAAGAGTATAAATACGGTAAGGCATATTATGGCGGCTGCGGTTATTATCCAGAATGTAGGTTTTTTGTAGTATGGCATGTGTTTGATCCTCCTGTCATTTTTGATTATATCTGCAAATAGAAAGTACTTCCGCCGCCGTCTGTATCCTGCACGCCAAGCTTTAATCCCTGGATTTTTGCAAGGGTAATGGCAATGGACAGGCCAAGTCCGAAATGGTCTTTTTTATTTCGGGATTTATCACTTTTATAAAAGCGGTCGAAGATAAATTCTTTTTCCTCGTCAGGGATTCCGGGGCCATGGTCCACGACGAAAACCAGTGTATGGGGATGGCAGTGTTCAGCCCTAAGAAGGATTTTTCTTGAAGGCCGCGTCAGAGAATATGCGATGGCGTTATCGAGCAGGATGGTCAAAATCTGTCGGCATAGTTCGGGGTCTGCTGATACTGGCGGAAGCGGCTCCTCCGGCAGGCGTAACTGCAGGGTTCCGTTTTTGGACAGGCAGAGCGGTTCGTAAAGCTCCAAAAGGCTTAGGAGGAGATCGTCTATTTCAAATTTCCGTTTTCTTACAGCCCATTCCCTCTGTTCGGCAGAAGCAAGGAGCAGAAGATTTTTAATCAGGGCGCTTCCCCTGCGGCATTCGTTTTTAATAACAGAAAGCAGACGGGTATCCTCTGCTGAATGGGAAGAGACTGCATCTGCGGTCATTTGGATGACTGCAATCGGAGAACGAAGCTCATGGGAGGCTGCGGCTACAAAATCCTGCTGCTTTTGGTATGTTTCTTCCAGAGGGCGCAGGGAACGGCGGACGAACCAGCGGCCGCTCAGAAAGAGGAGCAGGATTCCAAACAGGTCGATAAATAAATAGAAACATCCGGTTTTCAGGGATTTCTTCCTGCTGTCAGAGATGTCCTGCAGCAGGGTGAGCTTTTTATATCCGGCAGGGGTCTGGAGGACAAGGATATTCCCAAGATAGACATCCCGGCTGTCTCCATGGATTTGAAATATGGAGGTCTGCAACATGTTTGAGGAGATAGGGTAGGAATCTGTGAAAATGCCTTCCTTGTCCGCAGCTTTTTCTGCATATGAAAGAAGAATCTCCCGTCTCGTATCCGGTCTGTATGAACCAGGAAAGAAAAGGGGCGAGTTGTTTTCTTCTATATGAATGATGAGCTGGTTTTTCTCCTCCATCTGTGCCAGAAACAGATCCGTAAAGTGGGAATTACCCTGAAGCTGGAACATCAGAGTAAAAAGATGTTTTTGGAACAGTGATTCCTGGCGGTTTTCCTGTGAGGTAAAGTAGAAAAGAAATGTTATGGACAGGATAAAAGTTATGATCAGCCCGGTACTTAAGGTATAAAGAAAAACTAATTTTCTCTGTAGTTTAGGAAACATTGCCGTCCTCCAATCGGTATCCCATGCCATGTACTGTGGCAATATTTGCGCAGCTCCCTAAAGAGCGCAGGTGTTTTCTGAGGAAATAAATATATGTATCAAGATTGCCGTCTTCTACGGCGCTTTCCGAACCCCAGACACGCAGGAAGATCTGTTCCCTTGTCAGGGTCTTTCCCGGATTGCGTAAGAAGAATTCCATGAGGAGAGCCTTTTGTTTGGAAAGGCGTTGCTCTTTTTCGTTGCAGGTCAGAATCCTGGCCTCCATATCGAACTGGATATCCAGAAAGGATAGACAGGTCTGGTCTGAAAATGCAAGGGGCCTTCTGGAGAGGGCGCGGATACGCGCAAGGAGCTCCTCTATGGCGTAGGGTTTTACCAGATAGTCGTCTGCCCCGCAGTCCAGGCCGGCAATCCGGTCGTCTACAGAACTCAGTGCAGTTGTCAGGATGATGGGTATGCTGATGTGATTCTGGCGGATGGCTTTCAGGATGGCCAGTCCGTCGAGCTCCGGCAGCATGCGGTCCAAAAGAATTAGGTCGTAAGCGCCGGACATGGCAAGATAGATCGCCTCACTTCCGGCGTGGCAGCAGTGAACAGTATGTTTTTTGGCAGAAAGCTGTAATTTTAAGGCGCTGCATAATTCTCTGTCGTCTTCTACAATTAAAATACGCATCTTTCACACTCCTTACTTTGAATCATATAAATCACAATGCGATTCTATCATTATGGCAGACTGCGGACAATAACCTCGTTCTCTTTTGCGAAATGAAGGGCCGTTTTTGTATTTTATAAATCTTATTTTCTGGTGTGGATATAGAAATTAAAAATAGGAGCTTGATTTATATCAAACTCCTATTTCAGAAATAATCATAAAAACTATAGCAGAAGGGGTCATACTCAACTGCTTATTAGTATAATACCACTTCAACAATATCATGTCAAATTTCCTTGGATTATAATTTCACAAAAATTTTAGCAGTTTTAGAGTTTTTTTAGAGAATGGCTTGGTAGGATATATATGACAAATATTTTAGAAAGGCAGGATTTTAGAGATGGCAAATGAAGGAAAGAACAGAAACCGAAGATTATGCGTCATGGCAGTTGCAGCCTTTTTGGCGTTGTTGCTTGTAGCATGCGGAAGCGGAAAAGAAGACAGTACGAAGGATACAGATACACAGGGAGCTTCAAAACCGGAAAAGAAGACGGAAGATACACAGGCAGGGCAGACGCCGGACAGCGACAATCCAGAGATAGCCGGGGAGACGGAAAGCACAGGCACACCGATAAACGGACTGTCAGTAGAAATAGGAGAAGTTTTAGAAGGCTCTTTTACGGGAAAGGAGATTCAGACAGACGACCAGGGAGATGCGGGGCAGGTTGCGGTGCTTGACCCGGAGGAAGCGAAACAGTTGGAGATTGTATTTACAGAACAGACCACCTTCACGGTGCGCTCATCTACGGATATGGGGGCAACGCATACAGATACACCGGGCAGCAGCAGTGATTTGGCAAGCGGCAGGTCGGCAGAAGTATCAGGTACGAGGGATGGCGATACCATACATGCTTCTTCCGTAATGATTATGGATTTTGGTAATTGAGCAGATGAGCTGTTTTATATTGGCAGGATGGAGTGGATGTACATAATATGAGATGGTACTAAAAAGGGCTCGCCGGGAAACAAATCATTTTCCGGCAGGGCCCTTTTTAGCATCCTCTTGGTTACAGGGGAGGAATCGAGGCAGATGTGGAGGAGCCAGAGTCAGGGGCGGTGGTGAATGTAAAATGCTGTGAGATGATGGAAACCTCAAAAAAACCTTAACAAAGGGCGGAAAAGTAGTTTTGTTCTTGGAAGTCTTTTTGAGGAAAAATGTGTATAGTGGTAGATAGCATTTATGACCTGCCTGCTTTCAGCAAGCTGGCGTGCAGCTGTTCATAAACTGCGCATTATGTATGTATGAAGGGAGATTATGTGAATGAAAATGGGAAGGCATGGAAGATACGTAAAGCGTACGGCGGCATTTTTGTTATCTGCCGTATTGGCAGCAGGTTTATTATCCGGCTGCGGCAAGGGAAAAACGGAAGAACAGAATAAAGAGAATACTTCTGTGAAGGGCCGTTATGTGGAGAATGATATGGAACTGCCGATACAGGAGGGGGAGAAGATCCTGAACATGGCAAAGTCAAAGGATGGAAACCCGGTTCTATTTTCAGAGGCAGAAGATACGAAGGTATTCCGTTATGAATATAAGGAAGGGAACTGGGAACAGACTCCGCTGGACTGGATTGGCCAGCTTTACGGAGGGCAGAACCTCCGCCTGCAGGAGATACAGGAAACAAAAGAGGGGGCACAGATTGCAAGAAGTACGGACGAAGAGATGCTTACGCATATTGCAAAAAGTGAGGACGGACAGACAGGTGCTGAGCAGTCCATTCCTTATCTTAGCCAGCAGGGCGATAACGGATACCCTGCGGTGACCAATCTTCAGGTTGACGGGGCAGGAAACTACTGGCTGAGTGACATGTACCAGTCAAAAGTGGTAGTGATCGACGCATCTTCGATGGAGGTCATGCAGGAGCTTAACAGTGTAGAAGGCAGTTCCAGTGAGCAGAGGATGCTTTTTGCGGCGGAAAACGGGGATATGGCAGCAAATACGGAGGATGGCGTGGTTACGGTCTATGATTCCGGGGCAGCAGAGAAGGGCACGATGAAGATTGACCAGCAGGAAGGGATCATGATGTGCGGTAATGAAGAAAACTGGTACATCATTTCCGGAGAAGGTATCATGCGGATGGTATTGGGCAATGAGGTTGGAGAAGTAATCCTGGATGGCACGATGGCGTCAATGGGATCTTCTTTGAACCGTATAGCGGGATTCATAAAAGGGCAGGAGGATGATTTCTATGTCCTCTACAGCCAGCCAAAAGCGTCAACGTGGAGCCTTATGCATTATGTGTATGACGCCGAGGCAATGGCGGTTCCCGAGAATACGCTGAGGGTATTCGGCCTTTCGGAAAATGCGACGGTAGAGGATGCGCTTCTCGGATTCCAGAAGGCACATCCGGATGTTAAAGTAGAATTCCTGACTTCGGGGAAAGAGGAAGGGATTACCATGGACGATATCCGTACCCTGAACACAGAGCTGCTTGGAGGAAACGGGGCGGATGTACTTCTGTTAGACGGCCTCTCGGCAGAGTCGTATATTGAGAAAGGAATCCTGGCTGACCTGACAGACCTGGCAGATGAGCTGACAGCGCAGGAGACGTACCTGGAATCCATATTGAAAAGCACAGCGCAGAAGGACGGAAAGATATACGGAATGCCGGTGAAATTCAGCATGCCGGTTATATACGGAGATGAAAATACAAAGGCAGCGCTGTCATCCCTTGACAGCCTGAAATCCTACTTGGAAGAGCATCCCCAGGCAAGCATATTTGGAATTGCGCAGAGGGATTATATCCGTGATTTCTTATTTCAGATGTATCAGGATGAGGTTATTAATAAGGACGGCAAGGTTGACCAGGAGAAGCTGGCAGATCTGCTGGAGATAGAAGTTAAGATTGCGGCAAATGCGCGGGCGGAGATATTCGACGAGGACGGGTCGGCCCAGATGGATATGGGAACGGCGGCAAAGATTTTCCAGCAGGATATGTTCAGCAACGGAGGAAGCGCGGCCATTATCAACCATCCGGACAGCGTCGCCACCAGTAAGATTGCAAGCGTGACGGATATGATGACCCCGTATACGCTTATGCGTCAGATGAGTCTTTCACCGGATACACTGGATGGGCTTTATATACCGAAAGGTATCATAGGAATTAATAAAGACACAAAGCAGAAGGACATCGCAGAGGAATTTGTGAAGTATCTGTTTTCGCCGGAAGTACAGGGCAAGCCAGTAGGAGACGGATTGTCGGTATTGGAATCCGGAATGGGAATCCTCAAGGAGGAGCTGGCAAGTGAATATGCAACAGGGCTTGTGACCATGTCAAGCTGGAAGTTTGAAGGCGAGGAAGAGATTGTGCTGGATGTAAGCTACCCGACAGAAGAGGAGGTCGATGGCCTGATTGCCATTTGCCGCACATTAGAGAAGCCGGCTACACAGGACTGTGTCATCTGGAATATTTATCAGACAGAGGCAGATGAATGTCTGGGAGGAAATGTTGATGCAAAAACGGCAGCAAAAAACATCGCACAGAAAGTGGATACGTACCTTGCGGAATAAAAAGAGATCGGAAAGACAAGGAAGGGAGGTCAGGAACGGATACCTGTTCCTGCTCCCAAGCCTCCTGGGGACGGGGGGCTTCGTGCTCATTCCATTTATGGATGTTGTCAAAAGGTCTTTTCAGCAGGCAGTAGGCAGCGGATTTGTGGGCATGGAAAACTACCGGATGGTGGTGGAGAATGAGGCGTTTCGCTTGGCAGCAGGGAATACGGCGAGATTCATGGCGGTCTGCCTTCCCCTGCTTCTGGTCCTGTCGCTTGGCACAGCGGTTTTAGTAGGCCATGTGACAAAGTTCCAGAGATGGATGAAGACAGGGTTCCTTCTTCCGATGGCGATTCCGGCGGCATCTGTAGTGGTTTTCTTTCAGATGGTATTTGATGAAAAAGGATGGCTTGGGCAGCTTGTAGGAATATTCGGGATTACTGGACGTGACTGGCTTGCGTCTGACTCGGCGTTCTGGATACTGGTTGCCTGTTATATATGGAAGAATCTTGGCTATGACATGATACTCTGGCTCGCGGGGCTTGGCGCGATTCCAGAGGAGCAGTATGAGGCGGCAAGGGTACAGGGGGCGGGAGAATGGGCCTGTTTCTGGTATATTACCCTGCCGCAGTTAAAAGAAACAACATTTGTAACGGGGCTCCTTTCGTTTGTAAACGCATTCCGGGTATTCCGGGAGGCGTATCTGCTGGCGGGAGACTATCCCCATGAGAGTATTTATATGCTGCAGCATCTTTTCAACAACTGGTTTGTGAATCTGGATATTCAGAAGATGACGGCGGCGGCTGTGATGTTAGTCATTCTGACAGGAGGGATACTGGGTGCGGAAGAATGGTGGAAAAATCATACAAAGAAAATCGAAGAGCGGAGGATATAAAGTGCTGGTGCAGTGGGCTCTTAGGGTGTTCCTTCTGATTGTCCTTGCGGTTATGGTATTTCCGCTCTTTATGCTTACTGCAAATTCTCTGATGGGAAGACAGGAACTTCTGGAAACATGCGGCGCGGTGCTTGCAGATTATGGGGAAAGTGCAAAACTGCGTGTTTTCCCCATGTACCCGACATTGCGCGCGTATGTCCGCCTTTTGCTGGATTCGCCGGAGTATTTTACCGCTTTCTGGAATTCCATGATACAGACCATCCTGGTGCTGGCAGGGCAGCTCCTTGCAGCGGTGCCTGCGGCATGGGCATTTGCCCAGTTCCGTTTTCCGGGGAAAAAGGTGCTGTGGTTTCTTTATATGCTTCTGATGATCCTGCCGTTTCAGGTAACAATGGTATCTGGGTATCTGGTCCTGAATACGATGGACTTAATGGACACCCGTGCGGCGGTGATCCTGCCGGGTATTTTCTCCACACTGCCGGTATTTATCCTGCAGAAGACCTTTGCAGGTATTCCGAAGGAACTGCTGGAGGCGGCAAAGATTGACGGCGCCGGGGACTTAAGGATATTTGTATCTATGGGCATACCGCTGGGGATGCCAGGTATTTTCTCTATCCTGATACTGGGATTCCTGGAATACTGGAATACAATCGAACAGCCAATGACATACCTTAAGACAGAGGCGCTGTGGCCCCTGTCGCTTTATCTGCCGCAGATGGTAAATACGGAGATTGCGGCAGCTTTTGCGGCATCCATCATAACACTGCTTCCGGCGCTGCTTTTGTTCTTCTATGGCCAGGACAGCCTGGAACAGGGGATTGTGGCATCCGGGGTGAAGGCTTAACCACTTTTTACAGGGATATGTATGGGTTCGCTTGTCTGTCAACGAGACAAGACACTAATTATGGAAGGATTGACGAAGTGGACAGGAAAAAAAAGATAAATCAAAAATGGATGATTCGGATTATTGCCGGATTTCTGATCATTATGGCGGCCGGCGGGGTTATTTCCAGAGCGGCAGCCTCTATGCTGGTAGCTCAGGTGGGAGTAGAGAAGGTGGGACGGGGAAAGCTGTCTTATTCTTACGATGGGAACGGTACTGTGGTGACGGTACAGCAGGACCAGTTATTTTTATGGCCTGAACAGCAGGTGGAATGGGTGGCAGATCCGGGAAGCACGGTAAAAGCGGGGGAGCGTCTGGTTCAATTCCGTAAGGAGTATCTGCAGCAGTCAATTGATAAGAAACAGGCTGAACTGAACCAGTTAGAATTGCAGGTATCACAGCAGCAGGTGTCTGCCAGGGAACCGGCGAGGGTTCCGGCAACGACAGGGGCAGGACAGACGCTTTCCGAGGCGCAGCTTGGGCTTCAGACGGCCCAGCAGAAAGCGGCGGAGGCGGAGGCAGCCTACAACCAGTTTATTAATTCGCCTGTACCGGATGGGGAAGAGGACGACGTTGCTGCGAAGAAGCAGGAGCTGGAAGCAGCACTTCAGGAAGCGAATGCAGAAGTACAGACAGCCCAGCAGGCCGTAAACCAGGCACAGAATGCTTATGAACTGGCAAGACAGGAGGATGCGGCCCAGAATACGAATGCAGCAAATGCAGCCCAGGCGGCGCTTTTGGGAGCCGAAGCAGCGCAGGTGCAGGTTGAACAGGCCAGAAAGGAGCTGGAACGGCTTTTGTCCTATCAGGCGGCAGACGGTAAGATCTGCGCAGTTTTAGATTGTACCGTATTGCAGGTTGGTGTGCAGGCCGGCGCGGTGACTACAGGCTCGGAAATCTTTGTGACTGGGAGCGGCGGTTTCCAGCTAAAGGGCATGGTCAAGGCAGAAGATAAAGAAAAATTAAAGGTCGGCGCCGAAGTGGGAGTCCAGCTTGCAGCAGGGAAGAAAAAAACCGTAAAGATTGAATCCATAGGAATGGAGACGGGAGAAATAGCAGAGGGAGGCAGCGTGGACGATGCGGCAGGCCAAGGCGCTTCTTCTATGCAGACATTCTGGCGAGCGCCGCTTCCGGAGAATACAAATGTGGGAGGCGGGGAACAGTTTACCTGGAGTATTGAGACCTCATCAGAAAAAGAGTATGACCAGATTATACCGCTTAGCGCACTGCGGGAAGATGCAAATGAAGCGTACTGTCTGGTTCTTTCCGAGGAAGACCGTATGCTTGGCACGCTGCAGACTGCAAAGCGCGTTCCGGTTACTGTGTTAGAGAAAGATGCGAAAAGTGCGGCAATCACTTCCACGCTTACGAACACGGATCAGGTGATTGTATCATCTGAAAAGTATGTGGTAGAAGGAGACCGGGTAAGGCTGAAAGAGTAAAAACGGATATGCGGATGATAATTATCTATGAAAGTGATAAGAATGGGATCAATGCATTTTGTATGGAAACAGGCATAGGTGAGAGAATGAAAATAAGATGGCAGAAAATCAGAATCCTGGTGCTGATGCTGGTATTTGTCATGGTAAATATCTGGATCATAAACGGGCTTTTGCGGTTAAAGGAACAGGCAGACATGATGTCCTTATCTTATCCGGCAGGGGCAGTGACAGAAACGGCTTTTGAGCAGTGGAAAAAAAGTGAAGACAGTGAGATTTTTTCAGAAGGGGCAGTCTGGAAAGCATGTGGGGATTTCAAAGTGTTGTCCGAGGATACCGGGCACGACCAGAAAGTATCCTGCTATCAGATGAAGGGGCAGCCGGCCGCCGTCTTTGGAAAGGAGCTGGCTGTCGGAAGGTATTTTACGGAAGGAGAAAAGAATGTCTGTCTGCTTGACCAGGATACGGTTCGGCAGTTGTTTGGCTCGGATAATGTGCTGGGGTTGGAAGTCAGAATGGATGAAAAGAACTGGCAGATTGCCGGAGTGCTGAAAGGGAGTGCTCCTATCTGTGTGATTCCGGCAGAGGAAGGAGAAGTATTTGACGGGATTACGGTACGCAAAAAAGAGGAGGACCAGTCTGTAAATCAGGCGGTCAGTATCATTGAAGCGCTATTTGGAAGCACTGACGGCCAGCAGATAGACGGCCAGCTGTATTATGTTCTGGATAGTCTGCTGTATTTTATGATTCTGGCAGTTTCCCTGATTGTGATTGGAATTGCGGCTTCGAGGAAAACCCGTAAGAAGCCAAAAGAGATGGAGAATGAAAAAGCGGGGGAACAGATGGGTGCTAAAGCGTCGGAGATTGGCAGACGGTGTATCTTGCCGTGCTGTCTGGCGGCAGCGCATGTGATAATGATAGCGGGAGTAAATGCGGCGAATCCGGGAAGCGATTACCTGCCTACCTACTGGTCGGATTTTGAATTTTTCAGCAGGCTTTTTAAGGATAAGGCAGAACAGATACAAAGTCTTGCCGTTCATCAGGAGTTTTTTGTCTGGCAGAAGATGTTTGGCCTTTGGCGGAGGGTTATTCTGGCGGAGGTTCTTGCAGGGGTATTGATACTGCTGGTCTGTATGGATTTCCTTTTGCACCTGCGGGTTCGCAGGAAGAAAAAGGGGAGAGGCTGGATTGCTTCACTTGTACATCAGATTAGGAGAGTAGGAATGTGTGGTGAGAGTTGTGGTAGAGTAAAATAGAAATTATTATTATTTTCTGAAAAAGTGGTGCTGAGAGGTTCAGCACCACTGGTGTAGTAATTTAAAATTATAGCTAAGATTTAAAATTTAGTATCTTTGGGTGGACAAGGATCATTACCGTAGCTATCCTTATCACGAATGCGGCCATGTCGGTCATGAATTACAAGTTCTGACTGCTGGCGTATCGCAATATCTCTGCCGTAAGCAATTGCTTCTTTTTGTGTATCAAAAGTTTTTGTTGCCCGGACTGCATTTTCTCGTTTTAATTGCCATTTCCCATCATTAGGAACTACATGTTGATTTGCCATATAAAACATCTCCTTTACATTAAGCTGCTGTATAGTGTTTCCAGGGTATTCTGGATGGGTGAATATTTGCCAGGAAGCGTACAATATCTTTGCGACCGTCGTATGTTGGAATACCTTTTTGGTTCTGCGCCATCAGAATTATAGGAATATTTCTAAAGTAACGCATAAAACCTAGGCGAATGGATTCTTTTTCTGTACTGGTTAAAACATGTGGTTTTACAACCACAATTGCAAAAGTAACCCCTTGTTCTTTAATGAGAGCTCCATCAAATGACATATTTTTTCCTCCTTCCTCATAAAACTGGGAAAGGTAAATTGCTTAAATGCAATACAAAACTGTTGAACTCTCTGCATTTATATGATAAGATTCAAGTGCTACGTTGAATTTGTACAATGCAGATTCAGTTTGAAAGATGGTCGAGAGGCCATCTTTTTACCTTTATTAGCACTTATATAAAATGAGTGCTAATGCTCCTGTAAGTAAAAGATAACATATCGAATGTTTCTTGTCAAGAGAGATTAAGAGAAAAAAACTCTAATATAAATTGAAATAGAGAAAAAAAGCATATAAATCTATTGACACAAGAGAATTATTCACAATATAATGGATAGTATATTAATATAAATAGAATAAATATAGTAGAAAGAGAGTAGAAAGAGATGTTTATAGGCTTTTCAGTCAGTAATTATTTGTCATTCAAAACTGCGCAAACAATGTCAATGGCAGCATCTAAGGTGGCAAGGCATAAGGAACACATCTTAAATGGCAACGGAAAGAAAATATTAAAAACAGGACTTATCTATGGCGCTAATGCTAGTGGAAAGAGTAATTTAGTGAAAGCGATTGATTTTTCAAGAGATATTATATTAGACGGCTTGGGAGCGGTTGATTTAAACAAAAAATATTTTAGAATATCTGGTAAGTGTTATAAGACACCAGGGGTTTTTGAGTACAGGCTGATAACACATACGGGGAAGGAATATTCTTATGGGATTGCGATATCCTATGCAGAAAAAGAAATTCTTTCAGAATGGTTGATTCGTATAGAGAAAAGTGGCACAGAGACTTATATTTTTAATAGGAATATTGACGATAATGGCATAAATCTTACTGAAAGTGAAATTAAAATTAAAGATGCTGAAGAAAAAATGAGATGGGAAATTTATTTGGGCGATTTTGGTGAAAATATATCTGAGTCTATGAAGAAAAAAACCATTTTAAGTGATATAGCTGAAAGAAGCAACGGCAGGCAAGGAGTCTTTTCTGAAATTCTAGATGTTTTTATTTGGTTTCAAAGCATGATAATCATATTTCCGACCAGTCAATATAGTGGTTTAAACCAGATGGTTGAAGATGAGCAGCTCAGAAATGTTTTTTCAAAACTCCTAAAATATTTTGATACTGGTATTGAATCTGTGGAATCAAAGCTAGGACAAATGGAGTTTGATAAAATTTTTGAAGGTATCCCGAAGGAAGACGCTGAAAAATTAAAAGCCAGAATTTCGAATGATATAGGGGATGATCCTGTAATGTTCAAGGTAAGTAGTCAGGTATACTCTTTAAGTAAAGATGACGAAGGGAATATTATTACGACAAAAATGATGCAAAACCATGGTAACATGCAGGAGCTTTTTGAATATTTAGATGAATCTGATGGAACACAAAGGTTATTTGACCTTATCCCCTTATTTTATGAGCACAATGGAAATAGGGTTATTTTTATTGATGAAATTGACAGAAGCCTTCATACGAATCTTACCCGGAAATTTCTTGAGCTGTTTTATCAATTGACAGAAGATGATACGAGCCAGATAATTGCAACAACGCATGATATTAACTTACTGGATTTGGATCTGGTCAGACAGGACGAAATTTGGTTTGTAAAAAGAAAAAGGGATCATAGCTCAAATTTATATTCGTTAAATCGCTACAAGGAACGTTACGATAAGAAAATAGACAAAGAATATTTATTGGGACGTTATGATGCTATACCGATATTTGATGAAGGGGTGTTGGAGGATATAAATGCATAATCGTTACAGGTTAACATCAACGGTATATGACCGGGAAGATGAGACTCAGAAAATTATCCCGGAAAAAAGGTTTTCCTGTCCGTAGAAGGAAATTTGACAGAAAAAGAATACTTCGACGGCTTATCGAAAAATAGAGTGAAAATAGGCATTAACGCAAAAGTTGACGTAGAGGTTTTACGTAGGGGAAAGAAAGATACGAACAGTGCACCTCAGCAGGTAATAGAGTTATTAGAAGAATACATCAGGCTTAGATAAATTACCAAAGAAACAAAAGAATTTGTTTGCTACTGAATTGAAGAAAATAGGCTATGATATCAATTATCGGAAATATTTAAAGAAATATAATGATGAGCTAGATGAGTTTGCCGTATTGATCGACAGAGATATGCAGACACATTCAGAATCTAATATGCTTGAATGTATTAAGTATTGTAGGGATAATGGATATAAATGTTATATTGCGAATCCTTGTTTTGAGTTTTGGTTGCTTATGCATTTAGCTGATATAGAAGTGGAATTTGGCGATCAGTTAGATGAAATTAAAGAAAATAAGAAGGTTTCGGAGCAGCATACTTTTGTAAGTAAGGAAGTATCGGACAGAGCACATCACGGGAAAAGTGGTATTAATTTTGCCAGAAAATATTTGCCTTAAATTGATAAAGCAGTCATTCAAGCAAAAAGGTTCCCTGGTGATGAATATGAATTGGTGGATAGCATAGGGTGTAATTTATGGAGATTGATCGAAGAACTAAAAATGTATGGGAAATAGACAACGTTATAGCAAGGGAGACCGAAGGGAAATTCTATATTCCCTTCTACAGATTAAATTAGCGATTATAATAATTTTCAAAGTTTTTAGTGGAGCGTTTGCTGTATTGTTTGTACAATATTTCAAAGTCTCTGTCTATCAAGGCAATAATATCAAGTTCATTAATAGCAATTTTTGTCTCATTTTCTTTACATAGCAGAAGAAATGTATTGCGGATAATATAGTAAAGCATAATAGAGATTTCAAAATAGTGCAGTATGGGATATTTTACTATCTGTGTATTGCCATGAGTGTATATATGACATGATTTATAAAAATGCTCGAGTTCCTCCAATTCTGAAATCTTGCATATCTTCTTATTCTTGAGATATGTGATAATGCCATAAACAGAGTACGGAAACTTTTTTACCACGTCATGATATCCGTTTATAAAATCTACCCAGCCAAAATGAAGATAATCAACCTTATTTTTTGCATTTTTACAGATGCGATTCTCAAATAATATATCAAATTCTTCAGGATATATCTGAGTACAACAGGATTGTTTAATCTCAAATGTTGTGAATTTTTCATGCCATTTATATAGTTCACTTTGCGAATTTGATATCAGAAGTTTAAGGTATATTTCGATTGCTCCCCGGCATAATGGATATGCGCCGCCAAGCAGATTGTCTTCCATGAGCGATAGAGCCGAAAATCCATTATGTAATATACTGTAATAAAACTGTATGATTCTCTCGTAAAAACTGTACAATAAAGTATAACACAATATAAAGAGGCTGTGTAAAGTAATTTATTTCGTGAAATTTGTGGATTTCATTGGACAATATGCAAAGATGGCCTTTCATTTTGCAAAAGACGGGTAGTTTATTGTAAAGGATGTATATAGATGGTATAATAAATGAACGGGGACGTAGCGATACATGTAGAATTATAAAAGAAAAATCCAGAGGAAGATAATATAATGAAACAGATTTTACTGGTGGAAGATGATTTAAGTTTAATTAGCGGACTTTCTTTTGCAGTCAAAAAAGAAGGATATGGGATAGATGTTGCCCGCACAAGCCTGGAAGCTGATACGCTCTGGACTGATGGAAAATACGACCTGGTTATTCTGGATGTCTCCCTCCCTGACGGTTCCGGTTTTGATTTGTGCAAAAAAATGCGTCTGACTTCCAGGGTTCCGATTATGTTTTTAACTGCTGCGGATGATGAGACGGATATTGTCATGGGGCTTGATATCGGCGGGGATGATTATATCACGAAACCATTTAAGCTGGCTGTGTTCCTGTCAAGGGTGAATGCCCTGCTCCGCAGAAGCGGCAACTTTGCTCAGGAGAAATCGGAGCTTAGCTCCAATGATATCACGGTGGAACGCATAAAAGGAGAAGTTTATAAAAGAGACGAGCAGCTTGACCTTACGGCAAGTGAATATAAACTGCTGTGCCTGTTTATGGAGAATCCCGGCATTGTACTTTCACCTGAGCAGATTTTAAACAGGCTGTGGGATTGTGATGAAAACTATATCGACAATAATACGCTTACGTCCTATATACGGAGACTTCGTATAAAGATAGAGGATGATCCCGGAAAGCCGGAAAGAATTGTAACCGTCCGCCGTATGGGTTATAAATGGAATCCGGCGGAGGGAGGCATGGAATCCAGGAAGATGTAAAGGAAACATCTTGTAGAGGTGTATTATGAAGATACTGGCAAATCAAAAAATAAAAGCGCTGTTCTGTAAAATTCTTCTATATATAATAGGGTTTTCAGTGTTTTTTATTGTTTTCATGCAACTTGGAATCACACTGGCAGCTCTCTACATTGGAATTGGCGCTTGCGTTATGGGATTCCTGATCATATTGGCATGCTATGGATATTTTAAAGAACAGAATGAGATTATGGAGAAGGCAGTGTGGCAGATCAGGGAATATATTTCCGGCAGCAAAGACGCACGTATCGAATGTTATGATGAGGGAGAACTATACAGGCTGTTTCATGAAGTGAATTCTTTGGTTTCTATCCTGAACGCACATATTGAGAAGGAAGGGAAAGAGAAGGAGTTCTTGAGAAATACGATATCGGATATTTCCCATCAGTTAAAGACTCCCCTGGCAGCCTTAAATATTTATAACGGGATTTTGCAGGGAGAGGCGGAAAATCTGCCTACGATTAAAGAGTTTGCCGATCTTTCCGAGCAGGAACTGGAAAGGATTGAAACATTGGTACAGAATCTGTTAAAGATTTCAAAATTTGATGCGGGTACAATTGTAATGGAGAGGAAAACGGAAAATATATCTGAGATGATGGAACGTATCAAAAAGAGTTTCCGTTTTCGTGCCGGACAGGAAGAAAAAGAGATTATTCTTTCTGGAGATGAATCTACAGACTTTGTCTGTGACCGTAACTGGCTGATGGAGGCAGTGATAAATATTGTAAAAAATGCTTTGGACCATACGGAAAAGGGAGGTTTTGTCTGGATTGAGTGGAAGATGTCAGCGTCTTCGCTGCAGATTGCCATAAAGGATAACGGGACTGGAATCCATCCGGAGGATCTGTATTATATTTTTAAGAGGTTTTACAGAAGTCGGTATTCCAAGGATACACAGGGAATTGGTCTTGGCCTGCCTCTTGCAAAATCTATTATTGAAGCGCATGGGGGCAGTATTGCAGCTGACAGCGGATTAGGGGCCGGCTCGGCATTTTATATAAATTTTCCTACTCTCTGAAAGTTTCTTGATATTTTCGTGCTAAAATAGAGATCTATCAAACATTTGGAGGATATCAGATGCGATATAAGATACTGATTGTGGACGATGAACCGGGAATCACCGATATGATAAAAGAGTATTTTGAGCCGGAGTATGAAGTGTATACGGCTGACAGCGGCGGGGAAGCGGTAAAAAAGCTGTATGTGGAGCCGGATTTGATTCTTCTTGATATCAATATGCCAAAGATGGACGGCCTGGAGGTCTGCCGGAAAATCCGCGGATTTGTCACCTGCCCCATTCTGTTTCTGACTGCAAGGGTGGAATCTCCGGATAAGATTACCGGCTTTCAGGCAGGGGCGGATGACTATATTGTAAAGCCCTTTGAACTGGATGAGCTTGGCGCGCGGGTGGCGGCGCATTTGCGCAGGGAGCAGCGCACACTGGATAACCGGGCAGCCGGCAGGGCAGTCCGGTTTTTCGGCGAACTGGCGGTTGATTATGGGACCCGAAGTGTGTCGGTAAACGGAAATCCGGTTTTGCTGACGAAAAGAGAGTTTGACATCCTGGAACTGCTCTCTAAGAATATGGGACAGGTATTTGACCGGGAACGGATCTATGACATGATCTGGGGGATTGACGGGGAAGGAAACAGCGGCACTGTGATGGAGCATATCCGCAAGCTCAGGGCAAAACTGGCCGAGCATACGCTTCACAGCTATATTGAGACAGTCTGGGGGTGCGGATATAAATGGAACGCCTGAAAAAAATGGGTCTAAAGAGAGCGTTTTTTGTGCTGTCTTCCCTCTGTGTCGTTCTTTCGCTGTGTCTCCTTTTACTGCTTTTCGTGTGCTGTGAGAAAGTCCGGGACAATTACCCGTCCGGGGGAATTGAATTCAGGGCGGATGGAACGAATGTACTGCTTCAGCAGCCGACAAAGGGGCAGCGGAGAATCCTGCGTATGATAGACAGCTTTCAGCTTTTTGCATGTATCTTGCTGCCTGTCGGCGGAATCGGGACTGCAGGGCTTCTGTTTTACCGTATCAAGCTGAAAACGCCGATTTCTGTCCTGAAGATGGGGACGGAGCGTATCCTGAATCGGGATCTGGATTTTTCCATTCCGGATATTTCAGAGGATGAACTGGGGCAGATCTGCAGAGGATTTGAGATTATGCGGGCAGAACTCCTTCAGGCGAACCAGGAATTGTGGGAGCAGGCGGAAGACAGAAAGAGGCTGAATGCCGCATTTTCCCACGACCTGCGCAATCCGGTTGCTGTTTTAAAAGGAACGGTTAAGCTGATACAGCAGGGGAAAGGCGACCAGAGAACCTTTGACAGGCTTGCGGGTTATACGCTGCGTATCGAGAATTATGTTGAGGCGATGAGCAGTATCCAGAGAATGGAACAGCTTCCGGTTCGGGCCGTAGAATGTACCTATTCCATGCTTGAGACAGAACTGGCGGATACGATAAAGTTTCTTGCTCCGGCATTAGAATCTACGGTTACGGTGGAGCCCAGAGGAAGTACCCGGCTGGATTATGGGATTTTCCTGAATGCTGCCGAGAATCTGATCAGTAATGGGGCGCGGTTTGCTGTGAAAAAGCTGTCTGTACTGCTAAGGGAGAAGGATGGCAGAGTCGTTTTGACGGTCATGGATGACGGCCCCGGATTCCCTCTGAAAATGCTTCGGGAGGGTCCGAAACCTTTCGGAAAAATGAACGAGGAGGCGGAACATTTTGGAATGGGATTATATAGTACCCATGTTCTTTGCCTGAAACATGGAGGGACGCTTAAATTAGAAAATCCGGCAGGCGGAGGAGCAGCGGCAGCCGCTTCGTTTAGAATTATTTGACAATTTTATAATCTTGAACGTTTCTTGAGATTTATGAGTTACACTCTTCTTATACGGATATCCAATGGTTTACATTCCATTACGGACATTTGGCCGTTTTACAAAATATAAGGAGAGTGTTTTTATGATCATTGAGGCAAGAGAACTATCGAAAATCTATGGCAGCGGGGAGAGCCGCGTGGTAGCGCTCGACAAGGCAGACCTTAAAATCGGGCAGGGGGATTTCCTTTCTATTACAGGCCCTTCGGGTAGCGGGAAGAGTACGCTGCTTCACCTGCTGTCCGGTCTGGACCGTCCCACATCAGGGCTGCTTTCCTATGGCGGCAGGGATATTTACAGTTTCCATGATAAGGAGCTTTCCGCTTTCCGGCGCAGGCGTATCGGATTTATCTTCCAGCAGTTTAACCTCCTTCCGGTTCTGACGGCCAGGGAAAATATCATCATGCCGCTTCTATTGGATAAAAAGCAGCCGGATGAAGCTTACCTAAAGAAGCTTACAGAACTTCTTGGAATCCAGAAGCGGCTGAATCATCTTCCCCATGAGCTTTCCGGCGGGCAGCAGCAGCGTGTGGCCATTGCCCGTGCCTTAGCGGCACAGCCGGACATTATTTTTGCGGACGAGCCGACGGGAAATCTTGACAGCAAAAGCGGCGGCGAGGTGATGGAGCTTCTTTGCAATATCAGAAGGGAGCTGGACAAAACGCTGGTGGTCATTACCCATGACAGCCGGATCGCGAAGATGGCTGACAGGCAGTTTGTAATCGTGGATGGAATCCTTTCAGAGACAGGAAGCGGGGTGGAAGTATGAAGTCCTACAGAACTTTGGCATGGAGGGAGCTGTGTGCACAGAAGGTTACTTCCATATTAATACTGATTGCGGTGGTTCTCTCTACAGTCATAACAACCGTAATCGGGCAGTCGATTGGGATTCTGAATGCGATGAAGGAGCAGCAGGCAGCCGCCCTTGCAGGGAAAAAGTATGGATCTTTCGTGCAGCTTTCAGAAGAACAGCTTGCAGAAGTGAAATCCGATTCCCGTTTTTCCTATGTCGGAGCGGCCATTGACCTTGGGACAATCCAGCTGAACAGCCAGCTAAAGCTTAGCCTTGTAGAATATCTGGATCATAGTTATGAGATGTATCCGGCTTTTACAGAACTTCTGGAAGGACGGCTTCCGGAACGTCCAATGGAGATTGCACTGTCAGAGGATGTGTTAAGGTTTCTTGGCTTTCAGGGAAAAGCCGGAGATCGGATTTCCCTGACGGCTTCTAAATCGTGGCGACATGGGATTCTGCCTGCAGTGGATTATACGGAGGAATTTACCCTGACAGGAATCACGAAGAGCAACTATGTAGCCTATACTTATGGCATGCTCCCCGGTATTGTGGGGGAGGGGACGGCTTCCCGGCTGTTCCCGTCAGAGCAGATATATTATGTGGCGGATTTCTGTACCGCGGATAAGAAGACTATGCAGAGTACGGTGGAGGATGTGGCAGAGAAACTGCAGATTCCTGAACTGGATGTGACCTATAATATCGTCTATCTTTCGGCAGTGGGCATCCCCTATGAGAATCCGGAAGAAGGCGGGGAGGATGGGATGGACGTTTCCTTCCTTAAGATTGCGGGTATCATGGTAGGCGGCCTTGTGCTTCTGGCATCAGGGCTTGTGATTTACAATGTGCTGAAAATTTCCGTGTCAAAGCGCACGAAAGAATACGGCGTGTTGCGTGCCATCGGAGGCGGGAAAGATCAGCTCTGGGAGATTGTTTTCCGGCAGATATTGTTTTTGTGTGCAGCCGGAATCCCGGTTGGGATGCTGGCAGGATATTTTTCAGCAGAAAGTATCTTTTCGATGGCAACGAGCTTTGTGTCCCCGGAGATCTTTATGGTAAATGATACTGCGGGATTAAAGGAGCTGATCCGGGAAAACAGCGCAGGGAAGCCACTGTTTCTTGCCGCCAGTGCATTTCTCACCTTGTTCTTTGCATTTGCCGCGGCAGTACCGGCGGTCCGGTATGCGGGGAAGGTGGCGCCGACTGTAGCCATGTCAGGCGGGAATACGAAGATCCGGCGCAGAAACCGCAGGACAAAAAGGATTAAGAATTTTGCGGCTTATTATGCCCGGCTGAATCTGAGGCGGAGCCCCGGACGGACGGCCATTACAATCCTGTCTCTTGTGATGAGTATTTCAGTGTTTATTGCCCTGCAGAGCTTTACTTCGCTTTTAAATGCTGCCAGTCTTATGGAAGAAATGCGTCTTGGGGATTATTCGATTATCAATGAGACGGCCGGCTTTACAGAAAAAGATTTAGATGAGTTATCTCAAAATGATGCTGTTGAATCTGTTGCGGCAATCCAGTTTTCTCTTTATGATACGGAAGAACTGGTTGCCGGGATGTCTCCGGGATTTGAATTGAAGCCGGGGGAGACCTTGCAGGTTGTAGGGTTCAATGAAATGTATATGGACGCTTATACGGAAGGGAAGCTTTCAGAAGAAGAGTTTCAGCGTCTGATGGCAGGAGAGGGCTGTGTGATAAAGAATCCGTTCCCGGTAGTTTATGAGGGGGAGGAGCTGGAACATTCAGAGTTTGCCGCAGGCGATACAGTTTCCATAAAGGGATGGGAGCTTTTGGTCATGGCTGCATTTGACGGAACGGATGGATTCGCGGGAATCGGGAATCAGGGATTTATAAATGGTGTGCAGGTGATTGTATCTGACCGGATTTATTCGGAACTGACAGGAAAGAGCGAGTATCAGGAAATGCTTCCGGTGCTGAAGGAGACGGCGGACAGGAACTTGTTTGACCGGGCGGTGGAAGAACTATGCCGGGAAATTCCGGGCACGACTTATCTCTCTTATGAAGATACGGATCGGCAGCTTGCGGAGAGCTATGAGCAGATCCGGCTGCTGGCATGGGGGCTGATTTTGTTCGTAGGTCTGATTGGCCTTTTGAATATCGTAAATACGGTGTATACGAATATCCATACCAGGGTGACGGAGATTGGGATGCAGAGGGCAATCGGCATGAGCCATGGGGCATTATATCAGACATTCCTGTGGGAAGGGGCGTATTATGGAATCATTGCTGCTGTGATTGGGGGTGTGATTGGGTATATCTGCACGATTTTTGTGGAAGCTGCCCGTACAGATACCATCCAGCTGGTCTCGATTCCTGTAGTTTCCCTGGCGGAGGCGGCCGTAATGTCTGTGCTTGCCTGCCTGATTGCAACGTGCATACCATTGAGGCGGATTGCGAATATGAGTATTGTGGATTCGATTGAAACGGTAGAGTGATAAATACTATTCGGATTTATTTGCTAAGTAGAAAGACGTATTTTTTAAAACTGTCTCATTGCATATGGGCAGGTATTGTATTATGATTTACGAAAAAAGAGATATGGCGAATGAAGATAAAAAAGATTTTAATGCAATGTTGCATGAAAGTAAGGATATGCCCAAGATTCAAGTGATTACGGATCAGAAGAGTATTGACAAATATGGCGGTGACAGAATGTATTTTGCACCGCCAATAGAGTATGATAAAATTATGAAAAGGATTCCTTACGGGAAGGTGATAACCGTGGGAAAGATCCGTGAGTATTTTGCTAAATTAAGCGGTGCTGATTTTACAGAACCTATCACTGCCGGTATTTTTGTTACTATAGCAGCATGGGCAAGCCATCAGAGAACAAAGGATGAGACGCCTTATTGGAGGACGTTGAAAGCAAAAGGAGAGCTAAATCCCAAGTATCCCGGCGGTGTTAAGGCCCAAAAATCAAAACTGGAAGCAGAGGGACATACGATCATTCAAAGGGGAAGAACGAATATCCGGTATTATGTAAGTGATTATGAGGACTTTCTGTTTGATTTAACATAAATGTGCTAAACTGAACGCAATAATAATTCGGAGTTAGGAGGATAACTTTGTGAACATAATCGAATATTTCAGTACAAATAACAAAGAATATTGGCTTTCAAAGATTAAAGAAAGTGATTGGGGGGCAGGTCAGTTTTTATATGAACTGTTAAAAAATCAAAAGTTAAAGGAATATGTCGGTGAAAATACAAAGGTACTTATGTTGACAGAGGGAGGAGATTTGATTTCTTTTTGCACATTTGCTGATAAGGACGATATTCAGCCAACAGAATTAACACCATGGATTGGGTGGGTATATACCTTTCCGCATTATAGAGGACACCGTTATGTTGGAAAGCTGTTAAGTTACGCTGAAACATTGGCAAAAGCAGATGGAATTAATAGCATTTATATTTCAACAAATCATAATGGGTTATATGAGAAATATGGGTATGAGTTTTTTAGAATGATGAAAGATATGCATGGAGAAGATTCAAGAGTATATGTAAAATATCTGTAATTTCCAGCTTGCTGGGAAGCTGCATGGAGTTTAAAATCGGGATTTTTTAAATAGCGTAGAAAATATGGATTATTTAACAGAATTTGATTTCCAACTTGTCAGCAACCCTCCAAAAAAGGCAGCCGCTCCCCTCAAAGCGTCTGCCTTTTCCTGTCCCCGTCCTTTTACTCGTTCCTGAAAACCTCCGCCATCATCTTTGCCCCCAGCTTAAAACCGTCAATGAACATTTCCGAGAATTCAACGTAATCAAGACCGTTGGTATCGTCATGGATTCTTTCTGGCAGTTCTTTCATTTGTGACCTCCTGTATTCAGTTTTCCAGAATCCAGTTGTTCGTGTCCCTGTTCATGTGAATTTATTAGGCAACTGAACTCTTCACGAACAAGTATGGCATATCTTTTCCTTTTCTTTGTGATTTAACCCTACCAATAACAAAATCGAAA
Organism: Sporofaciens sp. St.21A7; assembly: GCF_059728535.1. Classification (NCBI taxonomy): domain Bacteria; kingdom Bacillati; phylum Bacillota; class Clostridia; order Lachnospirales; family Lachnospiraceae; genus Sporofaciens; species Sporofaciens sp. St.21A7. The sequence goes on along the minus strand of NZ_BAAGFN010000002.1, from coordinate 39,074 downwards.
GACAACCGCATAACAATAGAATTATAATACTTGCAATTAATTTCTCAGTAGTAGTTTCATAGTAACCTGCAACACCCAATACCGCCGTAATAGGATAGAACGCTCTTAAAGTGCCGGACATACTCATAAACATTCCTGCAAAAGAGTACATTTCTGTTAAGATTAGTGCTAACCAATAGCTTTTCTTTGTATATGTTACTAATGCAATGATAGGAGAAACAGCTAAAAATACGCCTATTCCCTCTAAAAAGTATGTTTTCAAAAAATCGAAAACCATTCCTGCCGACAATTCGGAAAAATGTAAATATGCTTCCGTCAAAAAAGTTATAATAAAAAGCAACACATAGACAAATATACTGAAAGCAAGAGTAATCACCAGCTTTACGATAGTCAATTTTACTTCATTGACAGGAATCAGCCTTAGCGTTTTCATTGTGTCGTCCTGTTCCTCCCGGCAAACCATATAACTTCCCAACAGAGCGATAACAGCAGGAATAACAAGCAAAGTAGCCCAAGGCTGAACCATTGTCATGTACCACCCCGCATTATCAATATACTGTCCTTCTAAATCCATACTGTTCCCGCCGATAAAAACAACAATAGCGACTAATACGGTTGCAAATATGGTAAGTAAGACGATACTTGAGCGACGAAGCTTTTGACGTTCCGCCCAAAGTAATTTCATCATGGAACACACCTCACTTCTTTTTCAAAGCAATATTAGCAAGCAGGATAAAGATAATATCCCAAGCAGCAATACAGAGCAATGCAAATGGAACATTTATCGTCTGTGAAAAAGCAAGCCCTGGAATATCGCTGTCTCGCATGATGATAGCCGCAGTTGAACAAATCGGGTGTAGATATATGTTCGTGTTCATTAAGAAAAATCCTAAGAGGGCATATATCAATGTGATACAGGAAGGGAGAATATATCCCTTTGTCATTGTTGCGATTGACAGAACAGGTAATAGTGCAAAGGCTGTAATCACTCCTATTTCTAAACATCTTTCAAACAAGTACAAAATATGATTCCCGTCAAATCCGATATATCCGGGAAGCACACCAAACGCCGCAGAAGCTATTGCAGTAATCATCATAAAAACGACTGAATAGAATAAAACCACAAAAAACTTACTGAAAAAATAGCTCATTCTGCTTATCGGTACGATCCAAAGCTGCTTTGCTACATCATGCCGCTTTTCTTCATAGATAAGCATTACACAAAATATCCCCAACACGACTGGTAGAATAATAAAAAGCGTATAACCAAATGCAGACCACCGATAAAACTCTAATGGGTTTATTCCTGTTTCTCCTTTGTAGCGAAACAGCAGCATTGCGAAAAAGGGCATAATAAGTGCTGCGAGCAGCATAATCAATAAAAGTTTTCTTCGGCGAAGTTTCAGCAGTTCGGTTTCAATCAATTTAAGCAATGCCTTCCCCTCCTGTAATTTTTTTGAAATAGTCCTCCAATGTATCGTTGCAGACCAGAGAACTCATAACGGTAATATCCTGCATGAAAAGTACCTTGTTGACTTCGCCCATATCAAGGGAAGCGTCATAAAGCCGTAACGTATGGTCGTCTTGAACAGAATAATCGGTCAAATGGAATTGACGTTCTAAAATCAATGTCGTCTTTGGAATATCGGACACTTGCAGCAGGATATATTTACGGTTTTTCTTTTCCAGTTCCCGCATGCTGCTTTCTTCCAAAAGAACGCCATTATCAATAATTCCAATATCGTCGGCCAACAGTGAGATTTCAGAAAGAATATGGCTGGATATAAGAATCGTTTTACCCTGTGCCGCACTTAACTCTTTGATAAAATCCCTTACTTCTGCAATGCCGATAGGGTCAAGCCCGTTTGTCGGCTCGTCTAAAATCAACAATTCCGGGTCATGCAGGATAGCGTTTGCAATCCCAAGTCGCTGTTTCATGCCAAGGGAATATTTGCTGAATAGCTTTTTATCCTTATAGGGCAATCCAACTATTTCCAGAGCGTTTTTTACTGCATGAGGGGCGGCTGTGCCGCGTAGCTTTGCAAAGATTTCCAGATTTTCTGTTCCGGTTAGGTTTGGATAGAAACCCGGCGTTTCGATAATTGCACCAATACGGGGATATACAAGTTTTTCCCGTCCTTTGACATTTTTACCGAATACATCCACTTTGCCGGAAGTAATAGAAGCCAGTCCTAAAATCATTTTCATAATTGTTGTTTTTCCGGCTCCGTTACGCCCTAACAGACCATAAATCCGTCCTTTTTTTACATGGAGATTTACTTTGCTGACAGCCGTTTGTTCTCCATATATTTTTGTCAGCTGCTTTGTTTCAATTACGAAATCATTCATAGATGTTTCCTCCTTTTGCACTCCCTATTATAAATCACTAACCTTGCCATAACCTTGCCGATACCTTGCTTTTTTCTTGTTTTATTAAGAAAAGCCCTGCACTTTTTACAGGGCTTTCGGAAGCAATATGGTAAATTTGGTCCCATGGCCGGAATTGCTTTCGGCGGTGATGGTTCCTTTATGAACGCTGATAAGTTCCTTTGTAATCGCCAGACCTAATCCGTTTCCTTTCGCGGACCGCGACTGGTCGCACTGGTACATTCTTTCAAAGATATGTGGGAGATTGTCGGGAGTTATTCCTTTTCCATTATCCGATATTATAATTTTAGCTTGCCGCATATCCTCGAAAATATGCAATTCCATTTTGTCACCCTCACTGTGAACAATCATGTTTTGCAAAAGGTTATTAAGGACGCGGGTATATGCATTTACATCTATACGGATAAAATACTCTGTTTCGGGTATGACAAATTCATATTCAAAAGAACTGTTTTCCAAGACAGGAATCCAGTCTGCTATAATGTTGCGGGATAGTTCATTCAAATCAAATTTTTCAAAATGAAAAATCTGCTCCCCAGAATCCAGTTTTACCCACTCAAACAGATTTTCCACAAAGGATTTCAGATATTGTGCCTTTTCATGTGTGACATGGATATATTCGTCTTTTTCCTCCCCAATGACTATTTTGTTTTCTACCGCTTCCAGATAACCCACAAGGGAGGCAAGCGGGGTTTTTACATCATGCGAAAGGCTTGTCATCAGCCGTTTATATGCCTGTTCAGATTGTCTTTGCCGTATAAGCTGCGCCTGACTGTTTACGGCTATTTCGTTAATACCATAGCAGATTTTCTTTGTCATGTCGTTTTCGCCTGCTAAAATACGTCGGTTCAAGTTCCCGCCCTCTATGTCCTCTAAGGCGTCTTTTATCAGCGCAAGCTGTGTTCGCACGCGCCGTAAGGCAGAAATGAGATACACAATGATAAGCAGCATGAGGGCTGACACAATGAAAAGATAAACAGTGATGTCCATGTTATGCCTCCTTGTTAAAACGATAGCCGACACCCCGGACAGTTAAAATGTAAAAGGGGTGGTCGGGGTCCGGCTCAATCTTTTTCCTTAATTTGCTGATAAAAGACATAATATTGCTATCGTCAAAAGCATATTCTTCCTCCCATACCTGTGAATAAATTTGCTTTTTGGTAAATACCCGTCCTTTGTTGGAAGCAAGAAAGAGCAGTAAATCAAATTCCTTCCCTGTAAGCGAAACAGGAATATCTTTGACCGAAACTGTACGGTTTAATTTGTCAATTACCATATCTTTCAGCGATATATAATCTGTATCTGCCGTAGAGGGATTTAAGGTAGTGTATCGTCGGATCAGGGAATTGACACGCGCCATAAGCTCGTTAATGCTAAATGGTTTTGTCAGATAATCGTCTGCCCCCATTCGCAAGCCGGACACTTTATCTTCCTCGTCGCTTTTGGCAGTGAGCATAAGGACGGGAACATTGCTTGTCCGCCGTATTTGCTGCAACACTTGAAATCCGTTTAAATCGGGCATCATTACATCCAGAATAATAAGGGAACAGCTATCTTTGTTTTCATCGGCCAGACGCAGCCCCTGAATGCCGCTATATGCAACTATGGCTGATAAATTTTCCTGCTCTACGCATTTTTTCATAAGAGCGCAAAGTTCTTTATCATTATCTATAATCAATACATTATTCATGGCGTAACTCCCTTCCATCAATCAGCTTTTTTGCGTCTTTTTGCATCAGCCGCATATACCCAGGTCTTGAAATATCCGGTATGCGGTTCTCGCTGCAAAGTATTTGTACCTGTCTTTCTTTAAACTGTATCAGTATACAATAGGAATTGCGCTGAAGCGCAAGCAGGTCATCAATTTCCTGACGGAAATTGGTGACAAATATAATTGTATATGGATACTCGAATAATAGCAAGTGTCTGATTGTGTATTAGAATGTATTTTACACCGCCATTTGAGTATGATAAAATTATGGAGAGAATCCCTTAGCGGAAGGGCTTTCTAAAATGTCGTATTTTAAAGGGGCAATACAGATATGTTGCAGATTTCATTTATTCTTTTTTTAATACCATTTTGCATATTTGCGAGAATTATGCTGCATGATCCCAGAACATTATGGAGCGGCGTTTCATTTTTCTGGATGATGACAAGTCTGGCAGTTTTTTTGTTTTTTATACTTTCCCAGTACTCAGAATGGCTTGCGTCACATGATGCAGTCGTCGGACTTCTTGTTTTTCTGTTTATTTTGGCAGTAGTCAGCGTAATCGCATTTCCGGCAGTTTTGATTGTTACGTTTTTTATAGAAGGAATAAAAATTATCCGGCATGAGGGAATGAAGCCTTCTAATTTATTATCTATGCTATTTTCAATCCTGCTGTTTGGATATCTTGCAGTCTGGCCAGTGATTGGGAGTCTGGAAAAGGGCAGATTCAGTACAATATTTTATGTAACGATTAGTTTTTCTGCTGTATATGTATTGTCACTGATGGCGATGTATTCACTATCTGCGGTTCTTAATCTTATTCATCTGAGAAAAAAGAGGAATGCGGACTATATTATTGTACTGGGCTCCGGGATTATTGGGACTAAGGTTACGCCGCTGCTTGCGGCCCGGATTCATAGAGGAATAGAGCTTTTGCGCTGCAACCAGAATGCGGTACTGATTATGTCCGGAGGGCAGGGGCCAGGCGAAGACATTTCGGAAAGCGCCGCTATGGCGGCATATGCTGTCGATCAGGGAGTGGATGCTGAAAAGATCATAATGGAGCAAAAATCGGTATCAACGGAGGAAAACCTGATGTTTTCAAAGGAGTTGATAGACAACGAGAATGCGAAAATTGTTATTGTTACAACTGCTTATCATGTCTTTAGGGCTTTAATTCTGGCGAAGCAGCAGGGAATAAAATGCGTAGGGTTTGGTGCAAAGACAAAATGGTATTTTACACTGAATGCATTGCTCCGTGAATTTGCAGGATATCTTCGGCTGACCTGGAAGAGACACGCTATTGTAATAGGCATCATTATAAGCATTGCAATAGCTTTTAGATGAGTTATTAAATCCATATTTTAATTCATAAATGTAGGCTAAAGAAGATCAGCAGCCTCTTTATTCATGCCGCAGTGAACCTCTATATAGTGATAATTCCTGCAAAATTGCAGGATAATTGCAATATTCCTGTAGGATTGGTGTGTTATGCTTCTTATACATTAAAAATGAAATTCCATGCAGACGGGCATAATGATTTGGGAATTCATTTTCGATGTATGGATTTTATGGAGAAAGAGGTGCTTTGATTTATGAATTTGTTGGAGGTTAAATCAATTTCCAAGACCTACGGGGAAGGAGATACGGCCGTACAGGCTTTAAAGAAAGTTAGTTTTTCGGTACCGAAAGGAGAATTTGTCGCAATCGTCGGGGAATCAGGCTCCGGAAAGAGTACGCTCCTTAATATGATCGGTGCGCTGGATATGCCTTCCTTTGGCAAGGTATATATTGACAGCAAGGATATTTTTGCAATGAAAGAAAGAAATCTTACGGTTTTCCGCCGCAGGAATATCGGGTTTATTTTCCAGAGCTTTAATCTGGTTCCCGAACTGACGGTTGAGCAGAATATCATTTTCCCGGTACTACTTGATTACCAGGAACCAGACAGAAGATATCTGGAGGAACTGCTAACAGTGCTGAACCTTCGGGAGCGCCGGCACCATCTGCCAAGCCAGCTCTCGGGCGGGCAGCAGCAGAGAGTGGCAATCGGTCGGGCGCTGATTACCCGTCCTGCCCTCATCCTTGCTGATGAGCCGACAGGAAATCTGGACACACAGAACAGCAGAGAGGTGATTACGCTCCTAAAAGAAGCGTCCAAGAAGTATGAGCAGACTATCATTATGATTACCCACAGCCGCAGCATTGCACAGAAAGCGGATCGTATCCTGCAGGTGTCGGATGGGGAGCTGAATGATCTGGGGGAGGTGCGGTGAATGAAGAGTTATCTTAGCTTAATTCCGATTTCTGCACATGTCCACAGTCGGCAGAACCGGTTGACACTTTTGTGCATTACAATTTCCGTATTTCTGGTGACGGCGGTTTTCAGTATGGCTGACATGGGAAATAGGATGCAGACGAATAATATGCTTAAGAAGCATGGGAACTGGCATGTCCAGCTAAAAAATGTGCCTGAAGCCGACGCAGAGCAGATTGGCCAAAGTGCAGATGTTTCTGTTGCGGCATGGACGGATGTGGTGAATTACGGCAGGGAAGAAGAGTACCATATTGGGAAAAGGAAGGCTGCTCTATATGGAGTTGATGAAGCTTATATTACGGATATCAAGAATGGTTTGAAGGAGGGCTCTTTCCCGCAGAATGATACGGAGATTTTGATCAGTTCTAATGCAAAGGATGCGTTTGGTGCAAAGACAGGCGACAGAATCACCATAGAAACACCTTCCGGCAGCATGGATTTTACCATATCCGGATTTGGTGAGGATGATGAGGAGTTCAATGCATTATATGGAACATTCAGTGTATATATGAACCGAAAAGCATTTGAGAAGTACGGGCTTGTCCGAAATCCATCCTTATATATACGGTATCAGAGCCAGGCAGATATCAGCAGACATGTTTCAGACATCAAGGAAGAGTATGGATGGACGGATGAAAATATCGAAGTAAATAAAGCTTTGATGGGGACGGGAGCCCTTGGCGGGGATTCGGGAATGCAGGAGATTTACATGATTGCTGTTATGCTGTTTATTTTGATACTGATTGCAGGAGCACTGATGATTGCAGGCAGTATGAACAGCAATGTCGCCCAAAGGACGAAATTTTTCGGTATGATGCGCTGTATCGGTATGAGCAGGGAACAGATTATCCGCTTCGTAAGGCTGGAAGCCCTGAACTGGTGTAAGATTGCGATTCCGGCAGGTGTCATCCTTGGTATTCTGGTCACATGGGGAGTGTGCGCCCTGCTGCGGTTTATGGCAGGAGAGGAATTTGTCAGTATTCCATTGTTTGGAGTGAGTGCGGCAGGAATTGTCAGCGGAGTGGCAGTGGGAATTATTACGGTTCTGATTGCAGCGCAGTCTCCGGCAAAAAGAGCGTCCAAGGTGTCGCCTGTGTCAGCTGTTACAGGCAATGCAGGGGATGGGAAAAATATGAGCAGTGGATCTATGTCAATACTTTAGACAAAAAAAGTTGAAAGGTTATGCTGCTGTTTTAAGTTCTTCATCCTCCTTTTGTTGTGGTGTCATATAACCAATAGCACTGTGTATTCTTTTACGGTTATACCAGCCCTCTATGTATTCAAAGATTGCTCTGCGGGCTTCCGTTGAATCCTGATAGTCATGGAGATAGATTTCTTCCTTTTTCAGCACGGAATGGAATGACTCAATACAGGCATTGTCATATGGATTCCCCTTACGGCTGAAAGAATGCAGGATTCCCCTGCTGGCCAAGTAGTTTTCAAATTCCCGACCCGTGTACTGACTCCCAAGGTCGCTGTGCAGGATAATCCCCTCTGTATCCGCGACATTCAGGCACGCATTCTTTACTGCCTGGACTGCCAGTTCCGCCGTCATAGATGTTCCATAGGCATACCCGATGATCTTGCGGCTGCATAGGTCCATAACAGACGCCAGATAAGTCCATCCTTCTTTCTGCACATGGATGTAAGTAATGTCCGTACACCATTTTTGGTTAATGGTCTCCGTTTCAAAATCACGCTGCAAAATATTTACCTTATCATCTGGGACGCTGCCATGATTGGCACGGTGGTTGTACTTCTTTACTACAACAGAGCGCAGCCCCTGCTCTGCCATATGCCTCTGCACCCGCTTGACGCTGCAGGATGTACCGTTATCATTCAGTATGCGGCATATTTTGACAGCTCCATATCTCTGTTTTGAGTCCTCATATGCCTGTTTCACTTTCCGGCCGAATTCTTCATACTCTTTTTGCTTATTTGAAGGCACACGGACCAGAGCCTTGTAATAGGTGCCCCTTGGGAATTTCAAGGCGCTGCAAAGCTGGGACACAGAGTAATCAGCCAGGTTGTTCTGGATAAAAGCCACAATTTCGGCTATTGTTCTTTTGCGAATATGGCGGTCGCTTTTTTTAATATTTCATTCTCGATCTTAAGGCGCTGGTTCTCTTTCTGGAGAGCCTTATACTCCCTGAGGGTAACCGTTTCCTCCCCCGATACTTTGATTGGGGAAAGCTGCTTTACCCACCCGCTGATAGTACTCCGATTTACGCCATATTCACGCTCCAGTTTTGGATACGAGGTTCCTCCGGCATTGTACAGATCCACGATCTGCTGTTTAAATTCCAGAGTGTAAGATTTTTGGTTTTTCGCCATGCCCTTCATCTCCTTTGCTCTTTCACTTGATAGTATAGATTGTTCAACTTTTCCTGTCCACTCTTATATACTAACACCACAGCGCTGCAAATACCCGGTTTGCAAAAATAGAAACCGCTCTTGGCATGCATCATGCGGTATCGAAAAAGAAAAACCTGATATTGATGACCGGCTCTTTTGCCCTCAGCATTATTCTTTTTTTAAGTTTTACCGTTTTTGCAGATTTGGTGAGCCTGATTATGCCCCAGAAATCTAATGATGCAGATATTGAGATTGCGAGCAGTGACGGCTCGAACTCAATAAGCAGCGTACTGCTGGATGAACTTGGAGGCATGGAGGGAGTAACCAATGTGTTTGGACGCAGGAGTTGTTTTGATGTCCCGGCGCAGTTTGCGGAAGAGGGTCTTTCGTCTGGTGTGGTGGATGTTATTTCTTATGATGAATTTGATCTGGACTGCCTGACAAAGGATAAGGAGCTTAAAAAAGGCAGTGATATTTCAAAGGTATATGGGAACAGCCGTTATGTTCTGGCAATCTGTGACGCAGATGTTCCGGTAGGGATAGGTGATAAGATACGGGTTGGCAGTGAAGAGGTTGAGATTGCGGGAATGCTGAAAATGAATCCGTTCAGCAGTGACGGGACATCTGGCGGAAAGGTTACGATCATTACTTCAAAAGAAACATTTACACGGCTGATGGGTATTGCGGAATATGCTCTGCTCATGGTGCAGATGGAAGAGGATGTAGAGAATGGAGATGTGGAAGCAATCCGTAATGCAGCGGACAATGAAATAGACGGTGAATATGCGTTTAGAAACAGGATCGGCCAGAAAACAGGCAACACGTATGCGGCATTTATGATTTTTGCTTATGGATTCCTGGCGATTATCGCACTGGTGACAGTATTGAATATTGTGAACAGTATTTCCATGAGTGTATCTGCCAGAATCAGGCAGTACGGAACAATGCGCGCGGTGGGCATGGACGAATGGCAGGTCACAAAAATGATAGCGGCAGAGGCATTTGCTTATGCTTTCTATGGATGTGTGGCCGGATGTATTCTTGGACTGCTCATTAGTAAAGGGCTGTACGGTATCCTGATTACACCGCATTTTCCATATGCTGTGTGGAGCATTCCAATCGTTCCGCTTCTGGTCATCGTGCTGTTGGTTTTTGCAGCGGCCGTGGCTGCAGTCTACTCTCCGGCGAAACGCATTCGGAGTATGGCGGTGACAGAGACGATGAATGAGTTGTAATAAATGGGCATAAAAAACAGGAAGTCTTTTTTTGAATTTTCTGTTTTTTGTGCCGTTCTGCATGTAAGGCTATTATTCAGTTTTTAGCTGGCTGCAGTTTTATAAACCAGAATGGTCAATTTCTGACATTATCGGATAAAATGATACAATTAGAATATTTGGAGGCACAACGCTCAGACAGATTCAATCTGTCTGAAAATAGTGTATTATGTTATTGTGACGGAGAGGAATAGCTTCAGGAGACTTTTCAGGATATTGGGGAGTTTTTCTCTAATGTATGTCTGATATATGAAGAAAATAGTGCTTGAATTGTAACGACAAAAGCGTTACAATATAAAAACTAGGAGGTGTAATTATGGAAAAAACAGCAACATTGAACTTAAGAGTAAATCCAACTGTTAAAGAACGGGCAGAAAAAGTATTGTCTCAGTTAGGTGTTCCCATGTCAACAGCAATTGATATATATTTGAATCAAATTTCTCTTACAGGTGGAATTCCTTTTTCTGTTTCTTTACCCAAAGCACCAGTATCGATTCATGCAGATACCATGACAACGGAAGAAATCCATCAAAAATTGGAAAAAGGTTACAATGATATAGCAGCAGGAAGAGTGCAAAATGCAGCGGAAGCGTTCGCAAAATTTAGGGAGAACCATTGATATGAAACAATATACGGTTGAGATTACAAATGAAGCATTGGCTGATATGGATCAATTATACAATCATATTGCTTATGCCCTTCAGGCACCAGAAAATGCAATGAATCAGTATAACCGGATTGCAGACGCTATTTTGACATTGGATACTATGGCTGAGAGAATCTGTATTATGGAATCAGAACCGGAACGAAGCAAAGAGATGAGAAGATTGTTGATAGACAATTATTCTGTCTTTTTTGTAATCCAGGGAGATAAAGTGATTGTAACAGATGTATTATATAGTGCATCAGATATTGAAAACCGATTAAAAGGTTAAATGATAAAATCAAAAAAGAAAATATGAAACATGAGGCAGGATACATTCCCATAAAAAGGAAGGTGTCCTGCCTTTTTGTATCTCTTTTCAGTTTTAAAAATATGAATCTACAGCAGAGTAAATTGATTTTTCTCAAAGGTCAGAAGCCCTTCATTCCGCATCCTGCACAGCTCATTGGACATAGCGCTGCGGTCTACGGAAAGAAAATCCGCAAGCTGCTGCCGGTTGAAGGGAATGGTAATGGAACTGTCGTTCTGTTTTTTTGCCTCTTCGGACAGATAAGAAATCAATTTTTCCCGTGTGGTACGCTTTGATATATGTCCAAGCTTCTGTACGAGTTTCCTGTTCTTATCAGATATTGCAAAAAAAAGATTCTGCAGTACGATTGAATGGAAACGGCAGGCTGATGAGCAGACGTTCAGCATTTTCCGTACGTCAAAGAATATGACGGTGCTGTCGTCCACAGCAATAACATCATTCAGAATCGGTCCGCTTCCGGGGGAGACATAGGCTTCTCCGAACATTTCACCGACATGGATGACGTTGACAATGCTCCGGTTTCCCCAATAGTCATCCCGCTGGATGTGCAGCTTCCCTTTTACCAAAACCGTAATATGGGTCAGGTGTTCCCCCTGCCTGAAAATATATTCTCCCTTTTTATAAATACGGGATTTTGCCTGGAGACATCCGAGTATTGTATTGACTTCGTCTGTCCTTACACCAGCGAACAGCTGCGTCTCTTTGAGCACAGGCACATATTTTTCCATATAAAATCCTCTTTCTGTTGTAAATACAACCGAATTGTTTTGTTTATTGTATTATGATAGCTACAGAAAAGCAAGGAGGAGTTCATATGATCAGAAAAATTATTAAAATCGATAAAGAGAAATGTAACGGATGCGGGGCCTGTGCGGCAGCCTGTCATGAAGGTGCGATTGAAATGATAGATGGGAAGGCAGAGCTTACCCGTGAGGATTACTGTGACGGTCTGGGGGATTGTCTGCCAACATGCCCGGCTGATGCGATTTCATTTGAGGAACGGGAGGCGCCAGCCTATGATGAGGCGGCCGTACTCGCTGCAAAAAAGGCTGGCTGTCCCGGATCAAACGCAAGGACGATTACAAGAAATGCAGCGGATTCGGATGTTTCTGTTACCGCTGTCCCTGTCAGCAGCCAGCTAAAGCAATGGCCTATACAGATAAAACTCGCACCTGTAAAGGCACCTTATTTTGAGAATGCCAATCTGCTGATTGCCGCGGACTGTACGGCATATGCCTATGGGAATTTCCACAGCGAGTTTATCAGGAACCATATTACGCTGATTGGGTGCCCCAAGCTTGATGAAGGGGATTACACGGACAAACTGACGGATATGATTGCAGGAAATGATATCAAGAGTGTGACGGTTGTAAGGATGGAAGTTCCATGCTGCGGCGGAATTGAACATGCGGTAAAAGAGGCTCTTAAAAGGAGTGGCAGATTTATACCATGGAGAGTTGTAACCATTTCTACGGATGGAAAAATTCTGGATAATTAATTGTTTTTTATGAAAGAAATACCTATAAAGTATCTTACAGGAATTGGTCTGACGAACCTAATCGTTCGCAGACCAATTCCTGACTGGAAAAATCTTAATGAGTGTTAAGATAGTGTATTGAGATAAAGCTGTAAATTCTCCGCAAATTTGCCTATATGCACCCCGTCTACGAAAGAATGATGAACCTGGACAGAAAAGGGAAGCATGATTTTTTCCATTCTTTTTTCATATCTGCCCCAGTCAAATAATGGTGTTGCATTATCTTTATTTTGGGAATCAATGTGGGAGAGGCGTAATTGATTAGTTGCATATTTGGGGTGGCTGAAAAGGTGGCTGAAAAGTCAAAATAAATCATTGTGATATAGTTGGGTATGTGTTACAATATCCAGTATTATTGACAGTGACAAATCAAAATTTTCGACACCTCAAGATTATGAATTAAAAGCAAAGAAGTTTAAGTTGACCACATTAGACATAGCGGTAGCTAAGAAAGGAGTTGTAATGAAAATAAATAATAGCAAAAATCGTTTATCTCATATTATAGCTTTTTTCGTTATGGTCCTTTTTACTATGTGCTTGACTATGAATGTGCTTCTGGGCGGCAATTATAATCTTTATGAATCATTAGATAATACAACCGTAATTGAAACGTGGACAATTTCGGAAAGTGTTGCTGCCAATCAAGATAGTGATAATACGACACATTTTAGGCCTTTATTTTTGAATAATAAAGATTCTCATACTGAAACTATAAGGAAGAGTATATGCCCAATATCCATTATTGCTACTATACCAAAAGGATTCTGCTTGTTTCCTTTTTTACTCATAGTTTATCTTTTTATCTTTTTAACCTTATTTATATTATTGCCCAATAGTTGGACATTAATTAATCAGAAAATACGTCTGGACATTTGAATCAACTCCTTTTCAAAATCATTGCAAGTATGATAGTGATTATGAGCCATTTTTAGAATTAAATAATGGTTTCCTTTTTGTATGTAAGTAAGCGGTGTTTATAAACCGCATACTTATTATGAGAGTGAAGCAAAGATTGAATAGGAGAAATATGAATGAAAAAAAGGTTATATAAATTATTTCTTGCGCTAATAGTAAGTCTGTCTCTGGGTTCAAATCCCATAGCACAAAATGAGATACGCAAAATGCTTGAAGCTCTTTCGGGAGCTGCTGAGACGCAGGTTCAAGAACTTGAAGAAGAGTCCGAAAAAATCAAGAAAGAAAAAGAGTTTCCGGTGCATTGCCAGTTGTCCAGCCGGAAGGCTGAATGGTAAAAATTTACATAATCATATATATGTCGCTCATTGACTTATTGCAGATTTTTGATATAATATAAATGGCATTTTATTGAGTAATGCCTGTAAATATAATGATAAGCGAGGTGAAATTATGGACGACAGTAGTAGTAGAAGTATAGGCAGGGTTTTCATATATTGTCATAATATGCATTGCTACAGTCATGTTCATAATATGTAGCGGTTTGTTGTGTCCATATATAAAGACCATTGTCTGATTCTAAAACTATACTGCATGGATAGGTCGAGTGCAGAATCGTAAGGTTTATGAGCGACAATGGTATTTTTATGCCTTTTTGCTCGGTTGCTTTTTGCGCCCGCCTTTTAATCTGTGGCTGTCGATATGCAAGCCCAATGAGAAAAGGAGGAAAATGCAATGAATGTAAAAGACAATGTTCAAAATGAAGCTGTTGAAATGATGCAATACCCTGACTACAAAGCCGAGATTGTCGAGGTGCTCCGCAGTAATCTGATTCCCAAAATCAAGCAGGAACGTATACTTGCATACCATGAAAAGGATATTGCGGATGCATTAAAACTGCTTAGTCTAGAAGAACGTAGCAGGTTGTATCGCATTTTGAGTGCGGACACACTTGCAGATATACTCGAATATGCCGAAAACAAGACAGAATATATTGGAGAAATAAGTATCCAAAAAAGAATTGACGTACTTTCTCAATTTGAGATTACAGAAATGGCAGAATGCCTTCGCCAAATGGATAAAGAAGACCGTGCCACGGTAATTGAATTGTTAGGGGATGAACTCAAACATCAAATTGTAATGCTCAATTCTTTTGGTGAAGATGAAATCGGTGGAAGAATGACCACAAATTATATTGCTGTCCGTTCTGGAATCGGCGTGCGGCAGGCAATGCACTCACTGATTGAACAGGCGGCAGATAACGATAACATTTCCACTATTTATGTACTTGATGAAGGAGAAACTCTTCTTGGTGCAATTGACTTAAAAGATTTGATTATAGCACGTGACGGTACACTGCTTGATGCGATTATTATGACATCATATCCTTATGTCTATGCCACGGAACTGATTGATGACTGCCTTGGTCGTATCAAGGATTATTCAGAGGATTCCATTCCTGTTTTAGATTCGGATAATAAACTTGTAGGGGTACTGACCTCGCAGGATATTATGGAACTTGTTGATGATGAAATGGGGGAAGATTATGCAAAACTGGCTGGTCTGTCCGCAGAAGAAGATTTAAATGAATCCTTGAAAAAGAGCATCCGTAAGCGTTTGCCCTGGTTGCTTGTGCTGCTTGGCTTAGGAATGGTCGTTTCCAGCGTTGTTGGAGTATTTGAAGGAGTTGTTGCGCAGCTGCCATTGATTATTGCCTTCCAGTCACTGATTCTGGATATGGCGGGAAATGTAGGAACACAGTCGCTTGCTGTTACGATACGTATCCTCATGGACGAAAATGTGAACAGTAAGCAAAAACTTTTTCTGGTTACAAAAGAAGCACGTGTGGGTTTGGCCAATGGTCTGATACTTGGCATATTATCCTTTGTGTTTATTGGGTTGTATTTAGTTGTATTAAAGAACCAAGCGACAACGGTAGCATTTGCTGTATCTGCATGTACGGGTATTGCATTGCTTTTTGCAATGATACTTTCAAGTTTGTCAGGAACATTGATTCCTCTTATGTTTAAGAAATTAAAAGTCGATCCCGCCGTTGCGTCTGGTCCGTTGATTACAACAATCAATGACCTTATTGCAGTTGTTACATACTATGGTTTAGCATGGATACTGATAATTAATGTTATGCATCTGTGAGTTTTCATGTTAAAAGAAGCGTGCCTTTTTCCCCGAATTGACATCAGATGATGTAGAAGAAATCGAAAGAGCGGTTATGCAGCTGGCATAATCAACAACTTAATATCAATAAAACAGCGTAAAGGCGCATGGAACAGTAAATTGTAAACCATGCGCCTTTTATGCGCCAAAAAGGAGGAACATGAGCGATACCCAAAGCGTAAAAGATAAGGTTCAATGACAATATTTTGAAATTTATCCATGCAAAACCTGCCGTTAACGGTGTTTCTGTATCTTGAAGGAAAGGGAAACATTTACATTTTTCTCTTGACTTTCAAATCCTACATATGTAATATTTATTTTGAGACAATAGATTTATAATTTTTTTTGACTTTAAATCCTACATGCGTAGTATTTCTTTTGAAGCCTATAGATACGCGGGATTTAGAACAGATGAATGGAGGCAGATATGAGGTTTGAAGGAAAAGACAGATACAAGCAGAAGATGGGAAGAAACTGGTTCGTTCTTCCTCTTATTATTATCTTGCTTTTGAGTATATCTGGGTGTACTGATACATCCCAGACGGAATCTGGAGATGATGAACAGGAGAACAGGGCGGTAAAGTCCGGGAAGGAGGCTCAGGAGAAAGCAGACCCAGTGATCGAGATTGGATATGAGCTTTTTAGAGATGCCGAGGAAGCAGGACGTATGGAGGATTTGGAAATGTTCCGCAGTATTGTAAACCAATTTGGCAATCATGGTTATGCGGCCGTTGACGGAAGGAACCAGATTGACATGACAGAACCGGAGCAGGTCATCAGCTTCTGCGGGAAAGTAGACGCGAAAGAGGAAGGAGAGCTGACCATTCTTAAAATCAATGACCTTGAGGGAGTCTTGGACGGGATTGTGAAATATGACCTGACGACAAAAGACGGAGAGGTAGAAGCAACCACCAGTTATTACAAGTATAAGGATCAGGACATGGAAAAGGTGTCTACAGCTGGTTTTCATGCGGACCGGTGGGAATACACGGAGGACGGATATCTGATGTTTTCCGGCAGTTATTTTTCCGAACAGTTATATGTGCTCACTATGAGTGAAGCCAGCGAGTATGCTGCGTTTCGGGTGCTGCCTTTAGACGAAACATGCAGGGAGCTGAACCGGCAGTATATCCTTCCTGCCGGTTATGAGAGGAACAACCTGTTTCTGGTGGATTGGAATGAGAATGATTTTGGGACGTTGGATTTCTATGATCTGTATGACCTGTTTTACCCCAGGGTAAACGGCGGGCAGATCCCATATGGTATGGACGATAACTTAGGGGTCGGCGCGGTATACAGGATACCGGAGGATGAATTTGAGAACGTCATTCAAAGATATATCAACATAGACAGCGGTACATTGCAGTCAAAAACGGTTTTTTATCCGGAGGATGGGACGTATGAATATAAGCCGAGAGGCTTTTATGAAGTGGAATATCCGGAGTATCCATATCCGGAAGTAGTTCAGTATACGGAAAACAGTGACGGAACCATAACGCTGACAGTAAATGTGGTATTTCCTTATGCAGGCATTTCCAAAGTATATGCCCACGAGGTGGTGGTCCGCCCTTTGGAAGGCGGAGGGGTGCAGTATGTATCTAACCGGGTTATACCGTCAGAGGAGAATCAGGAGGGAACTTGGCATAAGCCGCGTCTGACTCCGGAACAGTGGGAAGAGATGTATGGAGGCATGGAATGATGGAAAATGTGAAATGGCTGATTCAAAAAAAGGGCGTTTTCATCATAGAATTGCTGGTTATTGTTATCGCCTGTGTCATAGTTTTAAAAGGACCAAAGCAGAATAATTCAGGAGAGGAAAACATAGAGGAAATCAGGGCGCAAAAGGCAGAAGTTCCTGTTAATCATATGGAAGGAATAGATGCTGACGAGATAGACGGGGACGAAATAGATATCGGCAATATCACTGCAAAATCTTCTGATTCCCAGGCGCCAGTTACCCAGGAGAGGAAAGTCTGCCTTTTTACAGAGGAAGAAAAGAAGAAGATTCAGGAGACGGCTTTGACGGCAGCAGAGCAGGTAAAAGGTATCTATCAGAATATAGAGGTCGCTGACGGCCCTGCTTTTTCATCGAATATTGCAGAGTTTACAGGCGAGCAGTGTAAGGAAGTGGTCTCACTTCTTGGACAGGCGGGGTTTGTAAGCATTACGGAGGACTGCAATATGGTAAATCCGGAAAGGCTCCACGCATTTTACGCCGATTATCTGAATCAAAAAGAGTCCATGTTCACAATCTTCCAGGTGAATCCGGACGGCCTGATCGGTGCATTTACTTTCCTGTACAGGATGGATGAACTGCAGACCTATTATGTAGGGATAGGCTGGCAGCAGGGCGGCATACCTGAGATAAGGAGTACTTTGGAAAACAGCATAGCAGAAATAAAATTAACGGAAAAAGGATATTTTATCTATTCTTATGAAATCCTGATTCCGCATTCAAGCCTGCGCCAGTGCTTTAGAACAAGTCCCATATCAGACAAGTGCAGGGAATTAACCAAAAAGTATTTATCCGGCCTAAGCTATGTAAATTATAATCTGCTTGTGACAAACTGGGACAGCAGCAATGTGGAGGATATTCTGATGCCTCGTATGTTTGAAGATATTTATCGCATTTACACAGGTGAGATTTTCAGAACGAAGGACAGGACTGTCCCTGCAGAAGTGTATGAACAGGTCATGACCGCATGTTTTCCGGTATCTGTAGAACAGGTACGAAAGGTATGCGGCTATGATGCAGGCAGTGGCAGTTACCCCTATGAAATGATATATGCAAGTCCATACCCGCCTTTTGGAGAAGTGGTTGATTATACGGAAAACGGGGATGGAACGATAACGCTGTTTGTCGATGGTGTATGGCCGGATTATAATTCGGATTATGCGTTTACTAATATGATTGTTGTACAGCCGTTTGAAGACGGGACTTTTCGATATCTTTCTAACGTGATAGAGCAGAAGGAGCTGGAAATTCCGGTAATAGAGTGAAAGGAAGATAATATGCCGTTGCAGAAGAAATGTATTTTGGTTATGGTGTTTGTGCTTGCTGCTATTTTGTGTGCTTGCGCAGAGATTCCGGACAGGAAGGAATCTTCTTTAGAAAAAGAAACACAGAAAAGGAAAGAAGATGCAAAACAATGGGAAAAAGGCTACAATCTTCCGGTCGATGATAAGGAAAGGGAAGAGGCAGAGGAGGATTGTATCAGGATGGCGGAGGCGGTTTCTGATGTGTACACTTTATCAGACGGATTCTCTGATGAGACCATTCAGATGATGCAGGAGAAAGCCGGGGAAACAGGGGAAGCGGTCCATTCAACTCTGTTGTATTCCAATATGGAAAATTATGAGAAAATGGATGGCTTCCTGGAAGAATGCATAAAAGGAAACAGTGGATTTGCGGTAGTTTATGAGATACAGTCTGATGGAGGGATAGGAAGAAGAAAATATACGTTTGACGGGAATGATATGTATGTCCTAAGTGCAAGGGCAGCGTGGCGGGAAGACAACCATCCAAGGGTGGAGTATATTTCTTATACCAAAATAAAGGACTGGAGTTACACAGACAAGGGCTGGTTCTGCTATGAAATGTGCGTTCCCGAACCGCCGGAAGTAACGGAGATCGTGGATGGAAGCTGTCTGCTCCGGATAAGACCAATGACTGAGGAACAAAAAGAGCTGTCTGAAAAGTGCGTCCGGGATATCGGGTATAAGGGAAATAATCTGCTGTGTTCTGATTGGGACGCAGGACATATGGAGAAATTGGATTATAATGGACTGTATGAATATCTGTATAAGATGAAATACCAGGAGACCTTTTTGCCCGCAGATGATCAGGATGGGATACCGCAGGGTGAGTTTGAGAGTCTGCTTATGGAGTATCTGCCAGTGACAGCAGAACAGATACGGGAATATGCCGCATTTGATGAAGAAAGCCGGAGATACACGTGGGAACGGCTGGGATGTGGAAATTATGATCCGAATTTCTTCGGAACATCGCTTCCGGAGGTTACGGATATCAAAGAAAATGAAGATGGAACGGTTACGCTGACTGTCGATGCAGTGTGTGACATGGTTATATGTGATGACAGGCTCATAACCCATGAATTGACCGTAAGATTTGCAGAAGACGGCAGTTTCCGCTATCTGGGCAATCGGATTCTTGGTGACGGGATCAGGGAAATCCCAGAATACTGGTATCGGGTTGGGGGCAGATAAAAGGTTTGGATATTTATAGGATATTGACTTTAGATATTTATTCTGCTATGATGAAAGCATGTACTTGCATGAAAGGATATTATTAATGATAAAACTGCAGAGAGGGGGAATAGAATGTGGATGAGACAAGCCAGAAGATCATTGATGCGGCGATGGCGTTAGTCCGTGACAAGGGATATGTCGCAACAACCACGAAAGAAATTGCAAGGGTAGCCGGCGTAAATGAGTGTACCTTGTTCCGCAAATTTGAGAGCAAAAAGGATATTGTTTTACAAGGGGCAAACCAGGCTGGATGGCGGGCGAATGTCACACCGGAGATTTTTGAAAATGTAGAGTGGGATTTGCAGGCAGACCTGGAAATGTTCATGAGGGCATATATTGACAGGATGACGCCGGATTTCGTGAATCTGTCAATCGGTCTGAGGGCGCCGCAGCTCTATGAGGAAACCAAAGAGCTTATTATGAAGGTTCCCCAGGCTTTTTTGAGGACATTTACCGATTATCTGAATAAAATGTGTGCGATGGGAAAAATACCGGAGAAAGATTTTGAGGCTCTGGCATTGACCGTATTTTCGGCAACATTCGGCTATACATTTCTGAATGCATCATTTGGAAAAGAGCTTACAGAGATTGAAAAAGACAGGTACATTAATGAAAGTGTGCAGATGTTTGTAAAAGGAATCGATCCGTAAGATTTGGCGCTGTCAGAGGGCAGTGCCAAAAAAAGAAATATAATGCATGCAAGCACACGCATTGAAGAATGGAGGATGCTATGAAACAGATAACAGGTGCGGATTTATTTGTAAAGGCGCTAAAAGAAGAAGCAGTTGACACATTGTTCGCTTATCCGGGGGGACAGGCGATAGATCTGTTTAATGCACTGTATGGGGAAAAAGAAATAGATGTGATCCTGCCTCGCCATGAGCAGGGGCTGATCCATGCGGCAGACGGTTATGCACGTTCTACGGGTAAAGTTGGTGTCTGTCTTGTAACAAGCGGGCCAGGGGCTACGAATCTTGTCACAGGGATTGCTACGGCAAATTATGACAGCGTTCCGTTAGTATGTTTTACGGGCCAGGTGGCGACAAACCTTATTGGGAATGACGCCTTTCAGGAGGTAGACATTGTAGGTATTACAAGAAGTATCTGTAAATATGCCGTAACGGTACGAAACAGGGAAGATTTGGCGGAAACAATCAAAAAGGCTTTTTATATTGCAAAGACCGGAAAACCGGGGGTAGTGGTTGTTGATCTGCCAAAGGATGTCCAGCGGGCTTATGGCAGCGATTTCTATCCGGAGGAAATTGTGGTCAGAGGCTACAAGCCAAATACCTCTGTACATATGGGACAGTTAAATAAGGCGCTGGACATCTTAAACCATGCGGAGAAGCCTGTGTTCCTGATTGGCGGCGGAGTTCATATTGCCCATGCAGAGAAGGAGATGACACAGCTTGCAGAGCTGACAGGTGTGCCTGTTATTACGACAATCATGGGAAAAGGCGCAATTCCCACAACAAACAGTTCCTATGTCGGCAACATAGGGATCCATGGGAGTTATGCCGCCAATGCAGCGATCAGTAATTGTGACGTTCTTTTTTCCATTGGAACCCGGTTTAATGACCGCATTACGGGGAAAATAGAGGAATTTGCGGGAAATGCAAAGATTATTCACATTGACGTGGATGCGGCATCTATTTCCCGCAATATTGATGTGGATGTTCCGATTGTAGCTGATGCGAAAAAGGCCATAGACGCTTTGCTCAAAAAGGCAAAGCCCCTTCATATCTCAGAGTGGACGGATAAAATCAGCCGTTGGAAAAAGGAATATCCGATTGATATGGGGAAGGTTGGTCTGACGCCGCAGATGATCATTCAATCCATAAATGAAGGGTTTAAAGATGTTGTTGTCGTTACGGATGTAGGGCAAAATCAATTGTGGACAACACAGTTTCTTGATAGCGGTGAGAATAAACAAATGTTGACATCGGGCGGTCTAGGGACAATGGGGTATGGTTATCCTGCGGCAATCGGGGCAAAACTTGGCAATCCGCATAAGGATGTTATTGTCATATCCGGCGATGGCGGTATGCAGATGAATATCCAGGAAATGGCGACTGCGGTTGTTTATGAACTGCCAATCATTATCTGCATACTGAATAACGGATACTTGGGGAATGTGCGGCAATGGCAGGAAATGTTTTATGAAAGGCGGTATTCGAGTACATGTATGCGTTATCGGAGAAGCTGTGAGATTGGCTGCAGCCAGCCTGGTCATGATTGTCCGAAATATACGCCAGATTTCATTGCACTGGCAGAAAGCTATGGTGCAAAAGGAATCCGCGTCACAAAGGCAGAAGATATAAAAACAGCTTTAGACAGTGCAAAGCAGAATACAAAAATGCCTACGGTGATTGAGTTTATCATAGACAGAGAAGCCAATGTCCTGCCGATTGTTCCGCCGGGAAACGCCCTGAATGACATGATTTTAGAAAGAGAGGAAAACAGGGAATGAAAAAGAGATGGATTTGTCTGTTTGTTGAAAATGAAATAGGTGTACTCGCCCGTATTTCGGGTTTGTTTTCCGGAAAATCTTATAATCTGGACAGTCTGACAGCCGGAGTTACTGAGGACAGCACCATATCACGGATGACAATCAGCCTGACAAGTGATGACCGGACTTTTGAGCAGATAAAGAAGCAGCTTAGCAGAAGTGTTGAGGTGATCAAAGTGGTAGATTATACAGATATACCTATCCACATGAAAGAAATTTTATTTGTTAAGGTGAAGCATTGTTCAGATGCGGACATAACGGAACTATTCCGGATTTCAAAAGTATTCGGGGCTGCAATAATTGACTATGACGGCGCTACCGTCCTTTTGGAATGTACCCAGACAGAAAACAGGAATGATGATTTAATCGCATTGCTGAAAAGAAAGTTTGTAAACAGGATTGAGATTGTAAGGGGTGGAAGTGTTGCGGCTGAAGCTGTCAGTGTCTCGGAAAGATAGAGAAACCGTACAGGAGTCAGCCGCTGCTATGAAGTGAAACAATAGTATCAAGGGAAAAGGGGCTCCTGAGAAAGGCAGCCCCTTTGTTCCTGCAGGCAACGAGCCAAGTGGGCATATTTGTTGTATGGACATTTGACTTTCTATCCAGAAGCTCCTTATTGCCATATATTTATCTTAGAAAGAATGTGCCGCGTTATTTCTGCCGCGCGGCTGCCGGAGGCACCGCCGTTCGCGGCGATATTTGCTGCAAAGAACCACATATTGTCAGGGGCTTCCACATATCCTACAAACCATCCGTTTACATCCTTGCCGTCGATACAACCGGTGCCGGTTTTTCCATAGAGGTTTCCGGCTTCGGAAGAGGACAGGAGGATAGAGTCCTTTACTGCATTAACATTTTGGATGCCAAAGCCGAGGTTGTTTTCATAAAGCTTTCGCAAAAGCTCCACCTGTTCGATGGGGGAAATCTTTAAAGAAGATTCCATCCAGTAGGAGGAGAGGCCGCCTTTGGAATTCTCATTGCCGTATCTGATTTCCCGGAGATAGCGGTCAATGCCAGAGAGTCCAAGCTGTTTATCTATTTCCTGAAAGTACCAGTTCACGGAAGCGCTCATGGCGGACTGCAAAGTCTGGTCAGCGTTCCATTCTTGGAACGAATAGAGTTCATGGTTCCATTCCATGGCGGAAGCTTCCGGTGTAATGGCACCGGCCTCCAGCCCGAACAGGGCGTCATAGATTTTATAGGTAGAGTCAGGAGAGACCCGCAAGGCGGCACGGTCCATATCATAGATATTCCACGTATCCTGTGCCATGTTGTATAGGACGAAGCTTCCTTCGTATCCCTGAAAGCAGGAAGACAGATCTATGACGTTGATATTTTTATGAGATGTATCCCATCCATAATAATCATCCTTTGTTGCATTTGCAGACAGCAGGGGAGCCAGGCTTGTGAGGAGAACTGTTACCATCAGGAATGCCGTCATGCCTGTAAGCCGTTTCTTTGCGGTGGGCGTCTCGTAGGCGGCGATATTGAGGATACGCCGCTTCATCTGTGACATGTTTCCGCTTAATCCAACGGAAAAGGGAAAAGCAGGGCGGGACAGCTTTTCGGCAAAATGGATCAGCGTCATTCCGTAATCCTCGTAGGAATCTGGTTCAAGCATATTCAGTACGGACGTGTCGCAGGCGATTTCCCTGTCATTTCGCATTTCCTTAAGTGCAATCCAGACCATGGGATTGAACCAGTAGAGGATTCCCGTGAGGGTCATCAGATAGCCTGCAAGCGCGTCTTTGTGCCTGTAATGCTGCAGCTCGTGCAGCAGCATGTAGCGGATCTGGTGAAGCCCGTTCATTCCGGATGGACTTGAACCGCAGGATGCTTGGCAGAGTTTGTCGGTATCTATCTTACTGTAATCGGAGATGATGTGGATGGGAAGATAGATACGCGGCCTTAGGAACCCTGTGAAAACCGGCGACTGCAAAAATGCGGTACTGTATATGGGAATCTCCTTTCTGATATGGAGTTCTTTCAGGCAATGGCGGTATAGTCTGCAGATTGCCGGATTTTGGAGAGGAAGGGCAGATTGTCTGATGTTCTGCAGGCGGAGGGACGATCTGGCGGTCCGCACAACCATGATAAGGATACCGGCAAGCCAGATTCCCAGTAAAATGGTTCCGGCAATGGATGGTGTCTGATTGCTTATGGAGAGAGTAAAATCATTCAGCCAGCCCGAATCTCCTGCAGGAGCCGTCACATCTCCTTGATTCACAACGCTTCTGGTATCGGGCAGGGCGGGGTTACAAAATGCAAAAAGCCGGGCAAGAAGCATTGGGAAACCTGTTAGGCGAAGCGGCAGGAACGGAACAGTAAGCAGGCCGAGCAGCAGAAACCACAGGTGATACTGCATCCGGCCTGACAGGATATTTCTCAATAAATGCCTGGCGGCCAGAAGGATTCCAACCAGGGCACAGATGAATAGGTTACATATAAGAAAACGAATCATAAAATCAGCCATAGGTATTGTCTCCTTTTTGTTTCCTTAACCCGGACAAGCCGGAGCGCAAGATTTCGTTAGGAACAGTTCCTGACGAAAGTTACAAACTCATTTATCCTTTTTTACAGAAAGCAGGGTGCGAAGCTGTTCAAGCTCCGTATCGGACAGACCGTCATTTTCTATGTATGCGGACAGCATGGCAGTAATATCCCCGCCGTAAAAGCGTTTCAGAAACGAACGGCTTTCCTGGCCCACATACTCCCGTTCCAATACAAGCGGGGTGTAGACGAATATCCGGCCCTGTTTCTCATAAGAGAGGGCGCCTTTCGTCACCAGACGTTTGATCAGGGTTTGTATGGTTTTGGGGCTCCAGACGGTGGTTTTCAGTAACTTCTCAGTGATCTCATTGGTATTGATGGGCGCGTACTTCCATACGACCTTCATCACTTCATATTCAGCTTCGGAAATCTGCGGCAGAGCAGCCATGGTAAATCCCTCCAAATCTTACGTGTGTAATAAAGATATTATAGAGGGGATTCAGGGGATTGTCAATTGTAGAAGAACATAGAGCGGATCAATTAGGTTTATTGGATGGAGTGAGCATGTTTCAGCAGATCCGTTTTTATTTGTATGAAGGCATGGTAGTATCTTTGGTTTAAGAGGTGGATGGAATAGTTTACATATAAATTAAAATGATGATAAAATGAACGAAGGTGGAAATATGAACCTATATTTCGAACTATTAAAAAACCGGTCTTCAACATGGAAGATGTAAATGTGTTTTACAATAATATAGATAGCGCACGTTCGGCGATCAAGCGATTGATGAAAGAGGGAATGGTGGCCAAGATTCGTAATAATATGTATACCTGCGTTAGCGGAGAAACTGGCGCACCGGTTGCGAATCGTTTTCAGATAGCCAGCCACATTACGCCAACATCATATGTGTCTCATCATACAGCCATGGAGTATTATGGAATTACAGATCAAGTCTATTATGATGTGTATGTATCATCAAGGACTAGCTTCCGGAATTTTACATTTGATGGTTATACGTTTTGTTTCGTAGCGTCAAAAAATTCAGAGGGTATTGAGAAGCCTCCTTATAGCGGAGGTGTTGCAGTGACCAATTTGGAGCGAACCATTGTTGACAGCATTAAGGATATGGACAAGATTTCGGGCATTGAAGAAGTGGTGCAGAATGTGGAAAGTATGCACAGAATACAGGAGAAAAGACTGATCAAGTACCTGGAACTTTATCAAAATCAATTCTTGTATCAGAAGATGGGATATTTATTATGGTAGCACAAGGAACAAATGGGATTGACTGATTCATTTTTTGTAAAATGTAAGAAACAAATAGGCAAAAGCAAGCGTTATCTTACACGTGATCAGGATGGCGGCTGCTATGATGATACTTGGAAACTGGTTGTTCCGGATGATTTGCAAAATATGAAGAATGGGGTAATGATGGATGCCGATGTATAATAAAACAGAGATTGGACGTATTGCACAGCAGCATGGATTTGTGAGAGATACCTTTGAAAAGGTCTTGCACTTGAAGGATGTATTGAATTATCTGAATGAAGAAGAATATCTAAGAGACCATCTGCTTTTAAAAGGTGGAACAGCTATCAATCTGGCGGTGTTCAATCTACCACGTTTGTCTGTGGATATTGATATGGATTACACACCAAATGATACGAAAGAAGAAATTGTGGAAAGAATTAAGGAACATCCGATGGCAATTTGGAAATGCCAACAATAACATATTGAGTTTGAAGTGATGACTGGTAGACTGAATAATATAAAATCTGCAAAAACCGCCCTTTATTCAGCAAAAAAGGAATGATTTGTTATAGCCAGACATTTAATTTCATATGTTCTACCTGACAGAAGAATTGTAAAGCATATTATCAGGAAGGGAGAACGATAGAGCATATGAAACGTACTTTACAGAAATGCAGCGTATGTTTTTTATCAGCGCTATCCTTGGCAGCCGTTGGGCACGTGGTAGGAGAGATGAAAGAGGCAGTGTATCCGGCTGGCAGCAGGGGAGTAAAAGTGCCGTTTGCCAGGATTGAATCCCAGGAACAACCGGGGTCGGTAGATGGGGAGCCGTATGCGTATACGGAACCGGAGTGTGTCCTGTCAATGGATGAACAGAAAAAATTACAGAATGAAGCAGTATCGGCGGCAGAAATGTGTGCAGGTTATTATTCTGCCAAAGAGTCAGTGAATAGCAGCAAGGACAGCGGCTACGCTTCGGTTATTGAGTTGACAGAACAGCAGAGAAGAGATATTGTCAATCTGTTGGGCGACAATGGAATGGTAAGTGTTTCGGATGATATGAATATGCGTAACTATGAAGAGGTAGAAAATTTTTATTCCCAATACCGCACAGGGCAGGAGGCACTGGTTACAATCTACGAACCTTTTATAGACGGGACATTTTCTTCCAGAACCTTTGTCTACCGGCAGGGAATACTGCAGACCTACTATATCGGGATTGGATGGCAAGACAATGGAATACCGGTTATACAGGCGGCCAGAACCAACGATATTACAGAAATCCGGCTGACGGAAAAGGGATATTTGATTTATACACATGCAGTAATCGTTGCACATGGTAATTTGAAGGAGTACTACAGGGTTAAGCCTCTGCCGGAAACCTGCCGGGAGCTTACCCAAAAATATGTTTCTGGACTTAGTTATGTGAGTTATACGGTGATGATAACGGATTGGGACAGCGGAAATGTGGAAGAAATTTTAAGGCCATGCATGTTTGAGGATGTTTATCGGATTCATACAGGGGAGGTATTTGTGCCAGACGGTGAGGGGATCCCGGCAGAGCTTTATGAATCTATTATGATGACTTATTTCCCGGTAACAGCAGAGCAATTAAGGGAGTACTGCAATTACGATGCAGCCATGGATACGTATAAATATGAAATGAGTATCTCGCAGCCATTGCCGCCGTTTCCCGAAGTGGTGGACTATAAAGAAAATGTGGATGGAACGCTTACACTGTTTGTGGACGGTGTATGGCCGGATTATGGTTCGGATTATGCCTTTACAAATCAGATTGTGGTAAGACCGTTAGAGAATGGGGCCTTTCGTTATTTATCCAATTCCATCCAAAAACAGGAATTAGATATTCCGGTAGTGGGGAAACGGTGAGAAAATAAGACGGGGCTGTAAGATTGTAGATAATATAAGTTATTCTTGACTTAAAATCTTACAAATGTAATACTATATATAGATTATACGACCAGAAAAGGTAAGGAACGTTATGAAGTATAGTAAACAGAGAAAAATAGAATGCCAAAGGAGTTTATTTGAAAGTATCTTTTTTGTTGCCGCAGGTAGCTTTGTTGTCTTATTACTTTATTTCGGTTGTGATAAGGCAATCTCCCCTGAAAAGGAATTTTCAGGGGAGCCGCAGGAGCAGCAGGCAGAAGAAAGCAGGGAAAATGTGGATGGCAGCTCTTATGGGAAAGAAATAGAAGAGGCGGTGAGCATCCTGGAAAGCGAAGAACAGGAACAGCTTCAGGAAGCCGCAATATCAGCCGCCGAAGGATGTGCAGATTTATATAAGGACATCAAGGTGCTGGATACGACTTTTTATCAACTGGGGCAGAGGACAAAAGAACAAAGGCGGGAGACAGTCAGCCGGATGGGCGGGCTTGGATATGTTTCAGTGTCAAAAGGCATCAATATGGAAAATTATGAAGAGGTAGAAATGTTTTATTCCAGATATTCAGATGGAGAGGAGGCCCAGGTTACAATATGTGATATCTATGGGGACGGCCGGTTTGGATGCCGCACTTTTCTGTACCGTGCAGGGAAGCTGCAGGTTTACTATGTGGAAATTACATGGCAGGAAGGAGGCGTGCCCATACTGTCCCATACATCCGTATGGGATTTGGAAGAAATCAGGCTGACAGAAAAAGGGTACTTTATCTATACCAATAAAATAAAGATATCACATGGAAATTTGCGGGAGCACTACAGGATAAAACCATTAGCTGAGGACTGCAGGGCGCTGACAGAGAAGTATATATCCGGCTTAAGCTATATAGATTATAATCTGCTGACTGTTGACTGGAACGGCAGCAATGTGGAAGATATAATAATGGATACTATGTTTGGGGATATTTATCATATGCATACGGGAGAATATCTGAAAGTGCATGGAGGAAGAGTTGACGCAGAGATATTTGAAGAGATTATGACAATATATTTTCCTATAACTATAGAACAGCTTCGCCATTGCTGCGGTTATGATGCGGATAGCGACACTTACGAATGTGATTTGTTTTCAGTCAGGCCATATGCGCCGTTCGGTGAAGTGGTGGACTACACAGAGAATGAAGACGGTACATTAACTCTCTTTGTGGATGGCGTATGGCCGGATTATGATTCGGATTATGCGTTTACAAATCAAGTTGTCATACAGTCATATGAGGACGGTACATTCTGCTATTTGTCAAATGTCGTAGAACAGCAGGAAATGGAGATTCCGGTCATAAAGAAATGAATAATATACACAAAATACCGATACATGACATAATTTGATTACTTATAGAAAATAACTTATTTGGCGCATTTGAAAACATCTTTCCCTTTATCAACGGAAAAGATGTTTTTGAATAATACAGATAATTAGTCATTTAAAGGAAATATATACCCTAAAAATGTAAAAGAACTATGCAAAAATTGCCCCTCATTTTGCAAAAACGGAAAGGACTGTTGTTTTGGGCAGATGTAAATGATAAAATAAAACATTGAGGTGGCAATCATGCAGGTAGAATTATTATCAGATAAATATAAGGCTCATATACTTACCAACAAGAACGTAGATGAAATATATGATCTGCTTAGCAAGAATATCTTACTATTATGAATATTGCCCTCCCTTTGTTACACGGCAGACGATCCAGGAGGATATGAGAATATTGCCGCCTGGCAAGGTAATCGAAGATAAATATTATATCGGGTTCTGTCAGGATGGAAAGTTGATTGCAGTTATGGACTTAAACGATGGTTATCCCGAAAAGCTGATTGTATATATCGGTTTTTTTATGACGGATATTTCGGTACAGGGTCGTGGAATAGGAACGGAGATTATTGATTATTTGTGCAGATATCTTTCTGGTCTGGGATATGAGTCGGTTCGGCTGGCATGGGTCAAGGGGAACCCGCAGTCGGAACACTTTTGGCTGAAAAATGGTTTTACACCATTGATGGAAACGACGAGCAACGTTGCAGAGGAAGTCATCTTAGCTGAAAGAATCCTGTAAAATGGAGATTAAAAAACAATGAGTCAATTTATAGAAGGGCTGAAACGGCATAGTTTAGAAGATATAAGAGTCTGTGCAAAGGCGGACTTACATAATCATTTTGTGCTTGGAGGAAGCCGCGAGTATATAAAACGATATAAAAATATAGAGATTATGCCGCTTGAGAGGCCGCTTTCATCCATGCAGGAAATGAATGGATGGAGTGATAAGTATATCGGTTCGAGATTTGATTCTTCGGATATGAGAAAGTTTCTGATTGAAGCGACTTTTCAGCAGGCAAAAAACGATGGTGTGACGGTTTTAGAGATTGGAGAGGATGTCTGGGGGCTTGGAGAGTTTTTTAGAAATGACATCCATGAGCTTATCAATGCTTTTTATGAAGCGAAAGCGAAGATCGCTCCTGACATGGAACTACGGCTGCAAATCGGGCTTTCCAGGCATTGTTCCATTGGCTATCTGGAGGACTGTCTTTCGCATTTTTGGGGGAACAGTGCTTTCTATTCGATTGATTTGTATGGAGATGAGATGGCGCAGCCTATTGAAACGTTTATACCCGTTTATCGCCGGGCTAAGAAAGAAGGCCTTCGGTTAAAAGCGCATGTTGGAGAATGGGGAAGTGCACAAGACATCCAAAAAGCAGTGGAATTGTTAGAGTTGGATGAAGTACAGCATGGTATTGCAGCGGCTTATGATAAAGGGATTATGAGGTTTTTAACGGATAATCACATCCGTCTTAATATTACACCTACAAGCAATATATTACTGGGCAGAGTGGAAAAGCTCAAAGAGCATCCGATCTCATTGCTCTATAGGAACGGGGTTGACGTTACGATTAATTCAGATGATGTCCTGATGTTTGATTCGGATGTTTCAAAAGAATACCTGCGCCTACATGAGTCGGGATGTTTGTCAGCGGAAGAGTTGGATGATATACGAGAAAATGGATTGAAAAGTATTGAGGAGATTATTACGTGAGTATAGGATTGTTATTTTATTCCCCGGACAGAACGGGGGTATCGGCTGGCAGGAACTTTTATGATTGCGGGAGTAGGATATGACATCTTTCCGATAGACTGGGAACGTGTCCGAAATATTGCAAATTTGGAAGAGGGTCTTCTTCCGCTCGTCGGAGATGTAAAAGTTCTTTATTCTGCTTCGGAAGAGGATCTAGGGAGATTCCGGACAGCGAGTGAAAGGCTTGGTTTTGCACTTTTCTTTCATAACTTCTCTACGTTTCTCGGAAGGGCGGGTATCTATCTTGAAGATCTGTTTGTAAAACCTGAATATCGTGGGAAAGGTTATGGAAAGGCGATTCTGAAAAAGCTGGCGGTTATCGCGGTTGAGCGTGGGTGCGGGCGATTGGAGTGGTGGTGTCTTGATTGGAACAAGCCTGGTATTGATTTCTATCTTTCGCTGGGGGCAGAGCCTATGGATGATTGGACGGTATATCGGATTACTGGCGATACACTGTCTAATCTTGCAAGCTTTTGAACAATGGATTCTAACAGGTGGTCTTGTTTTGCCGGATATGGAAACCGAGGCTGGCTGCAAGTGCTGCAATATGCATACATTTATATGCCGGTTGGAAGCGATGGCAGGCGAAAAAACTGTACGGAAAATTCTTTACAGAGTGGGGCATGGAATACATCCGTCTCAGTCTGCGTGGGCAAGGGAAGAGTTTCTTGAAATCGGTGATTTAGATATGTTTCTTCAAAAGCATTGAAAACAGAGACAGAACGTTTTATTGAATTAAACCGGGAACTTGAGGGCAGAGTGGTACGTTCTGTGCTGAACAAAGATTTGACCTGTGAGTATGAAATTACGATTCCAAAGGATATTATGACCCAGTACATAGCACCGCGCGGAATGGAAAATGTTATAGACACAGGAAAAATGAATAATAACAAATCATGGAGGGGTATGGAATGCTGTTGGAACTAATCGTTTTGTTGATAATTGGTATTATATTTTTGATTGTCGGCTGGTTCATTTGGAAAAGGGAGAAGATAAATCTCATACATGACTACCATTATAAGAATGTGGCGGAGGCAGATAAAAAAGAGTATACTGCGCTTATGGGAAAAGGTGCAATCATAATTGGAATAGGAATCATTCTTACGGGAATTATTGATTTTATTACGCAAGCTGGATGGGGTTGGACTGCATTTGGGGTTTGTTTTGTAAGTGGATTTGGACTTATGGTTTATGCAGGGATGAAATATAATTAAAATTTATCGTCAGGAGATATCATTGTTTTGGCAAGGTTTAATGCTCAATTATGAATTGTGAAATCAGATGAAAGAATATGAAGATTGGAAATTGCAATATGGAGGTGGCGTTTGGATGAAAAGAGAACTTGGGATTGCAAGATGTGGACTTGCTTGCTGCTTATGCTCTGAGAATGTCGGCTGCAATGGCTGTAACTCTGGTGAATGTCCTGATAAAGAATGGTGTGAAAATCGTACTTGTTCCATCAAAAAAGGGATATCAAATTGTTTTTTATGTGAAACTGATTGTAAAAAGGGACTTTTAGCAAAGCTCAAGCCATATGGATTTACGATATTTGCTAAAAGATATGGTCTGGAAACTTTGCTTGATTGCCTTGAAAGAAATGAAAAAAACGGAGTTGTCTATCATAGAGAGGGGATATATGGAGATTATGATGGTTTTACTGATTTGGAAGAGTTAATTGCGTTTATTAAAAATGCCCCTGATTTATTGGTGAGGTAGAGAGAAAGTGGATATTGAATTTAAGAAAATAACAGAATTTCCTCGGGGAACGCTTGCCGCCTTGTTGAAAGACAGTTATTCTTTTGAGCCGAAATTCGAGCTTAATTGGCATAACCAATGGCAGGACTTTGATGATTTTTTTTATGATAATCCCCATATTGCCGAGGTTAGCGGGTTTATGACAGTTCTGGAAGGAAAGCCCGTTGGATTTGTTTCATGGAATCCGACAAACCTGCCTGAATCAGCAGAAGTCGGGCACAACTGCATTTTGACGGAATACAAGGGAAACGGCTATGGGAAACGACAAATGCAGGAAGCGGTTCAGCGTATGATTGCGCAGGGAGCAAAAAAGATAGTTGTTTGGACAAATGAGATTTGCGTTCCCGCTCAGCACACTTATGAAAGTGTGGGATTTCAGTTTGTAAAAAAGAGTGAGGAAACATTCTCCGAATATGCGGGGCAAAGAATACATTATGAAATTATAGTATCGTAAAGAATCGATAAATGAAATCAAGAGGGATAAGAAATATGAAGATTGATAAATGCAAAAAAGCCTCTTTTGTTGTGATAGGAAAAGAGGGTTCAACATCAGATGGAGAAGGATTTATCCAAAAGCTTTGGGATGATGCAAATTCTCATTTTGGAGAAGTTCAGCATTTGGCAAAGAAAGACGAAAATGGCAATATCGCTGGCATATGGGGAGCAATGTCTGATTTTTCCCGGTCTTTTCATCCGTGGGAGGACTTTTGCAAGGGGCTTTATCTTGCCGGAGTAGAATGTAATGATGATGCAGAAGCTCCTGACGGGTGGACAAAGTGGGTGGTTCCCGGCTATGAATATATTTATGCGGAACGTGAAAATGAGGACACTTTTTCAGAGGTGATAAAGTATCTGGGAGATAATGGTCTTCAACTGACAGGGGCAGTTCATGATTTTACTTGTCCGCAGACTGGAAAGGGATATATGTTTTTTCCGATTAAAAAGCTGTAAAGAGATAAGAGCTGAGAGATATGGATAATATCTTACTTCTGCAGGGTATTTATGCATGTCAGAAAACAGCCGGCGCTTATCGTTTAATAAAGGATATACGGAAAAGGGCTTTGCAGAGAAGGTTTTTCATCTGCATTTGCGCAGGGAAGGCGATAACGATGAACTGTATTTCCGTGATTATTTGAATCAATACCCTGATACAGCCAAAGAATATGAAAAGTTAAAACTTGGGTTATGGAAGCAATACGAGCATAACCGTGATAGCTATACGGATGCAAAAACAGATTTTGTAAAGAAATACACTTTAATAGCGAAGGATATTGCAGTTTTTAAAACAATGTAACTAGGACTGGAACTTGGAGGAAACAGATGGAATATATCCCTGCAAAGACAATCGTAACGAAAACGAAGGCTCCTGCAAAATGGTTTGGGATTGATTACAATATGAATATTTACAAGGGCTGCTGTCACGGCTGTATTTATTGCGACAGCCGTTCGGAGTGCTATGGAGTAGATGATTTTGACAAGGTGCGCGTTAAGGAGAATGCGCTGCGGATCATCAGGGATGATTTGCGCAGAAAAACAAGAAGCGGGGTGGTAGGAACCGGAGCCATGAGCGACCCATATAATCCCTTTGAACGGGAACTTGAACTTTCAAGGCATGCGTTGGAATTGTGTGATGCGTTTGGGTTTGGCGCGGCGATTGCGACAAAAAGTTCGTTGCTTTCCCGGGATATTGATATTCTGCAGAGTATCGCAGAACATTCTCCAGTGCTTTTGAAGATTACAATCACAACGGCAAGGGATGATTTGGCAGAGAAGATAGAACCGAACGTTTCACGCCCGACGGAGCGCTTTGAAATGATAGAAAAGCTTGCCAGAGCAGGGCTTTATACAGGCATTTTGCTCATGCCGGTTCTGCCTTTTATTGAGGACAACCGGGAAAATATCGGTGAGATTATCCGGAAGGCAGAGGATACAGGGGTTAAATTTATCTATCCTGCATTTGGCATGACTTTGCGGGGCAATCAGAGGGCATGGTATTTTCAGAAACTTAACGAACAGTTTCCAGGAGAGGGTCTGGTGGCAGCCTACCGAAAAAGGTATGGGGAATACTATGAATGCACCAGCCCACAGGCGAGAAAACTGTGGGAATATTTCTCGGAAGAATGTCAGAAAAGACAGATTGTATACCGCATGGAGGATATTATAAGCCAGTATAAAAGACCATATAAGGTTACGCAGATAACGCTTCCGTTTTAGGTAATATCCAAAACCTCCTAAGCAGACTTGGTCTTATGCCGGAGGATATGTCGGTACACTTGCCGTACAGCCGGATGGTGCGATGAACATGATCCACATGCTCTAAAGCTTGATTCTAATGACCATTCAGAAAGTCCTCCAAGCCATTTTCGATGACCCGGAAGAAATATATTCGGATCTAATTCAGATAGTATATTTCAAGCGAGTTAAGGCAAGGGTTCCTTTATGGGCTTCTAGCATTTTGGTAAAATCAACTCTGGTAGCTGATACACGTTCATTCCGAATTTTTACACAATAACTGTGACAACATATTTTGAAACTGCGCATTTTCCTTATTAGTACTAAAGAAAAAGGCTTTATCAATCCCTTCAACATCTATAACCGCTTGTTTCAAACAGTTTTTTCCTTCCTCAGTATTGGAAATGGAATTTGCCCTTGTATCTGTCTTATGCGGTAAACGATAGATCAGCCCTTTTTTCTCAAGCAGTCTAACGGTAGAAGATACAGTCATAACATCAATCATAGAAAAATCAGAAATCTTTTTTTGTGTAATACATACTTCCTGTTCAGAAAGTTCTTCTATTACAGCTAAAATTACAAACTGTGTATGTGTTAGATTGTATGGCTGTAATATCTGCTTAATTTTCCTTTGCCAAAGCATAGATGACTGCCAAAAGAGTAGTCCTATACTTTCTTTGTGGTTTTTACATTCTGCAAACTTCATAATAACATATTATGCGGAAAAGAGCTTGCGTAGACAACCAGGTATTCCTGCCGCGATGCCTTCCCCCATACCTTTCATTTGGTTTTCTTCTCCGCCCTCAATGGTAACGGTATGTGTAATCGTAACTCCATTTGTGTCCTCTTTCAAGAGATGTCCAAATGTGACTGTAATAGGGCCAAGTTCGGATTTTGTTGTGAAACTTTTCTTATCCGAGCACTCGGTCAGCACGATAGGCAAGTTCGGTCCGTGAGTCATTTCCATAACACCGTAAGTACCAGCACAAAAGGGGCCAGAGAGTTGGACAGATTTAACGCTTTCGTCCCACAAATTCCACTGGGTTACATCGGAATAGAGTTCCCAGACCTTTTCAATGTCAGCTTTGCCTGTAACAGATTTTTCATAGGTAAACATATTTTCTCCTCCTTGTTATAAGTATACTTATAATAAGTGATATTACAATAAAAGTCAAGTGCCATTTTTTAGCTGTTGATTCCAGTATTGTTTTTTCAGCGTATCTATTTTGGAGAGTTTTTCGTTTTTCACCGCCTGGAATCAATCATAGCGGACAAGGCTGCCGCGGTAAGTAAAATGGTATGCATTGTTAATTGACAATTTGTCAGTCGTGTGCTATTCTAATGCATAAGGAGGTACCATATTATGCGTGATGTGAAAGAGCCAGAGGTTCGCAGGGCTGAAATCATGGATGCAGCAATCAGGTTGTTTACCGCAAAGGGATATTTGAATACAACAACACAGGACATCATTGATGAGGTAAAAATATCCCGTGGGCTTCTCTATTATCACTTTAAGAACAAGGAGGATATTTTATACTGCATCATCAATAGATATTCCGAACCGTTGCTGCGGCAGTTGGAGCATCTCACATATGACGAAAGTAAGAGTGCGCTTGAAAAAATTCGGTCTTTTGTTACAATGACTACTATCTCAGATAAAGATATTACGGTCGAAAATTCAGTCCTTCAGGAAGCAGTAAACCTGGAGGAAAACCGCTACATGCTGGATCGGTTTTACCACAGATTATGTAGCTGTGTGATAGAATATTTTGCATATATTCTTGAGCAGGGAAATAAGGAGAATATATTTCATGTGGATTCTCCGAAGGAAACAGCCTCATTTTTAATGACAGGATATATTTTCGTATCCAATGACGTTAAGCTTGCCGGCCGGGA
This sequence comes from Sporofaciens sp. St.21A7, assembly GCF_059728535.1. Taxonomy (NCBI): domain Bacteria; kingdom Bacillati; phylum Bacillota; class Clostridia; order Lachnospirales; family Lachnospiraceae; genus Sporofaciens; species Sporofaciens sp. St.21A7. Next base: position 2,003 of record NZ_BAAGFN010000002.1, on the reverse strand, counting down.
CAAAGGGCAATTAGAGAGCTATTTAGAGACATATAAAAAATTGTTGGAAAGAGCATTAAATCCCCAAATACCGCTTTTTTCATAAATCAGAATGAGAGTTTGCAGAATGACAATCTCATTCTATTTTTTCACATAACAACTGACAAAATGTCAGTTTACATCCGATGGATTATGCTATCGGTTATTTTTGAAATACTAACTGACGAAATGTCAGTGAAGGAGGACATATCAATGTTGAAAATTGAACACCTTATAAAGACTTATCCAAACGGAAAAAAGGCTGTTGATGATCTATCCCTATCGATACAGGAGGGGGATATCTATGGATTTATCGGTGCAAATGGAGCCGGGAAAACCTCTACGATAAAAGCTGTGGTCGGTATCCATGAATTTGACCAGGGGGAAATCTACATCAATGGTAAATCCATTCGCACAGATCCGCTGCAGTGTAAAAAAGTACTGGCTTATATTCCAGATAACCCGGATTTATATGAACATTTGACGGGATATCAGTACATTAACTTTATTGCGGATATTTATGATGTGGAACTATCTGAACGAAAGCAGCAGATTGAGAAGTATAGTGAACTTTTTGAGATGAGTTCCAGCCTGGGAAATGTAATTGCATCTTATTCCCATGGGATGAAACAACGGACGGCTATTATTGCTGCCTTGGTTCATAAGCCCAAGCTACTGATTTTAGATGAACCTTTTGTCGGACTCGATCCCAAAGGGGCATGGCATCTGAAACAGACCATGCAAGAGCTTGTACAGAATGGAGGAGCAATTTTCTTTTCTACGCATGTTTTAGATGTTGCAGAAAAACTTTGCAATAAAATTGCCATCATTAAACGAGGAGAGCTGATAACATCTGGGAATATAGAAACAGTCAGGGGGAACCATTCTCTGGAATCTGTTTTTATGGAGGTGCAGGGTCATGAATAAAACAACGCTTCTGTTAAAAACACAGATATATAATTATTTCTCATTAAACGAGCTATTTCATTCCGAAAAGAAAAGGAGCAATTTTGCCTTTATCACAGCAGTTGGGATATTTACATTATTGGCCTTGTTGAGTGGCTATAATATAATGACAGCGCTTGCGCTTGCAAAGATGGGGCAGGCGCAGCTAATTCCGGCTTACATGGTGTCCGTTTCCAACTTTATTATCCTTGTATTTACTGTGCTGCGTTCAAACGGCATACTTTTTGGCTGCAGGGATTATGAGATGCTTTCTTCCCTGCCGGTTCAGGCAAAGGAAATTATCAGCAGTAAATTTGGGTTTCTTTATCTGCTGAATTTCTTGTTAGGGATTCTCTTCATGCTCCCGGCAGGGATTATATGGCAGATTTACGCGTCGGCGCATTTGCTATTCTTTTTCATGTACTTGGCATCTGCCGTTTTTGTGCCTTTTGTACCGATGTGCATTGCCTCTTTGCTTGGAGTCCTGGTTACGGTTGTATCTTCTAAATTCCGAAGGAAAAACATAGTTTCTCTTGTTTTTTCATTTGCAGTTTTAGGAGGTTTGCTGGGGATTGGGATCTACAGTATGCAGACGGGTGCTTCTGGCGGCAGTTTAGGAGTCATCCTCATGGAACAAGTCAGCAGGCTGTATTCCTTATCGGCATGGTTTCGATATACGAATTACTTTTCATTGGCTGGGAATGTTGGGTTCTGGAGCTTATCGGCTTTGGTTTTCTGTATATTTGTAAAAATTGTAGAGTGCCGTTATGCGAGGCTGAATTCTTATGTTTTGCAATACCATGCAGCCTCCCCAGGAAGGAAAGCCAACCTCAAGAAACATTCTGTATTTACGGCTGTGTATCTAAAAGAGATGGGACGTTATTTTAGTTCCTACCTTTGGGTGTTGAATACAGGTCTGGGAGTTGTCCTTCTTTGTGTGACCAGTTTGGCTCTTTGCGTGGTATCTCCTGAAATACTAGGGACGTATGCAGGGATTGAAGATGTGGATTTATTTTTAGGGCAGTATGCCCCTTTAATAA